>VGZI01000165.1 GCA_016872605.1 Planctomycetota bacterium
CGACCAACGGTCCGCTGCATCCACAACTGGTCGGCATCTTTTGCAACGGGCGATCGTAGCCGCATGCGGCATATCAGGGCATGTCAGCATTCTCGTCATCATCGTCACGGTCGTTAGTTGGTACTCTGCAAGTTGGGCAAATTGGGCTTCTTGGGCATCGCATTCCGCCAATATCGTTTATAATGGGCGCTGCGGTTCCCAAGGCTGCCTGGTCCCGCGTGCGCGCCCCGATGGAGCATGTCGATGCTGCGAGCCACTCTTATCCTGTACTTCGGCCTGGGGCTGTGCGCGCTCGTCGCCTTGGCGCAATCGACCGAAAAAAAGACCGACGCGAAACCGAACGACGACTTGAAAGCCAAATCGAAGGACGTCGACAAAACGAAAGTCGAGAAGAAACCCGTCGCCAAACCCGTTTGGCCCAAAGACGGGATGACCGTCATCGACGATTGGCTGGAGGCGCTCACGGGCCAGCCGCGGATGTACTTGCTCACGCCGGAGCGCCATCAAGAATTGCTTGACCAGATCGAAGCGCTGAAGCAGAAACCGGACCGCAAGCCGCCATCGTCCTGCCACCTCACGGGTGAGCTCGATGGCGAATTCCTCAATTTCAGTGCTGACTATGGCTTCGGCACCGATAGTCCGAAAACGACGGTCGTGCTCGGGCTTAAAGGTGCGTTTCTGATGGAGGGCGCTTCCCTCGATGGAGAGACGCCGTTCCTGGAATACGACAAAGAAGACGGCTTCTTGGTACGAGTTGAACGAGAGGGAGATCAGCTCAAAGGGCACAAGGCACAGCTGAAGTTTCGTGTGCCGATCAAGATGTCCGCGTCGCTTACCGAGCGTGAGATCGACCTTGGTCTTCCAGGCGCCGCGTCAACGACGCTTGATCTGCGCTTGGCGCCGGGCATCAAGGAAGTGCGTTCGAACAACATGCTGGAAAAGCCCGATCCGTCGGGCCACTGGCATATCGGCCTCGGCACAGGGAAAAAGGTTCACCTGGCATGGAAAGAGCCCTCGACCGGAAGTGGAAACAGCCCTTTGATTAAGGTGGATGGGCAGATTCACGTCGTCGTGGACGAGAAACAGATTCATATCACTGCGGATCTCTCATTGGAGGATAGCCAACGGCAAACAAAGGACTGGCGCTTGGTCGTGCCGCCGACTGCGGAGATCGAGCTGACCAAGGCTCCCGGAACGCTGACAGCGAGTTTCAGCAAGCCGACGCCGAAGGCGCCCTATCACATCATGAAAGCGTCGGACGTGACCGCGGATACCTGGAAGGTGAAAGTTACCTATCACTTGGACCGGCCAGCAGCCGACGTTGTGCGCGGAATCGGACCGTTTCACGTGCTGGATGCGGCCGTGCACAAGGGGACAATCGTCGTGCAAATGCCTGCCAATGTGAGCTTCGGGCAGAGGCTTGTATTCCGTCGTGCGGAGAACACTTACCAGAAAAGCGCCGACGTCGAGTCCATCTTCACTTACGTCGCGCCCGCGGTTTCGGAGAAGACCCTCAAGTCGTCGAAGACGGTCAAGGCGCCTCTGGAACTGGAGTGGCGCGCACAGTCCAACCAACTCGAATCGCAGGTGGCGCACGAGCTGAACCTGCGCACCACAGCGGAAGGCTGGGAGTTAGAAGCGACGGCGCGTATCCAAGTGAAGGCGTTGTTTTCGTCGGTTTACTCGGTCGATCTGAAGCTGCCCCAGCCTCGCCTGCGTGGGGTCGATGTTATCGCCGGAACGGCGCCTGCCATGGCGTTTCCCGGCACGCTTTGCTGGAGCGGCCTGGCCCGGATCCTCGGCGGAAACGAATTGGATGTTGGCCAGGACGAACATGCCATCGTGGACGATCTGGGTACGCCGCTTCGTCCTTCGGCCATGGACAGCGCAGGCGCCTCGCGTGTCGTTTTGGGACGAAGCCAAGCGCCCAAGCAAGTCACGCTCATTCTGAAAAACAAGATGCGTCTGCCGCGCGAACAGTTGCGCGTCCGCCTCGAGTTGCCACGTCCGATCGGTACACAAGATCGCGGCGCCAAGATCGTAGTGCGCTCGGACAAACGCATTGAGCTCTTGGACGTATCCGGTGACGTGGAGCAGCCGGCGCCGGATCGCCACCAGCTCGACATTAGCCGCGACCTGACTTCCGGGGAAATCGACCTGGCCTGGCGGCCGATCCAACGCGAAGTGATCGCGCGTTCGGTCATCGATATCACGCTGCACGAGCACACAGCTCAGATCAGGCAGACATTGCGCTTTCCCCGCGAAGAACGGGCGCCTGGCTTGGAACCGAAGCCAATCACTCTCAAGACGCCTGCCGGAGTTGGCAAAGTCACCGTTCAACCTGCGGACGCCCTGATGCAGCACGACCCGGCACAAAATCTGCTTTGGCTTAGGCCGAACACGGACACCGACAACGTCGACATCGTTTTGCACTATGACGTAGCGATCGGCAAGGCCGGCGTGCTGAACGTGCCGTTGATCTGGCCGACGACGGCGTCGCAAAAGGACGCCAAAGTTCGCGTGTGGATCACGTCGCGGCTCACCGCCCGCTTGACCGATGCCACGATCAGCCGGGGCGCCTGGAAGGAACGCGGCGTAGAGATCGCGCCGGGCATTGACCAGTTTCCAACGCTTGTGCTCGAAGGCCATGGATCGGAGCTGCCTCTCTTCTTCAAGGTCGAGGAGAAACCGGCGCCGACGTTGGCGGCATTCGTGGCGTCGCGGGGCCTCATTCAGGTGCGCATGCTCGACGATGGCAGCCAGCAGGTGCGAGCCCGGTACTTGATTCGCAAACTGCAGACGCCCGATGTGAATGTGGAGCTGCCCATTTCGCTCCCGCGTTTTCGCGAGAAACTGACGTTCAGCCTGGGCAAGAAGCAGATCGCGCCGGAAGTGGTGGACGACGCAGGCCGCATTGTGCGCCTCAGGCTGCACCCGGAGGCGGCCGCTCTGCCAAGCACACTGGAGATTGCCTACACCGTCCCCGCCGACGCGGTGGAGCGGACGAGTTGGTGGCGCACCACGCTGCACGCCCCGGTGTTTCCGTCAGAAATCGTCGTCGCCCGGCTTCATTGGCATTTGACGACCACGACGCCAATGATCTCCGCGTCGCTGGGGCGTGTGGTCCGCTCCGAGGTTCAGTGGGGTTGGCAAAGCTGGCTGTGGACGCCAGAACCCGTGGTGAACAGCGCCGATTTGGACGCTTGGCCTGATTTGGCGAACGAATCCGGCACTTTAACTGCCTCCTTCTCGCTAACCAGTTCGCAGCTGGAGACGGTTTATCACCTTCCACGATCGTGGTGGATGTTGATAGGTTCGAGCATTTTGGTCATTGTGGTGTTGGGACCGTACTTTTCGCCTCTGCCGTCGCTGGCCTATTGGCTGCTTATGCTTGGGATAGGGTTGGCAGTTCTCATCGCGAGCGTCGTGTTCCCCGCCGCCGTGACGCCGCTTTGGTTTGGCGCTCAACCCGGCGCGGTGCTTTGCCTTTTGTTCATTCTGGGACACTTGTTGATTCAGGAACAGTATCGGCGTCAGTTGATCTTTCTGCCTGGATTCACGCGAACAAAGCCGGGCTTGACCATGGTTCGCACCAAGGCGGCGCAAGAACCGCGTGAAGCGTCAACCGTCGACGCGCCGCCGCCCGTGGACGAACAACCCGGAGCCACGGCGGCTGGCTCATCGTCGTGATCGATCGGCCGGAGGGCATGACGGGTCTCCGGATTCGTTGGAACCGCCGCGTGAGAAGCGCATGGTGTGGGCATTGCTCAAATGTTGTCGATCGTGGTTCTCCGTAACGCGGTGCGCGGGGGCGATCGCGCTCGGTCTGGCGGTTCTCACAGGCGTGGCAATGCTGGTTGCCCAATCGGACAGCCACGAATTGCCGTTTCAGATTCAGCGAGTGTTTCTAAATCCGGATCGGGCCGCGATCGAAATGGAGAAGGTGAAGCAAGGCTCGCTCGTGCTGCTGCCGCGCAAGGATTTCGAATCTCGCGTGGAGCGTGCCCGAGGCCATGCGCAACGTCGCGAACGCAGACCTCACCTGGCCCATGCTCACTACAGCGCCGAGCTTATCGACCGATCGCTCGCCAAGGGGAGCGGACGGTGGACGATTCAGCATGCGACGAATGCCCCCGCCGTGCTGGCGATCGATTCGCTTAGCTTTGCGCTTGCGCATGTCCGCTGGGAAGATCGCTCCGACGCCATACTCGCGCAGCTCGACGGCAAATCGCTCGGTTTGCTCGTCCCCGCGGCGGGAAAAAAATCTTGCCACTTCGACTGGAGCGCGCGCGGCATGGTGACCAACGACGGGCTTGCCTTCACGCTAGCCGTTCCGCCTTGCCCAAGCAGCATTTTCGAGCTGCGCTTGCCGGCGGATCGTTGGCTTCTCGCTGCCAAGAGTCCCTTCGTCGACGTTAGCGGCCCCCACGGAACCGATTCGCCCTTGCATCGCCTCTGGACGATTCGCGTCACGGGCTCGGGACTCGTGGAGTTTACAGTGCGGCAGATCGCGGACGGCCCAGGTCGACCAATCGTGCTCGCGCACACCCACACTACTCAGAAAGTCTTCGTCGATCACATCGAAACGGAGCACGAATTTCAAATCGATATTCTCCATGGGAGCATCCGAGAGCTGATTCTGGAAAGCAAGGGCGCGTTGCAGCCCTATGCCGCGGCGCTGACGGGTAACGAAGTCAAGCTCGGACAATGGAAGGAAACCACCGGAAAAAAAGATCCCAAGGACAAGCTCCCGCCGGTGCCAACCGGCGAGGTCGCGGTTCAATTCGCACAGCCGGTGCAGGGAAGGATTGACGGGCTTCGGATCAAAAGCTTGGCAAGCCGCTCACCGATGGGATCGTGGACGAGTCCCGCGCTGCGCGTGCGCGGGGCCGTGCAGCGCGGTGAAATCGTTGAAATTCGATTGCATCCCGACGTGCCGGTGGCACTCTGGGAGTTCGGGTCGTTTTTGCCGATGAATTCATCCGTGGAAAACGATGGCACGCATATCGTCACCCTGGCGAATTCGGCTCGCGACTCCGTGATGGTGGAAAGGCCCGGGATTTTTCCGCCGATCAAGGACCTCGACCTGAAAACCATCGAGGACTTTCGCTGGGAACTTACTCCGGATCGAGCGATGCTTGCCGCTGAGGTGCAGTTCGCTCCAGCACGAGGCAGCGCACTCGAACTTCGCGTGAAAGTACCGGCCAGCTACGCGATCGAATCGCTCGACGTTCAGCCTGCTGGCCTGCTGGCCTCTTGGCATCCTGAAGCGGGTCTCGTCGTCCTGCGCCTCAAGCAACCGATCACTCCGGCGCGGTCTGCCACGCTCAAATTACTCCTTCGATCGCATGCCCAGAATTTGAGGAGCAAGTCTCACGACCTTCCATTTCCCGAGGTGACTGCGATAGACGCCGCGAAGCGGCAAGGCGCTGTCGCGATCGTCGTCGATCCGCTTTTTGAGCCGAAACTCCTCAGCACCACGGTCCCGCCGGCCCCATTTGATGCCACGCTGGGTTCGGCAACCTATCGCTTCACGTTCCGGGATCATCCGCTGCAAGCGAAGGTTCGGATCACGCCTCAGATAGCTCAGGTTCGTCTGCGCGGCAAGCACGAAGTGACGCTCTCCGATCAGGAGACCGGGCTCCTTTACCGCTGGGAAGCGAAGCCGCTTCTTGGGGCTCCTGAATACATCGACTTCCGCCTGCCTGCGGAGTTCCCGGAGGAGTGGAACACTGTCGGTAGCGGTGATGACGCGTTACGCGTGCGGCGGGTCGAACGCCGGAACCTCGCGGATGGGGTTTGGCGATTCCATTTGAGCGAACCCTTGCGCAAGCCGGGCATCTTGGCGATCCGGGCGAAGGCGCCCGCAGGACTGGTTGAGGACGATTGGCACCGGATTTCCCTGCGCATGCCGACGGCGCACCCCTGGGAGAATGCTGGGGCGGCTGCCGTATCCGATCAGATGCAGCCGTCCAAGGGAACTAAGCGTTGGCAAGCGCCGCTGATGATGCCGGTTCAGCGTAACGATGTGGAGCAGGAAATCGTCGTTACTTCTCCAAACGAAACGATCGTGCGCGTACAGGCCGAAGGCGTTCCGCAGATCGACGGTCCCCAGATCGCAAAGAAGCCGACGCAGCTTCGGATGGCGCCTAGCGCTTCGACGCCCCGAGTCGAACTGTGGACCCAGCCAAGGCAACGATCCATTTCGCATGCCGAGTGGTGCGACGAGGCCGACTTGGCGTCGTTTGTCTACGAAGATGGCCGAGTCCTTCAGCGGATGCAGTTTCGTTTGTGGAACTGGCGCGAACATGAATGCGAGTTGCACATTCCCGCGGACAGTCGCGTTCTGAGCATCTGGGCGAACGGACGGATGGTGCCTAGCCCGCGTGTCACTAATCTCAAGGAGGGTGTGCGCGTGATGCTTCCCGTCGATCGCACGCGGGCATTTGTGCGCTATGAAATCATCGCACGGATTGACGCGCAGAGCACCTTCGTTCCCGGACTCACCGTCGTTTCGTTGCCGCGAGTCGTCTTTCCGATTGAGCCCGCCGACGTGCGCGGCCGGTTTTATCTTCAACGAGGCCTAACGCCGCTGTTTCGAGAATCGTTGACGGCGATCGGCGTACCGGCCGAAATCGCCAAGGGAACGGAAACGTTGCGTCAGATGAGGCGAATTTGGAACATCGGCAGCGATTGGCTTAGACTCGGAGAATCATCTCAATTTTGGGATCAGCTGGATGCCCAGCGGCAAATCGTGCTTCAGGCGGAGGCGCAGCTTCGGTCGATGCCATCTGTCCCCGTGCGTTTCGGCGATGCGCTGGACCGTCTCGCGTTGGTGCACCTCAAGGATGCAGCGCCCCTGGTTATCGATCGACTCGCTCTGCAAGCTTTGGGCATTTCGCCGGAGACGGCCTTGGCAAAATCTGCGGTCAACCCGCAGGCGAATCGGCCGTTCTGGGAATCTCTCGGCTTGATCTACGTCCCCTGCCGCCATGCCGCGCTGCTGACCTCCGCCGAACGCATGAAGCAGCTTGGAATCATGAGCGTGCTCGAGGTCGGCGACCTCGACGATGCCATTCAGGAAGCGATCGTGCATGGACATGATGCGTGCCGCGGGTTCTTTCTGGTCTGCGCGTTAGGGAGAACGGCACAGGTGGACGCGACGCAGGCCAGCATGGGTCCGGCCGGCTTGCCATCGGATTGGCTGGGAAACATCGGCGACTGGGATGAATGGGAGTTGCCGCCGACCGAGTCCCTCGGCGTGCAGCTATCGATTATCGATACGACCCTGGCCCGCGTCGCAGGCTGGCTGCTGGCGGCGCTGGTGGCGCTCGGTTTGTGGCGCGTGCAGTTGCTTCTCGAACCGCGATCCTGCTTCCGTTTCTATGTGCTGTTCACTGTCGCAGCCATCCTCGGGGTCGTTTGGTCGCCGGTGCAGGTTCGCGAGTATCTCATGCTGCCCGTTTTGCTGGTCGGCCTGATTGGCTTTCTCTGGTGCATCGGCCAGGTGCTCTGGACGCAGGAACCGACACCGCAGGGCACGACTTTGTCGATAATCCAGCCGGCAGGCACATCGGCTTTCGTCGTACTGATCGTCTTCGGTCTGGCGTGGACGGGGCTGGCGCAGTCACCGGGGCCGCAAGCATTCACTGTTTTTGTGTTGGATGGAGCCAACCCTGTTGTGCTGGCGCCTTCGGAACTCATCAATCGCCTTGACGAACTTCAGCGAGAGGAGCCGGCCGGTGGTCCCGGCGCGGTCCTCCTGAGCGCAAAGTATTTCGGCACCGTCAAGGACGCGCAAGCGAAGTTCGAAGTTATCTACGAGTTGCATAGCTTCCGCGAGAAGGTGAACATTGCGATCCCGCTGAGCGGACCGCCGGGAAGCCCGCAGACCGGTGTGCAACTGCTTGACGCGTTCGTGGATGGCGCCCCTGCATTCCCAACGCCAAGCAAGGGTGGTTTTTCCATCCCCGTTCGGGGCAAAGGCGCGCACACGCTGCGAATGTCTTTTGTCGTTCGCGTTCTCGCAGAAGGAGACCAGTTCAAGCTCCATTTCTCGGTCCCCAAGGTTGTCCATAGCGAACTGTCCCTCTCCGGGTTAGCGCCGGCGCGGAAACTACACTTGCTGCACGGACTCGGCGAGGAAAAATGGCTTCCCGATGCGGGAAAACCTTCGGCAACTTGGCACGCGGATTTCGGCTACGAGAGCGTGGTCCATCTTCGCTGGACGAATCCCGCGGCGAGTCCCGGGCAGAAGACGATCGATGTAAAAGAAAGCCACTTCTGGGACCTGCATCCATCCGCGCCGGCGCTCACCAGTTCCCTGCGGTACCTGCTTGGCAAAGACAGCAGCGCCAACTTCACGGTGTCGGCTCCCGAGGGGTTGCAGATTCGGGCCATCGCGGCGTTCAGGGTGGCGTCATCCACTGCGGCGCCGACCCCGCTCGTCGTGAAGCGCTGGAACACTATCGGGGAGGGTGACCAGCGACGATTGATCGTCGAGCTTGATCAGCCATCCAGTTCCGACGTCATTCTCCAGATCGAATCGGTGCCTCCGCCCGCGGCCAAAGGAGGAAAGTTCACGCTAATGCCGCCGGCGCCTCTCCAAGCCAAATCCAGCGGCGGGAGCCTCGCCTATCGTCTTTACGCCAAGGAAGTGGCAATCTCCGCCAAGAATCTCAGTGTGCCGAGCAGCGACGCCAATGAGTTCGAAATCCTGGGAAAGAAGCCAACGGTCCCGGTCACTCGCGCGTATCGATTTGAACGCTCGGCCGTCAAGGCGTGGCTTGAAATCGTGACACAGCCCAATACATGGCGCGCCAAGGGAACGCTGGAGTGGACCGTCGATTCGCAACACTCGGATCTTGTCGGCAATGTCACGATTACAAGCTCGCACACCGACATTTCGCTCGTCGAGTTCTTCGTCGACAAATCGCTCGCGATCTCGCAGGTGACTGGGCCGGATGTCGCTCGCTGGCAGGTGCACGCGGGCAAAGCGCAAGTCTGGTTGAAGCAGCCGCGCAAGGAGGCGATTCTGACGATCACCGGTTGGCGGACGGCGACGACGAAGGGACGTCCGCCCGATGATCAAAAACTTAAGCTGCCCGTGTTCTATCCGCTCAATGTTGCTATCGGCGGATTGAAGCCCAAGGACGAGCAGTTGACGCTCGAGGTTCGTTCCGCCCCGGGACTGCAGCTCAAAGCCGGCGCGATCAAGGGGCTTCGCCGGGACGATTCTGGCGCCGTGAAGTTTATTGTCGAAGAGCCGCTGCTGCCGTACGAGGTGTCCTTGAGCGTGAGTGCAGAACGCCAAGCGCCCCGCGCAGTCCAGATGACCAAGGTGCAGGGCGCTGACCAGGGGTTCGAGATTTGGCACGGCGTTCGGCTCATCCCGACTCGAGGTTACCTGCCTGCAGTGGCGCTGCATCTGGACGGCTGGCCGGAGGCAGCGATCCCGCACGCCCCCGGCGGGACCATTCAGCGGATTAGTCCGGAAGGAGCGAAATCGCAAACCTGGAGCATCAAGTATCCACAGGACTTGCCCCAGGACGTGACGATCACCATAAGGGCTAATTTGATCGCTGACGCAGAACGCAAAATGAAGTTGCCGACGGTGAGGGTCGAAAATGTCGCGGTGCGCCACCAATGGCTGGCGTGGAACGGAGTAGAGCTCATGCAAGCCGGAGCCGCAGAGCACCTTAGCCATAGAGATTCAGAAAAAAAGACGCTCGTGACTTCCGTGCCCGAAGACTGGCACAAGGGGGCGGCCAAGTGGAATTACGCGCAAGGGAGGAACGCCATTACCGCGATCCTGCCTGCGCAAGCGGCGCCGACGGCGCTGCGAGTCCTTGCTTCGTCGGAAGTGATTCAGCCGACGGCCGCCGGGTGGATCCGGGATTCCAACTATTGGATCGTTGTTGCCGAGGAGACGGACTTAAAGGTCGAATTTCCAAGCCCCATTGCCATGCTCTCGGCGTCGGTGGACCGCCGGTTCGCGCAGGCGGCGTCGCTGGGGCCCAAGGAGATCGCACTGCGGCTTTCAGCAAGTCGAGAGCCTCAGCTAGTTCAGTTGCGCTGGCGCTATGTGAATGACGACGCCGGTGCGCCGAACATCAGCTCTGTCAAGCTTGAGCAGGCGGTGCTGTCGGGCCATCAGCGCGTCGTGTTGATTCCGCCAACCATGCTCGCTCCGAAAGCCGACCCCTCGCCGACGCTGGCGGTCCGCCTGTTAGATGACGCGCGAACGCACATGGAGTTGTGCGCGGCCTTGGCACGCGAATCTCCAAGCGATTTCGCCACGCAACTTACAACTCGCCAACATCAATTCCGCGGCTGCATCCGGCAAGCTGAGTACGCCCTTGCTTGTCTAAAGTCTGTGCGCCCCGACATGAAAATCGCTGATTGGCAAAAAGAGCGGTTGGCCCTCGAAGACAAGAATGTTGCCCTCGCCAAAGAGTATCGCTATGAATCCGTGGCGCTCAAGGCGAAAAACGTCCCGGCTGGCTCGACGCTCAAGCACGAAACCAGGGCCACCGGGATTCCAATGCTGCTGCCCCCGACGTTGGCGGACCTGATGCTGGCGACGGCGGACCCCATCGCCGGGAAGCGAACGGCGTCGGAGCTGCTTATCCTGGCCGGGCTTTTCCTGCTCGTTGCATCGTATTTCCGGCACGGTTGGCCGCTTTTCCAACTGGTCGTCCCGGAGGTCGCCATTGCAACAATAGTGGTCTGCCTAATCGCATTCGGCATCGGTATTATCGGCGCGACAGTCCTTTCAGCGCTTGTCATTTATCGCGTGTTCGGCCTGACCGTGTCGGCTCGCGATTGGCTATTCGGCACTCAGCCGGCGCCGGCCGTCTCGAACCCGTCGACAGCGCCCCAGCCTATTACCGCATCTCACAAACCGTGACCTTTGCCGCCTCGTCCTTATAACGTCCACTGATCCATGTGCTATTCTCGTCCGCATCGGTTTCTTTTTGCAAAGGACGTCTCATGAAACGCATTGCCTTTATCGTCTTGTTGGTGTTTCCACTCGTATGTCAGGCCGGCGGCAAGCCGAAACCGATGCAGGTCGATGATCTTTTCCGCTTCAAACGCGTCGCCGATCCCCAGATCAGCCCCGACGGCAAGTGGGTCGCATACCAGCTTTCCACTGTCAACCTCCAGGCTAACAAGACCGTGACTAACCTCTGGCTCGTCTCGACCGAAAAAGGAAGCACGCCCAAGCAACTGACGGCCAGCCCCAAGGCCGACCGCCATCCGCGCTGGAGTCCTGATTCCAAATCGATCCTGTTCGAATCGAATCGCACCGGCTCGACGCAACTCTGGATCATCTACCTCGCGGGTGGCGAGGCGAGGCAACTCACCAACCTCAGCACCGAAGCATCTGGAGGCATCTGGTCGCGGGACGGGAAACAAATCGCCTTCATGTCCGCGGTCTGGCCGGAATACTCCGCCAAACCGTTCAAGGAAAGCGACGCTCTCAACAAGAAACGCATCGACGATCGCGACGCCAATCCGGTCAAGGCCCGGGTCTTCACGCGCCTCTTCTTCCGGCACTGGGACGATTACGTCGAGGACAAGCGCTTGCACCTTTTCGTCATGGCCTACGAGGGCGGCAAGACCGGCCCGCCACGCGACGCTACTCCGGGCGACCGCGATGCGTACCCTACGTCGACCACCTTCTCGATCGGCGACGACTTCACGTTCAGCCCCGATGGCAAGTACCTCTACTTCACCGCCGTTCCCGAAAAAGACGAAGCATGGAGTACGAACTATGACGTCTGTCGCGTTCCCGCCCAGCCAGGGTATCCATTCGGGGAAGCGACGGTCGGCAAATGGGAAACCATCACCAGCGCAAACAAAGCCGCCGACGGGGCGCCGCAATTCTCGCCCGACGGCAAATGGTTCGCCTATCGCGCTCAAAAACGGCCTGGCTACGAGGCCGATAAATGGGATCTCATGCTCCTCCCCGCCGATGCCTTGAACGAAAAGGACGCCAAGAAGCGTCCCAAGGCCCGCAACCTGACCGCCGAGTTCGAAGTGTCCGCCGAGGATTTCGTCTGGATCGACAACGAACGCATCTACTTCGGCGCCGACGATCGCGCCAAGCACTTTTATTTCGTCGTCAACATCAAAGAGGACAAACCGGCCGAGCGGGCGACGTTCATTAGGCATCACGCAAACGGGTCGCTGAGCGTTTCGGCCGACGGCCGGCGTCTCGCATTCACCCGCGCTGCCATGCATCACCCGAATGAGGTGTTCATCGCCATCGACAAGGATACCGAGTTCGACGTCTTCAACGCGAGCAAGGCCAATGACAAGTTGCTCACGGAGCTTGACCTTGGCCGGCCGGAGAACGTCAATGTCTTGGGCGCCGGCGGGCAGCCGATGCAGATGTGGCTTCTCAAACCGCCTGGCTTCGACGACAAAAAGAAATGGCCGCTCGTCTATCTCGTGCACGGCGGACCGCAAGGCGCCTGGGAAGACGGCTGGAGCTTTCGCTGGAACGCACAGGCCTGGGCCGCGCAAGGGTATGTCGTCGCCTTGCCCAATCCGCGCGGCTCAACTGGTTTCGGGCAGCAATACATCGACGACATCAGCGGCGATTGGGGCGGAAAGTGCTACGTCGATCTCATGGCCGGCCTCGAGCATCTCGAAAAGCTCCCGTACATCGACAAGGATCGCATGGGCAGCGCCGGCGCCTCCTTCGGTGGCTACATGATGAACTGGTTCGCCGTCAACACCGGCAAGTTCAAGACGCTGATCACTCACTGCAGCGTGTGGAACTTCGACAGCATGTACGCCACCACCGAGGAACTCTGGTTCGACGAGTGGGAGCACGGCGGTCCCCCCTGGGGCAAGAACCGCGCGTCCTACGAAAAACACTCGCCGCACAAGTTCGCCGCCAACTTGTCGAAGTTCAAGACGCCGATGCTCATCATCCACAACGATCTCGACTTCCGCGTCCCGGTCAGCGAAGGCATCCAGCTCTTCACGACCCTGAAACGGCAAGGCGTCGAAGCGCGTTTCATCAACTTCCCCGACGAAGGCCACTGGGTCCTGCGCCCCCGAAATAGCGAATATTGGCACCGCGAAGTGTTCGCGTGGCTCAAGAAATACGTGCCGCCCGGCGGGAAGTAGCGTCAAGTGCCGCGCGGCGCCTCTCGTTCCCAGGCTCCGCCTGGGAACGCACTGCCGCGAGGCTCTGCCTCGCGGACGTATCGTCAGGTCGAACCCTTTGTTTCACGGTGGCGTCGGTCGTCGTTCCCAACGTGAAGGCGAATCTCTGCACGCCTTGTCTTGCTGAGAAGGTTGCTGTCGATGTGGACAGACAGCGGCAAATAGACTCTGAATCGTTCGCCCCTCTTG
>VGZI01000166.1 GCA_016872605.1 Planctomycetota bacterium
AGAGGATTCCGGACTTCTTTGCTGGATCATGTTGGTGGCGAACATTTTATTAGCTTGCACTCGCGCAAACTATCGCAGAACCCACACCGGCCCAAGCGCCGCCCATCACATTTCTCCCAGCAGTCCGTCGAGTTGTTTGTAGCTGAACTCCATCCCGTCGGTCATCCCCGTTGCGAACGCCGCGTCGCGGTCGGCCTTCGAGGCGTATCGGATCGTGGTCGTCACGTTGGTGATGCCGCCTGTCTCCTGGAAGGTGACGGTGATGATTGACGGTTCACCTCCCATCGATCCAAAGTCGCAGTCGCCCGGGTCGTAGCTTTGCGTATGCACGATTTTCGCGTGCGGAACGACCTCTAAAACCTCTCCAAAGAACCCGAACTCCTGGCCGCCATCATCACTGCGCCAGCGCCAGCGATACTTTCCGCCGACGCGCATATCCATCTCGCAGATAGGCATCGACCAACCGGCGTGGCCCGAGCACCAACGACGCATCAGGTCCGGTTCCATGTAGGCCCGCCACACCAGTCGGGCGGGTGCATCGAAGCTGCGCTTCACCTGCACTTCGGTATCGGACGCCAAACTTGGTTCCGCGGGTTTTATTTCTTGCGCTCCTTTTTCGTAGGTTAGGCTTTCCAGCCTGACCGAACCCGCGTGGGGCGCTGCCGTCAGGCTAGAAAGCCTGACCTACGGGGCGGCCTGCTTCAACTCATCTAGTAGTGCGTCGAGCCGTTTGTAGTTGCCTTCCCAAATCTCCTGCACCTGTTCCAGCCAGTCGGTGACCGACTTCAGTCGCTCCGGCACCAGCTTGCAGGGCCGCGATTGCGCCACCTTGCGACGCGAAATCAGCCCCGCGGATTCCAGCACCTTCAAGTGCGCGGAGATCGTGGGCTGCGTCAGCGAGAAGTGGCCAACGAGGTCGGACACCGATGCCTCGCCGCGGGCGAGAACCACGACGATTCGGCGTCGGGTAGGATCGGCAAGAGCGGCAAAGGCTCGGTCCAGTTGGGTCATGTAGATAGATAAGTGTCAATATAACGTTGGACATTTTTTGCAGTTGCTGAAATGAGACTGCAGATTGGGGTTAACCGAGGGAGAAAAACAAACGGAACGCGGACCGTTTTTTGGGCGAGGTTGGCAACGGCGCTCTTGTGAGTATCGCACGCTGCATCGCGGTGTGCAATGTCGGTTGAAAACAAATGGCCGGCACTGTCTCGGCGATGACCATCCTGACCTCTGGGTCAATGCAGAGGGCTTTTGACAAAGGACTTATGGCAGGTCCCAGATTTCCATCTGCTGTTGGCCATCTGGCCGTCGTGAGATGGTGTGAACGAATTCCCCATGACCTGCCCATAATCGCCCGGCGCCGCGGTCAGCAGAAGCTGTTCAGCACCGTGTCAGGACCCATTTCTCGAGAGGTCTCATCAGTCTTGCATGCGGCATTGCGGCGTACGGCATGGCACGAACGGCTACCATGGTGTTTACCCCAACAACCGTGTCGGGCAACCCGCGTAGTCTTGCTGAGGCAGCAGACGTTCGCGTTTCATGACGACGCTGTGCGGAGCGACGCTGGTGTTCTCGCCGATGTCGGCCCCATAGAGCAGCACGGCGACGTGGCCGACCGTAGCGTCCTTTCGGATTAGCACGTAGTCGATCTTCAGCACGCGGTCCTCGAACGTGTGGGCTTGGAATTGGCAACTCACTGTCGCCCCGTCCTCGAACTCGAGCATGTCCGGATCGACGACATGAGCAAAGCCGTGCCCGAGCACGACATTGCGGCCGATCGTCATGCCCATCGCCCGCAGATACCAGTTGAGCCAAAGCGTGCCTTCCAGCGCGGAGAGAGGCCCAAGCCCATAAAAATCCCACACCACGTAATGGAAGTCCCAACGGCAGCACCACGAAGAGTAAAGCGGATGCTGCCCAGGCCGAACCACACCGAGCAGCACCCATTTCAAGGCCAATACCAACAAGCACAAACTAGCCAGGAACCCGAATTCAAGCGCCGGCACGACACCCAAGAGTAACACGGGCGTTGACACGGTTTCTTCGGCCATTCCCATTAAGGCGAGCCAGACTATCGCCAACTCGACCGTCACGATCGGCAATGTGAAACGCAATAACTCCCAGAACAGGCGCATGAGCCACAGGTCCCAGGTCGGTTCGTGCGTCAAGGTGCGATCGACCTCGATGATCTCGCGCTTGGGCAATTCGAACGGCGGATGGCCGAACCACGACGTGCCGGGACGGACCTTCGTGTCGTCGGCGACGGTGCACACGCCGAGCAGGATGTCGTCGGGAAGCGATTGACCGGCGCCGACGACGGCGTGATTGCCGAGAAACGTGTTGGTTCCCAGCCGAACCGGAAGCAGGTGGACGACGCCTTGATGAATGCGTGGCCCGCCGAGGTAGATGCCGTCGGCGAAGAACGTTTGTCCGCCGATTTCGACGAGCTCGGGGATGGTATCGATGATGGTGCTGATTTCGGAGCCTGGGCCGATCTTCATTCCGGCGGCGCGCAGCCAGACGGGCCAAAGCAGGGTGCCGCTGAGCCAATGGCTGGCCGATTCGAGGATGCCGGTTTTCAGCCAAACACGGACATACCCCAGACTCCATCGGCTGATTGCGCCGGGCTCGATTTCTCCCATGAGCCGCATGGCGATCACCTGGAACATGAGCGTCGCTGGCACGTATGCGAGCACGAGGCTGACGCCGAGAAGCGCCATCCACACATCAAAAGACGGATGCATCAGCCACGCGGCCGCTGCCTCCGCATCCATCCCGAACGCGAATACGAATGCCAGCACCAGTCCCTCGATCGGCAGTGCGACGAATGCGCCCACGAGCATTCGGCCAAGGATCATCAGGACGCCGTGCATCTGTGGGGAGTAATCGTTTTCGCGGGATACCTGCGGAACCTCCCCCTCACCCCCGGCCCCTCTCCCCCGGCGGGGAGAGGGGTGACTTTTCGCGGGGACGCCGTCCCAGTGTTCGCCGGCAGGGATTCGGCCGCCAGGAAGCAGAAACGAGAGATCGGCAAGTGAAGAGCCATCTTCGAGAACCGTGTCGCCGCCGACGCCGGCGCGGATATTCAGCGTGCAGCCGTTGCCGATGGTTACGGGCGCCACGATGATCTGTCCGTCTTGGAGTTCAACGAGGCGGAGGGCGGCGTCTTGGCTCAAGGTCACGTCGTCGCCGATGTCGAGCAGGTCCCAGCCACCCAGCAAGAGATTCACGCCGCGATGGATATGCACGCGTTCGCCGATGCGAGCGCCCAAGAGGCGGAGCACGATTTGCTGGAACACGGTGCCTTCAAGGAGGCCCCAAGGAATGATGCGAACGGTTTGCTGAACCATCCAGTTGCGGACATAGAAACTCCCCCACGCCGGCGCCTCGATCGGCTCGTATTTCCCAATCAGAACCTTCTTGACGACAACGGCCAGCCCAACGGAAACGACAGTGTAGCCGACAAGTCCGACGAAGTAAAAAGCCGGCGCCAGCAGCAAAAGCGATACGAGCCCGAGCATCTCGGCCAGGGCGGGTAGCAAGTAGAAGATGCCGAGGTACGCGACTGGGGAAGCGAGCATCAGCCCGAGAACGAGCCAGGCCGTCTGAGCAACACTCGCCAACACGGGAGACCCGATGGGCCGTTCACCGTGCGCTCGCGTCGGAGCGACATCACCTGGCACATCGGTGCGTTTGGCGAGTTCGGCGACCGTGCGCGCTTCGTAAAGACAGCGAACAGTCAAGCATGCGGTGGCCGAGTCGTCGCGCAGCTTGGAGATCAATCGAGCCGCCAGGAGCGAATCACCGCCGAGGTCCTTGAAAAAATCGTCGTGAACCGAGATCGGATCGGCCAAGTTGAGGATGAACTGAAATGCCGCTGCTAACTTCGCTTCCATCGGCATCCGCGGCGCCACGATTCCGTCGTCGTTGCCGTGGACGTGAATCTCGAGCGTCGGCAGTGCCTTGCGATTCAGTTTGCCGCTGACGCTGGTCGGCAATTCGTCGATAATGCCGAAAAAGCTCGGCACCATATAGATGGGCAGGGTTTGCTCGAGCGATTTCTTCAGGTCGTCGAACAGCGGCGGATGGGCAGGATCATCCGGGACGATGAAGGCGACGATCTTGGCTTGCGATCCCTCGCCCTGGACACGGCAGGCGGCCTCGCGCACGCCGTCACAACGCGCCAGGCTCGCTTCAATGGCTTCCAATTCAATGCGATAGCCACGGATCTTGACTTGTGCGTCGATTCGTCCGTGGCAGTAGAACTTGCCGTCGGGACCGCGATGGACAAGGTCTCCTGTGCGATAGATGCGGCCCAGACGAGGATGGACGGGAAACTTCTTCGCCGTCATCGTCGGATCGTTCATGTAGCCGCGTGCCAAAGCGATACCGCCCAGGCAGAGTTCGCCTTGCTCACCGTCGGCGACTTCTTCCAATTGGTCGTTCAGCACCCACGCTTGCATACCGGGAACGGGCGCGCCGATATGGACCGGCTCGCCCTGCTTGATCTGGCCTCGCAGCGCGGTCACGGTCGTTTCGGTGGGGCCATAGTCATTGACAAAGCGCCGGCCCTTTGACCAGCGTTCGGCGATGTCGGCCGGCAAGGCCTCGCCGCCTGTATGAATAAGCCGCAAGTCGGGCAGCTCTTGTTCGGGATTGTCGCAGCCGATCATGCGAAGATGCGTCGGCGTCGGCGCAAACAACGTGATGCGTTCGTTGCGAAGCCAAGGCACCAGGTCGGGGCCGAGGCGAGTCGTGTCGTCGTCCATCACGACGAGCGTTGCGGCGGCGGCGAGTGCAAACCATGTCTCTTCGACCGACGAATCGTAGGCGGGCGACGCGCTTTGGCCACAGCGATCTTCCGGCGTAATGCCCAGCGTTTGCAGATCGCCCTGGACGAGATTGGCGATGCTGGCGTGCTCGATCATGACTCCTTTGGGTCGGCCAGTGGTGCCCGACGTATAGATGACGTACGCCAGGCTATGCCGCGTGAGCCAGGGCGCATGTTCGAGCGGTTCAATGCAACCTTCACCTGCCCTATCGGCAAGCCATTCCACGACGTCCAGCGCAAGGTCAATGTCCGGTCTGATGCTGCGAGCGCGGTTGGCGCCGGCCGCATCGCCAAGAACCAGGGCGGCATGCGAATCGCTGAGAATGGTCTGGATCTGACTGTCGGGAAAGGCCGGATCGATACAGGTGTATGCAGCGCCAGCCTTGAGCACGGCAAGTTGAGCCAAACACAGATGCTCGGAGTTGCGTGGCAGCAGAATGGCGACAACGCATTCCCCGCTGATGTTTTCGCGCAGCACGCGGGCAAGTGCATTCGCACGCCGATCCAGCTCCGCATAAGTGATCGTCCGGCGAAGCGGCCGGGTCGCCGACGGCGGCGTGTCGATCGCGATATGGTTCGGAAAACGCTGGGCTGCGCGCTCGAAATACTCGTGCAAGTAGGTCGGCGTGTCGACCACCGGACTTGACCAGGTCTCAGAGATTGGATGGGTGCTTCGTGCAGTGATGGTCGGAGTCATCGTGGAGTATCTATTTTCGGTGGGAGGTTACGCTTTCTGCGGATGCGGCGACAACGACGCCTCCGCGACGTTGCTGCTATTCGGCGGGTTTCTTGTGTTTCTTCTTATGGAAATGTCCCTTCATCGCTTTTTGGAACATCCTCCGGGCGGGTTCGGGGTTGCGATCGATCATCGTTTCAACGCGATGCGTCCGGGCCACGTGATGCGTTGTGGCGCCGGCAAGCTTCTTTTTTTTGTCGGCATCGATCGAAGCCGAAGCCAATGCCAATTTCAGGTTTTCCTTAACACCGACTTCGTTGACCCGGTTGTAGGCATCCAGGAGTTGCGTCATGCGCCTTTCATCCTGGCTGGCGTTCGCCAACTCAAGCCGGGCGACGAGCTTGTCAGCAAGCTCATTGAAACGAACCGCTTCGGTAGCGGGATTCACTTCCTTGGCAAGTTCACGGCCATTCTCCAGAAGCGCCTCGGCAAGTTTGCGGTCCTCCGGCGGCAGTTCCGCACTGGCCAATGTTGTCTCCAGAGTCTCCGCGTGCGCCTCAAAGATACGGATACGCTCGTCACGCGATCGCGCTTGGGTCAAGTCGATATTCAAGTCCACCAGCTGTTCCATGACGTCCGTCGTGGCATGCGTTTCCGGCGTCCACCACAGAAGCATCACGGCGACGCAGGCGGCGACGACGATCAACGAAGCCGCAAACGAGCGCCACCGGGATGCGACGAGCGTGAACGGCTCACTCTTCGGCGCTTGTGTTTCACTCGGAGCCGCCGCTTGCCCGCCGCGCCATTGGAGGATCGCGTGCATTTGGACCTGTGCCAAGTATTCGTCCTGCAACTCGGGATGCGCTTGCAGCAACTCATCCAGGCGTTGATTTCGAATCGGGTCCGGTTGGCCGTCAAAAAGATCGGCGAGAAGAAGTTCGAATTCAGCTCGAACGCCCATCATCGACCTCCTTCCGTGGCAAGTGTGCTTGCCACGCAGTCGAGCAATGTCTTGCGGATGCGGAACAACGTCACGGAAATCACATTCTCGGAGCGACCTGATTGAACTGCGATTGCTTGGACGGATTTGCCGTCGACGTAGCGTAAGTCAATCAGCTTGCGAGAATCGGGCGCCAGTTTTGCCAAACACTTCTCAATCGCATCGAGCCGCTTGCTTGGTGCAACCGCTTCCTTTGTCAGGCGATCGGCAAGGACGGCGAACAGGTGATCGTTTAGCACGAGCCGATCGCGCGACTGTCGCTTACGCCAGGCGAGAACCTGAAAGCGAGCAAAGGTGAGCGCCCAAGCGGCGAACGGCCGGGACGAATCGTATTCGCCCGCCTTTTCCAGCAAGACGACATTGGTCTCCTGCAGGATGTCATGTGCGCCGTCTACTCCTCCGAGCAGCGCCGCGATCGCCGCATAAAGCATGCTCTGATGGCTGGTGAGCTTCAGAAGAAAATCGCTGGTAGGTCCATTCATCGCAGCTACGGCCTGGGGCATCGACTAATCCTACAGCGCTATTTCAGCAACAGTCATCGTTGTAACTCGTTGATCTGCTGGCATTCTCACCCCTCACCCGGAGGGAGAGAGGAGCAGGTAGCGCTGAGGAACCAAGGGTGAAGTTTTCTCGCTCAATCTCCCATTCTTTATTAGCCGCACGGGCACTGATCTTACAAAAAGTTGCCTTTTACCTTGCGAGATGTTAATATGACGCTTTCTTTATCTATGGGGCCTGGCAAGCCACGCGCCGGCCCAGCCTGAAATTCGCGTTCGTCGTTGACGCAGGAATCCGGCATGACCGAGCTGACGCAAACCTGGGCCAACCGGTGCTGGAACGTCCTTGTCCTCGCCGGCCTTTTGGCGCTGGCCTACTGGGGCCATGCCACCCAATGGCGCATTGGTTCCTTCGCGTCCATCATTAACGCAGAGGCGGCGCCAAAGAAAGACAAACGCGACACCGACAAGCCACGGCCCAGCGGGGGCGCATTTGCGCCGATCGAGTTTGAATCGGCAGACGTCATTCGCCAGGTCGGCATCGAATCCCAGAAGGCCGAGGAGCGCGATCTCGAAGTCGCCGTGTCTGCCAATGCGACAGTCGGGTACGATCCGACCAAGGTGACGCAAGTCTCGTCGCGCGTCACTGGGTTTATCGCCAAGGTCAATGCCCATCAGGGCCAATACGTGAAGGCTGGCGATGTGATTGCCTTTGTCGACTCGCCGGACGTTGGCGCGGGCCGGACCGACCTCTTGCAGGAATTCTCTTCCCATTACTTCGCCAGCAAACGTCTGGAACGCCTCCAAGGGCTGGCGCGGCAAGGAGCCGTTCCGGACGCGACTTTGCGCGAAGCCGAGATTGCCGTACTCGAGACGCGGTCGAAGCGATTCAGCGCCCAGCAAAAACTTCTTAACCTCGGTATGAAGATCGACCTCGATGCTCTGGAAAAGCTGTCGCCTGACCAGTTGGCCCGGCGTATCCAGTCGCTGGGCATCACCGAGGCCGAACTGAAGCACATTGACATCGTCGGTCAGTCCGCGAACCTCATTCCTCTGCTCGCTCCGTCGAGCGGCATCGTCACGCAGTATGACCTCGTCACTGGAAAGCGCGTGACGCCCGACCGCAGCGAAATCGAAATCGCCGATGTTCGCCTGATGGCAATCCGAATCAGCTTGCGCAAAGAGGACGCCGGCAAGCTGGCGCTGGGCCAGCGGGTTCGATACTCCGGCGTCGCGACGAACGGGACAGCCTGCACGGGAAAGTTGACTTTTATCAGCACGCAAGTCGATGAAAAGACGCGGACGGTGCAGGCGCGGGCATTGGTCGAGAATCCGGCCCTTGGCCCCACAAAGAACGGGGACGAAGGTCCCTGGTTGTTGCGAGCCGGCGAGTACGGAACATGCACCGTGACCACGGGCATGATTTCCAAAGCCATCGTCGTTCCTTCCAAAGCGCTGCAACGCCTCGACGACAATACACTCGTCTTCGTCCTCAGAAATGATGGAAAGTCATTCGAGACTCGCAAGGTCGAGATCGGCGAGCATCGCGACGAGTGGGTGCAAATTCGATCCGGCGTCCACGCAGGCGAGACGGTGGCGACCAGCAACAGTTTCGTTTTGAAATCCGAACTGTTGAAGGATCGGCTGGAGGCGCCCTGATGCTGGTTCCTCTGATCACATGGGCGCTGAACAACCGCTGGCTCGTGTTAGTCCTGTCCATTGCCATCGGGTTTGGCGGTGTCATCTCCCTGGCGCGGCTGAACATCGACGCCTTTCCCGACACCACTCCGGTTCAGGTCCAGATCAACGTCGAGGCTCAAGCTCTCGTCGCTACTGAGGTCGAGCGGCTCATCACATTTCCGATTGAAATGGTCGTCGGCGGTATTCCGAATCTCGTCAATGTGCGGTCGATCTCCCAGTTCGGCCTCTCGCAGGTGACCGCAACCTTCGAGGATGGAACGGACGTTTATTTCGTGCGGCAGATCATCGCCGAACGCATCTCGACTTTACAAATGCCGCCGGGCGTGCCGATGCCGGAACTTGGCCCCGTGGCGACCGGCCTGGGCGAGGTGCTGCACTATCACGTGATTCCAAACAAGCAGAATGAAGCCGGCGGACTCTCGGCGCGCTCGACGCAGGAATGGGAAATCCGCCCGCGCCTGCGAACGGTTCACGGGGCGGCCGAGATAAATACTTGGGGCGGGCACGAGAAGCAGTACCAGGTCCGCGTCGATTTCGCCAAGCTTGTCCAGCACAGTCTCTCCCTCCAGGATGTGCTCGAAGCGGTCAAGAACAACAATGTCAACGTCGGCGGCGGATATGTCAATCGCGGCGGCGACCTGTTGCTGATCCACGGCATCGGCAGAACCGTCACGCTGCAGCAGATCGAGAACATGGTCGTCGCCACTCAGAAAGGCGTGCCGATTCACGTCAAGGACATTGCCGAGGTCGCCATCGGACATGAACTCCGCCGCGGCATCGTCACTGCCGACGGCAAAGGCGAGGTCGTGCTCGGCCTCGGCTTCATGCGCATCGGCGAGAACAGCTACGCGGTGACGCAACGAATGCGCGATCAGCTCGAAACGGTCGCGAAGACGCTGCCGCCCGGGACCAAGGTTGTCACCGTATATGATCGCACCAAACTGGTGGACGACGTCATCGCAACCGTTCGCAGCAACTTGTGCGACGGCGCTCTTCTCGTCGTTGTCATTCTGTTTCTGTTTCTGGGCAACCTGCGCGTTGGCCTCATCGCGGCGGTGACGATCCCACTGTCGATGTTGTTCGCGTTCATCGGCATGCTCCCCGCAGGAATCGCCGGCACGCTCTTAAGCCTTGGCGCCATCGATTTCGGCATCGTCGTCGATAGCTCGGTCGTCATGCTGGAGAATATTATCCGCCGCGTCGCGCATGCGGAGGCCGAGGGGCTGCCGGGAGGGCGAACACGCATGGATGTGATTCGCGAGGCGGCCTGGGAAGTGCGCATTCCGACCGTGTTCGGCCAGCTCATCATCATGATTGTGTACCTGCCCATCCTGACGCTGGAGGGGGTCGAGGGCAAGATGTTCCGCCCGATGGCACTGACGGTGATGATGGTCCTCCTGGGATCGCTGCTCCTGTCGGTCACATTGACGCCGGTGCTGGCGAGTTTTTTCTTGCCCCAGGAGATCGAAGAATCGGAGCCGTGGTTCTTGCGGGCCATTCGAACGGTGTACCAGCCGCTGCTCAAATTGGCCCTCGCATTCCCCTGGAAAACACTGGCGGCGGGCGGCGTGATTCTGGTTCTCGCTGGACTAATGGCGCGAGGTTTCGGCACCGAGTTCATTCCGCAACTCAATGAGGGCGCCATCGTCATCGGCGTTTTGCGTGTGCCCGGAACCAGTCTCGAGCAGTCGTCGGCGATGAACGTGAAGATGGAAAAGTTCATCCGCGAAACCTATCCCGACGAAGTCGAGCACGTCTGGAGCCGAGTCGGCGAGCCGAAAATCAATACGGATGCCGGCAGCCCCGAATCGACCGATATGTACGTGACGCTGCATCCTCGCTCGCAGTGGAAGAAGGTGCACACGCAGGATGAACTGGTCGAAAAACTGAGCGAGGACCTCAAGCGATTCAAGGGCCAGATCATCTGGTTTACGCAGCCGATCGAGATGCGCTTGAACGAGATGCTCACCGGCTCGCGGGCGGACATCGCGCTCAAACTCTACGGCGAGAACATCGAGGGATTGATCGCCAAGGCGGCGGATCTAGAAAAGGTGTTGCGTGAGATCCCTGGTTGCGTCGATCTCTCGAGCGATCAGGTCGCCGGCCAGCCGATTCTGGAGGTCCGCCTCGATCAGGCTCAACTCGCTCGCTACGGCGTGCAGGCTCAGACCGTCATGGACGTCATCGAAGCGATCGGCGGCAAGCAGGTCGGCGACGTCGTCGAGGACGTGCTGCGCTTTCCGCTTGCCGTGCGGCTGCCGGAAAAGCTGCGCGATTCACCGGAGGTGATCAAGTCGCTTACTGTCGTCACGCAAGCCGGGGAGCGTTTGCCGTTATCGCGTCTGGCCAATATTCGCGAAGTGCGCGGGGCCAAGCTCATTTCAACGGAGTGGGGCAAGCGCCGCGTCATGATCCAGTGCAACGTGCGCGGCCGCGACATCGGGTCCTTCGTGGCCGAGGCGCAGGAGCGGATTCGCAAAGACGTGCACCTGCCGCAAGGCTATCGTGTGGACTGGGGCGGGCAGTTCGAGAACATGGTGCGAGCGCAGCAGCGCTTGATGCTGGTGGTTCCGCTTGCTTTGGCCCTGATCCTGGGCTTGCTGTATGCCACCTACTGGAACTGGCGTGACACTCTTCTCGTCTTTGCGAGCGTGCCGTTCGCCTGCGTCGGTGGCGTATTCGGACTCTGGATTCGCGACATGCCGTTATCGATCCCGGCGGCCGTCGGCTTCGTGACGCTCTCGGGCGTGTCGGTGTTGAACAGCATGATCTTGATGACGCAGATTCGCCATTACGATCACGATCGGCGCTCGCCGGGCAAGGTGGTGCGCATGGCGGCGCGGGCCTGTTTGCGCACGGTGCTCATGACGGCGCTGGTCGCCAGCGTCGGGTTCGTGCCGATGGCGTTCAGCACGGGGACCGGCGCCGAAGTGCAGCAACCGCTCGCCACCGTCATCATCGGCGGCGTCATCACCAGCACTCTCATGACGCTTCTCATCCTGCCGGCGCTCTACAAACTGACCGGCCAGCGCTCCCAGCGCAAGGTTCCCCCGCACGATCTCGGCGTGGTGTAGGCGTGCAAAGAGCCACGTACGCAGTAAGCGGCCAGAAAGCGCCGCTTACTGTGTGCGCGGCTATCGAAGGACTTCTACTTGTCCTCTAGCAGCTTCTTGATGTGGGCGTCGATCGTCGCGCCGCCTTTTTCGCCGGCCACGTCGATCGCACGAACGATGCCCTTGCGGTCGATAATCACCACCTGGGGCAAACCGTTGACAGCGTAGGCGTCAAACGTCTTCAGCGCGTCGTCCTTGGGCAGCGTCATGAGAGGGTGGGTCACCTTGTGATACTTGGCGAACTCGTCCATCATCGCCCGATCCGATTGGCGGTCGGCTTTTTTCACGGTCTTCACGGCGCCGGCTTCGGCGTCGAAGGCCAGCGCCTGGCTGATGTCGGACGGATAGAACGTAATGCCGACGATCTCCAGCCCTTTGGCCTTGTAGGATTTTTCCAGCTCGGCCATCTTCGGCAGGAGAGCGGCCGAACTGCTCGAACGGACTTCCCAGAAATAGAGCAGCACGATCTTGTCCTTCATGTCGGCAAGCTTGGCCGGTTTGCCGTTGATGGCGTGATCGGCGCTGAAGTCCGGCGCTGGCTTACCTACCATCAATGAGTGCGCGGTGGACGGCAAGCTGGCGGTTCCACTGGCTTTGACGGTGAGCGTGTAAGCGCCGCCCATGCCGACGCCAAAGGTCGTGGTGACGACTCGGTAATCGCCGTCCCGCGTCGGCGTGAACATGATACGAGCGTTGAGCATGCCGCCCGAGTCGTCATCCTCGGCCAGCTGAGCGCCTTTGGCATCTTCAAGAAACAGGTACGAATCGAAGTCGGAGCTGACCATGTCGATCGTGTAGGTCTTGCCCGCTTTGAGCTTAACCGTGTGCGCCGCGCTCGGCCCGCCGCGCCGCTGATCGCGCGGATCGTCCTTGGTCAACTTGCCTTGAAAGCGAAAGTCCTTGTCGATGTCCTTCTTGGCGTTGGCGTGGACAAAGCCGAGGCTAGCGACGAAAAAAAAGAACGATGCGAATGCAAGGCAGCGCGTCATGACTTCGCCTCCGAGGGTTGGGTTGCCCGATGATATGTGCTGACCACCAGCGTATAGAGATGACGAGCGAATTGCAACGGGATAACGGAAATTGGCGAGGGGCGAGGGGCGAGGGGCGAGAAGTGGGGGCATCGCGCGAAACCGCCGAGCGAGCGCGACGATGCCTGTGTGAACGATTCTGCTCTCGCCCCTCGCCCCTCCGATTTTGGCATCCAATTTGCTCCCTCATCCTCCGCCGCACCACCTTCCCGATGAAAGGCAGACTCCCATGATCCGTTCCGTTCTGGTTCCGCTGGACGGCTTGGCGTTTGGCGAACACGCGTTGCCGTTGGCGATGAGCATGGCCCGCCGGCTGCACGCGTCATTGAACTTCATTCACGTCCATTCGCTCTTGGACGCCACCTACGCGGAGCTGCAAGTATTCGACAACACGCTCGATCAGGAATTGCGCAACAAGGAGCGTGATTACCTGCGGGCGGTGCAGAAAAAACTCCAGGATCGCACCTCCAGTCCGGTCAC
>VGZI01000167.1 GCA_016872605.1 Planctomycetota bacterium
TACGATCCGTTGATGGATAGACGTAGGGTGCGTGCAACGCACCGATGAGCGGACCGGTGCGTTTCACGCACCCTGCATCCATCAATCCATGGAAGCCAAAGCACTAGGGCTGGGCGGATTCCGCTTGATACGAGAAAACACGCATGCACTCGTCGGCGCTCAGGGGACAATTGACCTCGGTGCCTTCGAAATCCATGCACGAAATGAGGCGCGGTGCGTTTGCGCTATCGATGCCCCACCACTCCAAGCGGCACGGCCAAAGCGTCTTTGTGTCCAGGTAGGCGACCGCCGTGTGAGCACTCGACGCAAAACTGGTCTTCGCGCCGGCATCGAGATCGCCATGGATGCGAATCACGGTCCTGTCCTTCAGGCGGCCCGTTTGCAGACGGCCGTTGCGCATCTGCTCATGGAGCTGACGTAAGAGTGCCGCGGGACCACCGCAGCTCTTGGCGTTCAATACCGCTTCTCGCTGCGAATCCGGGCCATCGGGCAACTCTTGCACTTCGAACTTCGGCTCGATGCCCGGAAGCTGGCGAATCTGTGCCACCACGTCACCGTCGCTAACGACCGTGAGATTCGATTCACAGCCGGCCATTTTGATGGTCATCTCCAGTCGGGCGCAGTGATTGGGCCCTCGTTGCAGCAGCGCCTCGGACACGAAGTGAGAAGTCCCATCGCTGACAGCTTGCCGAATCTTCGTCTTTAGCCACGTCGTCTTTGCTGGGTCCAATTTCGCGATCGCCATTTGCAGGAGTTGGCCGGCGTCTGTTTGTGTGCCCAGAAGGTCGGCGTCAAGCTCGACATCTTGCGGAACGAAGGCGATTTCGGGAACCGGCGCCGGTCGAGTAGACTGCCGATTCCAGGCGCCCGCCAGGGCAATCACGCCTCCTGTCAGCACCAAGACGGCTATCAGCATTCGCGTTGGCATGGCAGACTTTTCCGAATTTGACGAAAGTTCCGTAGGCGAGCGTGACGAGTATAGCGTCAGGCGTCATTAGAAAAAGGCCGAAAGGGGAACGTACATGGATCGGCGAATCATCGCGGCATTACTGTTCATCGGATCGATCAGCGGTTGCGTCAGCACCAACGATGGTCCCGAGACCGGCGGCATGCGTCCTCACTGGGGACAAACGTTCGGCCCGCCCACAGTGCCGGGCGTCAAAGGCCCCTATGGCGAAGGCGTTCCGATGGCTCCGCCCTATGACAAAGCCCCGCCGGCGAATCCGTACGCTGCGATGCGAATGATGCAGAATCAAATTCCGCTGAATTACGTTCAGTTCCATCAGAACGGCATGATCACGCCGCCGGGCGTAATGGGCATGCCGGGGACGGGCCCTGGAATGCCCGGGATGCCTGGAATGCCGCCGATGCCGGGCCTGAAGCCTGGCATGATGCCGGGAATGCCTGGTCCTATGCCTGGCGCCGGCAATCCCCTCATGAAGACCGGTTTCGCGATGACGCCGGACGCTGGCCTGGTGAACGCCAATGTGCCGCCTGGCGCGAAGACCTCCGGCGGCGTGACGCCGGCTCAGTTCGCCGGCTCGAGCGGCCCACAGTTCCCGACGCCGCGAACCCAGGTGTTCTTCACCAAGCCCGCCGGCATGAAGGTCCATTGGTTTACGGTCGGCTCGGACGGCAAGCCGAACTACTCGACGATTCCCCTCGATACGCCGGGCCGCTACAACTTCGCTCAGGGCGCGATCTATCGCCTGAAGTTGACGCATATCCCTGGACGGCCGGCGCTTCCACTTTATCCGACTCTTGAGGTCGTGCCGACAGGCCCGAAGACCAACGAGTTCCTGGCCCACAACAGCGTGCCTGTCGAGTTTACCGATGAAGATTTCAAGCAAGTGGTCGAACGGAATTACATCGTCAAGGTGATCTATCTGCCCGATCCGCAGTTCCAGGAAGGGGCCGGCGCCGGTCCGGACGAAATCAGCTCGACGCGCCTGGAGGCGGGGCAGGATCCGATTCAGGTAGCGTTGCAGCGTGGCAGCATACTCCTGGTGATCCGCATCGGCAATATCGATCAGGGCTTGGAGCATTCGCCGGCCATGACGACGCCGGGACCGGGCGGTGCGGCGCCGGGGCCGATGAAGCTGCCTGGGCAGGGCGTGCCGCCGCTGTTCCAGATACCGTTCCCGACGACCCCGATCGCGCCGGGCGGCCCGACGCCGAATATTCTGCCTCCGTTCCCTGGACTGAACCCGGGCGGTCTGCCGACGCTGCCGCTGCCTCCGGTGGTGCGCCCAGAAGACAAGAAGGACATCGAGCCGAAGAAGGATGAAAAGAAACTGGATATCGTGCCGAAGAAGGAGCCGAAGCTGGAAGCGGTCGAGATAAAGAAGCCCGCTAACGTGACGACGCCGGCGATCGAGTTGCCGGTGCCGCCGGGATTGAAGTCGGATTTGCTGCCCTTGTCACCGCCGCCTGTGGTGACGCCGCCGGCGAACAATGGCCCGAGCCTGCCGGTCGCGCCGCCGCTCGACAAGGGACCGAGTTCGTCAACGCTACCGCCGTCGCCGGTGGTTCCTGCGGGTTCGACCAAAACGCCGGCGCCGATCCTGTCGCCGTCAACTATCCTGCCGACGTTGCCGTCAATCGACAGTCTGGACCCGACGCTGCCGACGATTCCAATGCCGCGGTCCGGTAGCAAAAAGTAGTGGCGAGTGACGAGTGGAGAGTGGCGAGAGAATAAGATTGGACTTCTTCTCTCGCCACTCTCCACTCGTCACTCACCACTACTTCAGGCGGGCCGGTAGCAAAAAGTAACAGGAATACATGTAGGGTGCGTGCAACGCATCCGGCAGTGGCGAGTGCGAGTGGAGAGTGGAGAGAATAAGATCGGACTTCTTCTCTCGCCACTCTCCACTCGTCACTCGCCACTACTTCAGGCGGCGGGGAACGGTGCGTTGCGCGCACCCTACTGGAGTGAACCATGCGTTGCAGCCGCGTCTTGCTCGCACTCCTTCTCGGCCTGCTATTTGGCGCAACCGCGCACGCTCAGTTTCCCTACAACCAGCCGATTCCTCCGCCGGGGCCGTTGATGTACGTGCGCTTCGTCGGACCGAAGGGTGCCAAGATTGCCGTCTATCGAGGGGTCGATCAGGGCCAGACGCTCGAGATGCCTTGCACCGTCGGCTTTCGTCCCGGTTATGCCTATCGCCTCGCCATCTTCGATATCCCCGGGATTCCGCAACAGGTCTTCTCTCCGACGCTCGAAGTACACGGGACGCTTGCCCTCACGCCCAAGATGCGTAATGCCGATTTTCCGGCCACGATCCATTTTTCCGAGGACGAGCTGCGCCGCGTGCTTTTCGGCATGTACATGAGAAAGGTCGTAACACTCGAGCGGCCCGACCTGGCGATCCCGCAGGAGAGTTCGCGCGATCAGCCGATCGAGTTGCTCGTTCAGCCGGGCCGCGATCCGGCGCTCGAAGCCCATGAGCGCGGCCAGCCGATGGTGACCCTGCAGATCGGCCAGCGATTCTACACACCGCAAGAGATGAACGCTTCGGCGGTTCCCGGTACGATCCTGTTGCCCGGAGACAAGGCACTCGGGTTGCCACGTGTACCGCCGTACCTGTTGTGGCGCATCTGCCCGTTGTACGATCCGTTGCATGGCCCTCGCCATCCATCGGAGTGGACGACGATCTACGACGGCGGGGACCTTCATCGGAACGCCGGGTTCGATCGGCATGGCCGGCTCACCGGCCTCGACCCGACCGACACGCTGGCGGAATACATGGACAGCAAGGGCGTGAAGAAATTCGCCGCCTCGAATCGCGTCGGTATCTGCGTGCCGCGTTTCATTGTCTTCAAGAGTGAGATGACGTTCGCCACGTACGGCGCCAAATCGCGCATCAAGAACGACTTCATCGTCTCGGCGCCGGCCGCTTCCGTCGGTCAAGCCGGGCTTAAAGAGCAGTCTCAGGCCAACAGCGCGGAAACCGTCTCAACTCGGTTCAAACTCGGCGGGACGTTCAACACGCTCGGCACCTCCGTTGCCGGCAGCGTGAAGGGCTTCAAGGTGGTGTCCAACCTTCGCGCTCCAGCATCGGTGGCGGCGACTCAGGCCGGCCCGCGACCCGTTGAACCCGAAGATGGTCCCTTGCTCATCATCAAATGGCCCGATGTGGAAATCGTCAACGTCGGGGATATTGTCACGTTCTATCTCAAATACACCAACACCGGCGGGCAACGCATCGCCAATCTGGTCGTGACCGATAGCCTGTCCGGCCGGTTTGAGTACGTCAAAGGAAGCACAAAAGCCGACCGCGACGCGATCTTCACCACGCAGCCGAATGAGGCGGGATCGATGGTGCTGCGATGGGAATTCAGCGGCGATCTCGCGCCGCGCGAAAGTGGACTTATTTCATTCCAGGTGAAGGTGCGGTGACATCAGAGCCTGAAGCATCAGCGAAGGAAACGACGCCCTCCGCTTACGCTTCAGGCTCTGACACCCCTTAACTATTCACGACCACCGCGCCGGCCAGGTAGCTGCGAAGCTCGCAGAACACTTCGTTGCAGCGTTCACGCCAGTCGGCGTCGGCGCCACGGCGGTGCGGCGAACTCATCACCACGGTAATGTGCAGAAGGTTTTGCTGCTGGGGATTCGTGCGTTCAAGCAAGAGTTCGATGTCCACAACGCTGCTGCTATGCCCAAATCCGAGCCAGGCGAAGGCGCTCTTGTTTCGGCTGCCGTCGGCGCCCAGACGCACCTTGATTCTGCCCGGAACGTTCTCGAGTACTTCGCCGTTGTTGTCTTGCACGAAGCCGCGCAGTTTGTAGGTCGCGATGGAATCGGGCATCCACGCCTCCATCTGCAATACCACGCAGTTTGGATCGATCGGAATCGCCGGCTGCTTGGGCACGACAGCGGTCTTTTGGCTCTCCGCAGCGTCCGCAGGCGCCGTCGCGGCGGGAGTTCTTTCTTCCACGTCAGGCGCCATGCGGTCCACCAAAGCGGAGAGCGCTTTCTGAAAGGCCTCCCCGAGATCGCGAGCGCTGGCAAACCGATCGCTGGCATTCTTGCCCAGGCAACGCATCACTACCGCTTCGATCTCCGGCGGCGCCCAATCCCCCGCCCCGACCTCCGCGAATGTCGGCGGCGCTTCGGTCGCATGTGCGAACAGCACGTCCATCGTCTCGTCGCGGATGAACGGGAGTCGGCCCGTCAACAACTCAAACAGCATCACGCCCACGCTGTAGAGGTCGGACCGAAAGTCGGCTTCTTCCCCACGCACCTGCTCGGGCGAGATGTAGCCGGGCGTGCCGACGGCAAAGTCCAGCCCGGTATTGGTCTGGTGGTGCATCATGTTCATGCCGCTGGCGTTGTCGATCAGCTTGGCCAGGCCGAAGTCCATGACTTTGATCTTCTCGTACGGTGTGTCCGGATCGACGACCATCAGGTTTCCTGGCTTGAGGTCGCGATGAATGATCCCATCCGCATGAGCGGCATACAGCGCCTCACACAGCTGGCCTAGAATCCTCCCCACACGCGCAGGCGCCAATCGCGTGTTGCGATGCAAGAGTGTGTCGAGGCTGATGCCACGGACGTACTCCATGACAATGCACGGACCATGCGGATCGGTGAGTGAGGCATCAAAGAGGGCTACGACATACGGATGCTGGAAGCGGGCCATCAGCAGCATCTCGCGCTGAAAACGCTCGCGAAACTTGGGATCAGCGGCCACATGCTCGTGCATGACCTTGACGACGACATGCCGGCCCAGATCGGTTTGCTTGGCCAGATAGACCCGGCCCATGCCGCCTTCGCCTAGCAGCTTGATCGTTTCGTAGCGTCCCAGGAAGATTCGGCCGCTCATGATTGGAATCCGTTATCGGGGCGGTTGCGGGGATTTGAACAAGGATAGGTCACGAAACAGGGTCGTGCGGCGGAAATGTAAACAGCATGTAATCTGAACAAATGTTCCGCGCGGAACATTCCCTGAGCACGCAGCGGATTTCGAGTGGCGAGAAGCGAGTGGCGAGATCCTCGCACTTGCTTACGCTGCGTGCTCACGTGTTGATGTCGAAATGTCGCAGTATCAGCCCGTGTATCGCCGTCTGCTCCACAATCGCGGCCTCTGGCGGGGCGCCGGAGCCGATGAACACCGGTTTACCCTGCAAATCGGGAACTCGGAGGCCGTGGCTCCCCTTCACCAGGCTCGCATCCAGCGGAATCACGTCGATCAGCGTGCGAAAGCCGAGCTTCTTCAGGGCCAGCTTGCCGAACGCTCGGCCCTTGCCCCACCAGAGATTCGGATCGAAAAACAATTCGCACGGATCGTAGCCTGGCTTTCGATGGATATCGACCGTCCGCGCGTAGTCCGGCGCTTTGGCGTCATCGAGCCAAAACGGATATGCGAACCACGCGTTCGGCTTGGCCAGAACGACGAGGTCGCCGGCCCGCGGATGATTCAAGCCGATCTCCGCCCGTTCCTCGCCGGCGTAGACGCGGTCGATGCCCCGTGTTACCGCCAACAGGTCGCGTACAGGGGCAACGTGGGAATCATCATTGACGTAGACATGGGCGACCTGGTGATCGCACACCGCGAACGCACGGCTCGCATACGCCTCCAGCTGTTGGCCGAACGGGCCGTCGCGGGCGGCCAGCCAGCCCTTTTCCGCCAAAACGCGATTGATGTAGATCGGCGTGTCGGTTGGCACGTGTGTGTACTCGTTGACAATCCAAACGGCTGCACCGATGCGTTTCGCGGCTTCGAGGATCGGCTCGCATGCCGCGTCGAGTTCGCCGACAATCGTCTTCCAATCGCACCCATTTGGACCGACGCGCTGGGGCTCATAATCCAGGTGCGGCAGATAAACAAACGTCAGCTGCGGCGAATTCGGAACGCTCAGTGCCTCTGCGGCGCACCGGCCGATCCATTGCGTGCAGGGAAGGCCCGCCATCGGTCCCCAGAAACTCGGAAATGGGAATTCGCCGAGCTTCTGGACGCACGACTGCGCAAATCCGTCCGGATAACTTTGAATGTCAAACGCTTTGCTGCCGTCGGCGCCATAGTGTGGCTTCGGCGTCACCGCGAGATCGACTGCCGCGCCTTGGTTGAACCACCAGAACACCTTGGCCGTGCGGATGCCATGCTTGTTGAGCTTGGCGTAAATCGGTACGCTTTGGATGAGGCGGTTGGATTGCTGCCAGAAGCGGACCTCCATGGTGTCGCGATAAAGCCAGCCGTTGCCGACGATGCCATGCTCCTGCGGCAGCGTCCCGGTCAGCATCGAGGCTTGGGCGGTGCAGGTGACGGCAGGCAGCACTTCGCTGAGGGGCCGCGACCATTGCGATTGCGCCAAGGCGTGCAGACGCGGCGCCAGCGGCAGCAAACGCGACGTTAGCCCGACCGTGTTGAGGATGACGAGGGGTTGCATGGTACATCGCTTGCGTTTAGCGCCCGGCGAGCGCTAGACGTAAACACGTTCATTTCCACTCCTTCGCCACGCGCTCGGCGTCGCGCAGGACGCGCAGCACGTTGCCGCCGAGGATTTTGTGAATCGCTTCGCGCGAATGGCCGCGGTTGAGGAGTTCCTGGGTGATGTACGGGAAACAGGAGACGTCTTCGAGTTGCTTGGGCGCCGAGTTGATGCCGTCGAAGTCGCTGCCGATGCCGACGTGATCAACGCCGGCGACTTTGATTATGTGCTCGATGTGATCGACGACATCGTGAATGTTCCCGGTCGGCATCGGGTGTTGCCGTTTCCACTCCGCCCACGCCGTCTTGAACTCCTTCGGATCGGGAATCTGCTTTTTCATGGCCCGATACGTCTTCATCATCTCCGGCAACAGTCGAGCGCCTTCGAGCGTGATGAACCCGGAGTAGAAGTTGACCATGACGACGCCGTTGTTCTTCGCGACCAGCTTCAGCACATCGTCGGGCACATTGCGCGGATGCGGCGCGATTGCGAACGCCGACGAGTGCGACGCGATCACCGGCGCTTTCGACACTTTGAGCGCGTGCCGCATCGTGTCTGCCGAGACGTGCGAGATATCGACGAGCATGCCGAGCCGATTCATCTCGCGAACGACATCTTCACCGAACGCGGTCAAGCCCTTGTGCCTGGGCACATCGGTGGCGGCGTCGGCCCAGTCGAGATTATCGGTGTGCGTCAACGTCATGTAGCGAGCGCCCAGGGCGTGCAGTGTCCGTAGGACTCCGAGCGAGTTGTCGATGGAGTGCCCGCCTTCGACGCCGATGAGCGACGCGATCTTGCCCGACTTGCGGATCCGCACGATGTCGTCGGCCGTGGCCGCCAGCTCGAACGCATCGGGATATGCCTTGACGAAGCGATGGATGACGTCGATCTGCTCGAGCGTCTCCTTGACGGCATGCTTGCTCTCGGCATCGACATACGCCGCCCAGAACTGCGCCCCAACGCCGCCCTTCTTCAGCCGCGGTATGTCAGTGTGCAAAAGCGGCTGCGCCCGAGCGATATCGAAGGTGCGAAAGGAGAAATCGTTACGGTAGCGAAACTGGTAGGGCAAATCGTTGTGCCCATCGATCAGGATCGCGTCGTGGTGAATCTTGAGCGCCGCCTCGGTAAGCGTGACGACGCCCCGCTTGGCGGACTTGGTCTGGGCAGCGGTTTGGTTAGATGCAAATGCGCAAGCAACGGCTAAAAACAAAACGCTGGTCTTCATTCAGTGCCTTCGACTTGAGAGTGTTGGCGGTCATTCCGTCCATTATTTCTTGGCCTTCTTGGCGCCGCGTTTCTTGGGGGGACGCGTGCGACGTGGCTCTCCAGGCCGACCCCTGCGAACGCCCCGGTATGCCCTGGGATCATCGGGCGCAAGTGCCGGACCTTCGAATCGGTAGACATCGCCTTGCCATTCCGTTTCTTTCTGATGGTGCGGGTTGTTTTGTGTCACGTTTGCCATCCCTCCTTCAAAGAAGTTCAAGAGCCGTGTCAGCGATCCATTGGCCACGACAAAACAATTCTACCAGATACAGACCTTTTTGTGGAAAACGACATTGCGTGATCGTATACGCGTATTGGACTACTCTGTGGCGAGTTGGAAAATGGATCGTTTTCGGTTCTGTCGTATACAAAAGCTCGCCTGTCTTCGCCATCCGAATGTCGGCATACACCGACATTTGCCCGAGCCCGCCGTTCATTTGCGCGAAAACCACAAATGACGGAAGGATATGCGGATACTTGGGCGGCCGAATGGCGTTGAATAGCCCCATGAGGTCCGTTTTCTGATGCGGGATGCCAAGCGTGCCGTCGCAAAGGTAAACTGCTTTCGCGACAGGCGAAACGGATGCGGACAAGTTCAGCTCCTTTCCTTTTTTGTGTGGCCATTCTTCGGATATCGGCCCAGCAGCCAGCAAAGGCTGGTGATCACGTATTCTGCGCCGCGTCGGTCAGCGTGACCACGTCGCGCTTGGGGACTGTGGTTTGAGCGGTGATAGGAATTGCACGGCGAAGGAACAAATGAGACCCAGAGTTGTTAGCGGACTCCTATTCATGGCTTCCCGTCTCTTTTCGAGAACCTCGAGTGAATTTGTAGACCCATCCGTCTTTGGGAGGCACTATGACCGAATCCGGAACCTTCTCCTTGAGCGAACGGCGGTCTCCGAATCGCATCACGTACCAGCGGAAGGCACCTGTTGCGGCAGATAGTTCAATCTCGAACTCAAATGGATCGTAGTAATTCGAGTCCTCTTGAACCCAGCACGCGTCGCCGACTAGGCGTAAGTGGCCTGGAGCCAAGTACTCGGGAGTTGTCCACAGACCGTCGAACCAACGCCGACGCGACAGATCCAACACGCCAGATTTCAAGACCTGCTCAGGAGTTTGGCCCCAAGCGGAATCAACTCTCACCAGGTCCCTTTTTAGTGCCAACGTGAGATTATGGTTCAGGTACAGAAGTGTGGCCTCGACCGCTTTGAGATCATTGGCGCGATGGGCGCGGAACAACTGACGAACCATGGCAGCAATCCATTCATCCGTTTCAGCAAACGGGTCCGGTCCATCAATGAATGCTTGATAATCGCCATGAAATTCGGTGTTCTCGTCACGGTCAGGGTTGGAATTGCTCTCCATGGGACCGCTCCAGCGAACAAGGTGCCGTCAGTGCCCGTGCACACTCTGCTGACCATCCTATAGGATGCAGTATATCGTCTGCCCTTGGTTCATTCGAGGTCTACTATGACCCTGCGCACCATTCGCCGAGCACTGCTCTCCGTCAGCGACAAGACCGGGCTTATTGAGTTCGCCAAGGTCCTTGCGGGCTTTGGCGTCGAGTTAATCTCGACCGGCGGGACGCGCAAAGCGCTGGCCGCCGCGGGGCTGAAGGTGCTCGATATCTCCGAGATCACCGGGTTTCCCGAGATGCTCGACGGCCGGGTCAAGACGCTGCATCCACGCGTGCACGGCGGCATCCTCTACATCCGCGACAACGACGAGCACGAGACGACCATCAAGGAGCACAAGATCGCGCCGATCGACATGGTCGTGTGCAACCTGTATCCCTTCGAAGACACGGTAATGAAGCATGGAGTGACGCACGAAGAAATCATCGAGAACATCGACATCGGCGGGCCATCGATGGTGCGGTCGGCGGGCAAGAATTATCATGACGTGGCGATTCTTACCGCTCCTTGGCAGTACGACATGATCGCCGCCGAATTGAAGGCGAATCAAGGCGCGCTTGCCCTGGTGACGCGTGAACAACTCGCCTGCGCCGCCTTCTCTTTGACCGCGATGTACGATACCGCTATCGCTAGCTACTTCGGGCGTACCCAACCCGACCAGAGCCCCGACGGCTGGATGCCATTCGCAAATACGGATGGTTCTCGTTTCGTGCTTCGCTTCAGCCACAAGCAGAAGCTACGCTACGGCGAGAACCCGCACCAGCCCGCTGCGTTCTATGTCGAGCCAGGCGTCAACCATCCTTGCGTCGCGTCGGCCGAGGTACTGGGGGGCAAGGAGCTCTCGTACAACAACATTCTCGATCTGGACAGCGCGTTCAACCTGGTGCGTGAGTTCACCGATCCCGCCGCTGTCGTCATCAAGCACAACAATCCGTGCGGGGCGGCGACCGCGCCGACGCTCGTCGACGCCTTTGCCCATGCCTACGAAGGCGACCCCGTCAGCGCGTTCGGCGGCATCCTCGGCTTCAACCGCGAAGTCGATGAAGTAACGGCCATGCAGATTACCGAGCCGAACCGCTTCATCGAGTGCATCATCGCACCGGGTTATAGCAAAACCGCATACGAAGTGCTCACGACTCGCCCTAAGTGGAAGGCGAGCGTGCGGCTGTTGAAAACAGGGCCACTCTCCCCTCTCCGACCGGGAGAGGGGCCGGGGGTGAGGGGGGCGGATGATCGCTTGGTCGACTTTCGCCGAGTCGATGGCGGACTGCTTGTGCAGAATCGCGACGCGGAAGCCGACGACTTCACCAAGGCGAAGGCCGTCACGAAACGGGCGCCAACCGACGCGGAACTCGCCGACCTGAAGTTCACGTGGCTCGTCGCCAAGCATGTCAAATCGAACGCCATTGTGCTGGGCAAGAACCGGATGATCGTCGGCGTCGGGGCGGGGCAGATGAGCCGAATCGATTCGACCCACATGGCCATTCGCAAAGCCGGCGACCGTGTGAAGGGAAGTGCATTGGCGTCGGATGCGTTCTTTCCATTCCGCGACAACATCGACATGGCCGCGGCCGCCGGCGTCACCGCTATCGTTCAGCCCGGAGGCTCGGTGCGCGACCAAGACTCCATCGACGCCTGCAACGAGCACGGCATCGCCATGATCGTCACCGGGATTCGACACTTTCGGCACTAACCTCGGACGGCGTCACATCGTGCCGATATCCTGCCACGCCGCAGGCGGTTTCATCCGGCTTCACCGTCACGCGCATCGCCGATGCCGTGGTTGCTTCGCGTTCGACGCGTATCAACACCTCAGCCATGCGGCGAAGCTCGGACTCCGGCATCTCCGGGTAGGCCGGGACGAGCACCAGATGTTCGAGGGCGTCTCTTACGCGCACTGGATCAAGTTCGGGTCGGTCGGCCGGCGGGTCAATCGCATGCATGCTTTCCGCACGGGCCGCATCGAAGCCGGCGTCGGCCAAGGCGGCGATGGTCTTGGCCGGGTCCGCGACCAGCACCGGATAGAGCCAATAATTGTGCGCCTCGATGTCGGCGCCGGGACACACGAGTTCGTCGCGCAACAGCCTCGTCAACAGTTTTCCGTGCGACGTGCGTTCCTCGATGCGGCGATGATCGAATCGTTCGAGCCGCCGCACCATTGACGCCAGGAGCGGGCCGCACGGTTGCTGACGCAGGCGCGACATGATCTCGTCGGGTCGAAAGCTCTTGGCGGAATAATGAATGAACTGATCGACGTCGCCGACGAGACGCTCGGCGAACCAGCGCAGCGTCGGATAGATCCAGCGTGCGCCGAAGAACTTCATCGTGCCGTATTTGCAAAGGCGGTTGAAATAGTCGATCCGACTCTGAGTCGGCCAAGCATCGTGAAAGGCGCGCAGCCGTTGTGCGAGCCACGCGTCGCGCGTCCGAAGCACACCGCCTGCCAGCGATGTCGCCGTCTTGAGTGGACCGAAGCTGAAGAGCGAAACGTCGGCGTCGGGATGTCCGTGATAAACGCCGTCGTAATTCTCCGCACAGTCTTCGATCAGCATCAAGTCATGCCAACGCGCGATGGCGATGATTGGCTCGAGCGGTACGAAGTTGCCGTAAAGATGCGCGATCAAAATGGCTTTCGTCTTCGGCGTGATGGCGCGTTTAATGGTGTCGAGGTCCGGTGCGAGGCGTTCGAAATCGAGGTCCACCGGCACGGGAACGATGCCATTCTCACGGGCGACCATCGTCATGTCGGGAATGTTCAGCGCGGAGCATACGATTTCGCTTCCCGCAGGCCATTGCATCGCGCCGAGCAGCAGATCGAAACCGCTGCGAACGGAGAGCGTAGTGAGCGCGTTGCCGTCGGCGGAAAAACGTCGTTCAATGGCAGACCTGAGGACGGTGTCATCATGCGGCAGCATCAGCCGGGACATGCCGAAGGCGAAGTCCCACCAGCTGAAATCGAGCTGCAGCCGCACCCACATGCGTCGTCAACTCCAAAATAGATAATTTGGGTAAGTCGGGATATTTAATTGAGCTGTCGTGACGAGACAAGCTCGTAGGTCAGGCTTTCTAGATGGCCATTTTACAAGTCCCTGAGCAGTTGTCCGTTGGGTGGCGACGGTAGGGGCGA
>VGZI01000168.1 GCA_016872605.1 Planctomycetota bacterium
TTCGTCCTCATTCTCCCTTTCTCCCATTCTCTCTTTCTCCCCATATCCCTCTCTCCCCGGCTGCTTATCAGAGTTTTTTGCTCTTGCAATATCCGCGACGCTTGGCATAACCCTCGCCATTCCTGATGGAGTGAATGCATGAAGCGGTTGCTGCGAATCGCGCTGGTGGCCTGGGCGCCGATATTGGCGCTGGGATGCCAGAATCTGAACACGGCGTTTGACGCGCCGCCCGTCATTCCATTGACGCAACAGCCGATTCAGTATCGCAATCCCGATCTCATTCCATGGCCGAAGGATCAATATCGCCGTCTCTATGAGGCCGCGCTTGAGGTGTTGTTCGACTACGGCTTCGAAATCGCCGAGGCCAATTTGTATAGCGGCGATATCGAAGCGGTGCCGCGCACGTCGCCGGGGATCGGTCTGCTGTTGAAGCCGGGAAGCCCCGATATGTACGATCGGCTGCTCTCCACGTTGCAGTCGTATCGCCATCGCGTGACAATCAAGATTCAGCCGGCCGATCGCGCGCCGGCCGATCACGGCGGCTATATCGTCGAGTTCATCGTTCGCAAGGAGCTGGAAGACGTGGCACGGCCGATCCGCTCCAGCGTCGGCGGCGCCGTGTTCCGCAGTGAGAACACAGTAGAACGGCAAACGGAGGTCATCGACGCGACCTTCCTCGAGCCAAGCTGGATTTTCCGTGGCCGCGACTGCGGGCTGGAGCAGGAGATGATCCGTCGCTTCAAGCACGCACTTGCCCGTCCCGTATGTAATTGACGCTGCTGCCTGCGCGTACAATGAAGGCATGTCCCACCGCAGCATCCTTGGGCCCGCCGGCGCGATCGCACAGCGCTTGACCAACTACGAAGCCCGGCCCGAGCAGCTGCAGATGGCCGACGCGGTGGCCGAGGCGCTGGCCGGTCCGGGCCACCTGATGATCGAAGCGGGCACCGGCGTCGGCAAGAGCTTCGCCTATCTCGTTCCCGCCATCCAGGCCGCCCTAGCCGACAAAGAATCGCGCGTCGTCATCTCGACTCACACCATCAGCCTGCAAGAACAGCTCATTCGCAAGGACATCCCCTTCCTCCAGAGCGTCATGCCCGAGCCATTCACGGCGCTCTTGGTGAAAGGCCGAGGCAACTACGTCAGCAAGCGGCGACTCAAGGTCGCTCACGAACGCGGGCTGTCCTTGCTGACCGAACGCGGCGCTCTCGAACAACTCGATACGTTGCTCGAATGGTCGCAGGTCACGCACGATGGCAGCCGTAGCGATCTCGAATTTCGCCCGCTCGCCCCGGTCTGGGAACTTGTCGAGAGCGACTCCGGCAACTGCATGGGCCGGCGCTGCAAGACCTATGCGGACTGCTTCTACTGGAAGGCGCGCGCCGACATCCAAAAGGCCAAGGTGCTCGTCGTCAATCACGCGCTATTCTTCGCCGATCTGGCCCTGCGCGCCTTGGGGCCGGACGTCGGTATCCTGCCCAAATACAACGCGGTGATCTTCGATGAAGCGCACACGCTGGAAGATGTCGCCGCCGAGCACTTCGGCCTGTCGATTACGCGCGGCCAGGTCGACTGGCTGCTCAACCGGCTCTACCACGAACGCCGCGGCAAGGCGATCGGATTGCTCACCCTGCATGGCGAGTCGGCTGACCTGATGCAGGTCCATCGCATGCGCACCATCGCGCATCAGTTCTTTGACAGCATCCTCCACTGGCGCCGCGAGGCGGAACTAAAAGCCAAACGGCAATCCAATAGCGACTCGTTTCGCGTCCGCCGGACGGCCATCGTCGCCGACACGCTGTCAGTCGAACTGCGCAAACTCGCCGACCGGCTCGACGCCATCGCGGATGCGATCACCGACGAAGCCGAACAGATCGAGCTCGAGTCGGTTTCGCACCGCTGCGAGACGCTGGCGGAGAGTGTGATCACCTGGCTTGGGCAACAGCTTTCCGGCCAGGTCTATTGGATCGAAGGCTCGGGCGAACGCGGCGACCGACTGCAACTCGCCAGCGCTCCGATCGAGATTGCCGACATCTTCCGCAAGACAATCTTCGAGCGCATTCCGTCGGTGATTCTGACGAGCGCGACGCTCAGCGTCGGCGGCTCGCAGGGGTTCGACTTCTTTCAGCAGCGCTACGGGTTCCCGCCTGATCATGCAACGCTGCAGCTCGGCAGTCCATTCGATTATCGGATCCAGGCGGAGTTGCATCTCTTTCGGCAAATGCCCGATCCGACCAGCGATGTCCGGGCCTTCGAGGAAGCCAGTTGCGCCAAGATTCAGGAATTCGTGCTCCGGTCGGAGGGCCGAGCTTTCGTTCTTTTCACGAGCAATCAGACGATGCAACGAACGGCGAACTATCTGCGCGACTGGTTTGCCGATCACCAGTTGACGCTCATCAGTCAGAGCGATGGCACGCCGGCGAATCGCATGCTGGAGACGTTTCGCGCCACGCCGAGAGCCGTGCTATTCGGCGTCGATAGCTTTTGGCAGGGCGTGGACGTACAGGGCGAAGCGCTGTCGAATGTGATTATCACGAAGCTGCCTTTCGTGCCGCCCGATCGGCCGATCGTGGAGGCACGCTGCGAAGCGATCACCGAGCGCGGCGGCCAGGCGTTTGCGGATTACTCGTTGCCACAAGCGATCTTGAAGTTGAAGCAAGGATTTGGTCGGCTGATCCGCACGAAGAACGACCACGGCATGGTAGTGATCCTCGATCCGCGCATGGTGACGAAGCCGTACGGCCGGAGGTTTCTCGATGCCTTGCCGGCGTGCCGTCGATTCGTCGATGGCGTGGAAGTAGAGAGTCCGAGCCGCGACCGTTAGGGAGCGGTCCGGAGAAACCACTCCCTAACGGTTGCGGCTCTGAAAATACGATGGAGGATGTCATGATATTTTCCGCCACGACAGCGCCGAACGTCGATCCGACGCCGATTTTCGAGATCTTTCGAGGCAGCTACGCGACAGAGCTCTTGACCGCCGCGGTGGCACATTTCAACCTGTTTGGGCGTTTGGCTCAGACGCCGATGCCTCTGAGCGATCTCGGAAAAGCCCTTGCGCTCGAGGAACGGCCAACAATCGTCCTGACGACGGCGTTGCGTTCGTTCGGGCTGTTGACCATGGATGCGGCCAATCGGCTCGCGCTGACACCGCTCGCGCAGGAGCACCTGGTGCCGGGTGGCGCTTTCGATGTCGGCGACTACGTCGGCCTGGCGGCGAACAGCCCCGGCGTCATCGAAATGGTCGAACGCTTGCGCAGCAATCGGCCCGCCGGTCATGCCACCGGCGTTGCCTTCATCTATCGTGAAGGCGTGGCGTCGGCGATGGAGGACGAGGAGGCAGCTCGCCACTTCACGTTGGCGCTCGCCGGTCGAGCCAAGAACGTCGCCCCTATCTTGGCCGAACGCGTGCCGATGGATGACGCGCGTCTGCTTGTCGATGTCGGCGGCGGCACGGGGATCTACAGCATCGCCTTACTCCAGCGCAACCCGAAGCTTCAAGTGATCGTCGTCGATCGGCCCGAAGTTCTCAAGGTCGCTCGGGAGATGGCGGAGCGGTATGGCGTCAGCGAGCGTTTGCGGACGCAAGCGGGCGACATGTTTCGCGACCCGTTGCCTGCAGGCGCCGACGCCGTGTTGCTGTCAAATATTCTGCACGACTGGGACGTGGCGGAGTGCCGGGCGTTAATCGAGCGATGCGCTGGCATGCTAAGGCCCGGCGGTCGATTGTTGATTCACGATGTTTTTCTTAATGACGGGCTCGATGGACCGATGCCAATCGCCTTGTATTCGGCGGCTCTGTTCTGCCTGACCGAAGGACGGGCGTACAGTGCTGCTGAGTTTCGCACATGGTTGGTCGCGGCTGGATTGGCGGCGGGCCCTGTCGTGCCGACCTTGATTCATTGCGGAGTTTTACCTGCATTTCGTGCGCATTAAGGAAAACGTTGAGAGCCGCGCAAGTTCATGCAGTTTCGGCGTTCCATCGGCGCGTAAGATATCGAGTAGACGTATCGCTTTGGGAGTTTAGCCATGTCGCACGAAACAAGTGTACAGCCTGACCTCAACCAGCTGCTGGCAAGTTATCTGCAAAAAATGACAGAGGCTCAGGCGGTCGGCATCACCGCGTTTGATAGCGAGGTCACTCCCTACGAAGTCGGCCCGGTACAGCCGCTCGATCCGAAGCTTGCATGGGATGAAGCCCAGGCGGTGCTGGCGTACTATTCGGCCGAGGCGCCGAAGCGTCGTCAGGCGCCGCCGCAGTGGTCGCACGTCGTCGTCAATCACGAATCGCTGGTGGCGGTGGCGTTCAGTGTGGGCAACTTCCCACAGCTGGTGCGCAACTTTCACGCCATCTTGACGCAACCGAATTTGTCTCAGATGCGCCCGAGCGCTGGCCGCCAAGCTGCCGCGGGCGAACTCAACGCCTGGGTCGAGACCGTGGCCCAGAAGAAGCAGTATCCGCAAATGCTCATCGGCCTCGGCGCGCTCCGATTGGCGCAACACTTCGACGCCGCCGACGCCTATGTTCGCGCTCATGATGCCGAGATACCCACGGAATGGCGGGCGGCATGGGAGAACGAGAAGGCGGCGCTCGCCTGGCACAGCGGCCGGCATGACGAAGCGCGAGCTTCTTGGGACAAGCTTGAGCCGACGGTTCCCGTGCTATTCAATCGCGGCATGGCGGCCCTGTTCGCCGGTGACACGGCGACCGCCAAGCAGCACCTGACCGCCGCCCTCGCCAAGCTGCCGAATTCCAGCGCCTGGCATCACCTGGGCCGGCTGTACCTAACTCTCGCCGACCTGCGTCGCGCATAGAACGCATTCGTTTGGCGTTCGCATCGCGTCATGCGAACGCCAGACGAAGAATCGACTAATCGCCCAAAACTGAATAGCTCCACGTCAACGGTCGCCCATCGCGATACGGCATAACGCCGTGAAACTGCTTGATCTTGTCATCGAATACCAACGGCAAAAAATAGCGATCACCTTCCCAAAGCGGCAAGTTCTGCATCTCTTCAATCGCGACCCACTCCAACGTCCCTTCCGCGTTGCTCACGTTTGCGCTGCCGGTCCATGCGTCGATGATAAAGATGAAGCCGAACCAATCGTCGCCCTGTTTGCCGAAGCCCGGCCAGCTAATTGTGCCACGTAACCGGAGTGATGTGCATACGATGCCGGCCTCTTCGCGAATCTCGCGTCGCATGCCGGCGACGATGTCTTCGCCGGCGTCGAGCTTGCCGCCGAGGCCGTTGTACTTGCCGAAGTGAGCGTCGTCGGGCCGGGTGTTGCGGTGGATCAACAGCACCTTCGCGGCGTCGGGTGAGAGGACATAGCCCAAGGTGGCGAGGGTCGGCGTGAACGGCATGTAGAAACCCCGGCGTGCAGGAGAACCGCCCGCACTACGATGTCCATGGCCAGGCCGCTCCGAGCGCCTTGCGCTGCTCTGCAGTGATGGCGTCGATGCCGAGCTTGCCCAGCTTGAGCAGACGATCGAGTTGGCTTCGGCTAAACGTCGCTTCTTCGCCCGTTCCTTGCACCTCGATGAATTGCCCGGCGCCGGTCATCACTAGGTTAAGATCGACCTCGGCGTCTTTGTCTTCGATGTATTCAAGATCCAGTAGCTCAACGTCGTCGAGCAGGCCGACGCTGACGGCGGCGACGCTGTCGCGCACCACCTCATCGATCGGAGCGACGAGGTCCTTCAGCGTGTGCAGCGCATCGATGAGGGCCACGAACGCGCCGTTAATGCTTGCGGTTCGCGTGCCGCCGTCGGCTTCCAGCACGTCGCAATCGATCCACAGAGTTCGTTCACCGAGCTTGTCGAGACTCACGACGGAGCGCATGCTTCGGCCGATGAGACGTTGAATCTCGACGCTTCGGCCATCGACTTTTCCGGCCTTGTCTCGCTGCTTACGCGTGTTTGTGCTGCCGGGGAGCATGCCATACTCGGCGCTCATCCAGCCTTTGCCGGTCCCGACGAGAAAGGGCGGCACGCTGGGTTCGATGCAGCACGTGCACAGAACCGTGGTGCGTCCCATGCGAACGAGCACGCTGCCCGGGGCCTGACGCGTGTAACGTCGTTTGAAGGAGAGGGGGCGCAGTTGATCGGCGGCGCGATGATGGGGACGCATGAAGTTCCATCGTGTGAGAACGAAGGCGTTGCGACGAAATCTCTGCGATGGGTATTATCGAACTTGCTCGGCAGCGAGGCGAGGCTTTCTCAAGATCGCGGCCACTTTTTCGATCAGTTGCTCCGCGCGGTAGGGTTTGGGCAGGTAATCGTGCACTTGGGGAAACTCGCGAATCGCCATCTGCTCCGTCGAATAGCCGCTCGAGAAAAGCACGCGAATGTCCGGAGCGGCATGGGCCAGTTCGACCAGCGTTTCGCGGCCGGAGAGGACCGGCATGATGGCATCGAGCACAATCAGGGCTACTTCGCCGGGATGATCCAGGATGAGGTCAAGGGCGGCCCGCCCGTTCTCGGCCGTCAGCACGCGAAAGCCGGCCTTGTTGAGAATCGACTCCGCCAGCATGCGGATCATGCGCTCATCGTCGACAACGAGGATTAACTCGGCCGACGAGTCGTCGCGCGCTGCCGGCGGGTGCGGTTCGATCGTTTCGGGGAAGCGCGGCAGGAAAATGTCGAACGCCGTTCCTCGGCCCAACTCGCTCTCGCACACTACCCATCCGTTGTGTTGTCGAACGATGCCGAACACGATGGACAATCCCAAGCCCGTGCCCTTGCCTTTTTCCTTCGTTGTAAAGAACGGCTCAAAAATGCGCTCGCGCAACTCGCTCGGAATGCCCAGTCCGGTGTCGGCAACGCGCAAGCGAACGTACTCCCCCGGCGAGGCCTCCACATGGCTAGCCAAATACTCAGCGTCCGCCTCGAAATGGCTGGTCTCAAACAGGATGCGCCCGCCGTTCGGCATCGCGTCGCGCGCGTTGATCGCCAAATTGGTGAGGATCTGGACGATTTGAACAGGATCGGCCTGCACAAGCCAGAGATCTGCGCGCGCGTTGATTTGGACAGCAATGTTCTCGGGCAACGCGGGACGCACAAGGCGCGCCACTTCCTCGATGGCATCGTTAAGGTTGTACGGTTTGGCGGTCAACGCCGCTCGGTGGGAAAGACCCAGCAGAGTCTGTGTCAGTTCCGCGGCGCGCAGCCCCGCTTGCTCAGCATTTTTGAGCAACGAGACGGTTGCCTCGGCATCGAGCTGCTGGGCGAGCACGCAGGAAACGTTGCCGAGCATGATGGTCAGCAGGTTGTTGAAGTCGTGGGCGATGCCCCCGGCGAGTTGAGCGACAGCATTCATCTTCTGCACGTGCCGCTTCTGCGCCTCCACGTCGCGCTGCTCGGTCACGTCCCAGCAGATGCCCAAAACTCCCACGACCTCGCCCTTTTCGTTCTTGAGCGGCGTTCGACTGATGCGCACGTTATGCGGCTTGCCGGCAATCGTCATGATGTCCTCGGTCTCGATGGCTCGGCCTTCTGCCAGGACTTTCCGCTCAATGGCACGGGCTTTCTCCGTAAGGTGATCGGGATAAAGGTCCCGAATCGTCTTGCCACGCAGCTCCTCGTCCGACTTGCCGACGCCGGCGCAGAAGACGGGGTTGGCCATCACATAGCGCAACTCGCGATCCTTGAGGAAGATGCCTTGATCGAGGTGATTGATGAGCGTGCGGTAGTTGGCCTCGCTGGCGCGCAGCGCTTCTTCGATCCGCTTGCGCTCGGTGATGTCGATAAGCGTGCCTTCGAGAATCTCCTCGCCGTTCTCGACGAGCAAGCTGACGTTCTCGAGGATCCAAATGGGCGACCCGTCGGCCCGGCGCATCATCAGCTCATAATTCGTCAGGAATCCATGGGCACGAAGCTGAGCCACGAATTCCTCGCGCACGCCGAGGTCGAAATAAAGATCGCGCGTCGAACGACGGAACATCTCCTCGCGCGAAGCGAAGCCGAACAATCGTGCGAAGGAATCGTTGCAATCGAGAATTCGTCCTGTGAGGCTGGCGCGGACGATGCCGGCAAGATTGCGCTGCCAGAGCTGGCGATAACGTTCTTCGGACCCACGCAGCGCGTCTTCGATCCGCGCGCGCTCCCCCAGGTCACGAGCCCGCACCAAAAGGACCGGGCTCGAAGCCGTCGGCAGCAATGCGACAAGCACGGTAATCGGAAGCGACGGTCCGTCTGCGGCGTGTCGCAGGACGGCTTGAATCTCCTGGGGCCCCATTGACGCAAGGGACACGGGCGCCCCGGCGATTTCCACGCGGAGCCAATCGCTGATGCGCTGACCCGTAAGCTGGTCGGCCGATGTTCCGGTCAGGCGTTCGGCGGATTGATTTACATGCAGGATTCGTTCGCAATTGGGATCAACGATGAAAATCGCATCGGCGCAATCACTGAAGAGGATGCGCGCAAACTCCGCTTCGTCGCACGAAAAGACGCTCATTGCCGGGTTTCCAGTTCCCCGAGGCGATTTGTGTGCCTGCTGAGCGACGTTGATTGGATCGAACCAAATATATGTAGTTCTGAAGAAATGGAAAGCTACGCGAAGGTAAGGTGCGTGAGATTTACCGATTCGCGGCAGTGCGTTTCCCGCACTCGACCGAGACCGGTTTGTGGACGATTTCACCCGTCAGGGTTTCTGGCTCGGGGCAACGTAATCGATGCGAAACGGTTTGTTGGTGATGAACACCACGATGACGTCGCCATCGGCCGATGCACCGTGCTCCATCACCTCGCCCTCAGGGAACCAGACGAAGCTGCCCGGGCCGAACGTGCCCTTGTGCGTGACCAGCCGGCCTTCGAGGATATACATGCCGTGGCCGCAGGGATGCGTATGCGCCGGGTTGATGACGCCGGCGGGATACTTGACGAGCCGAACCATCATGCCGGTCTCAGGATCGCTGAAAAACTCCTTGCGAAAGATAGCTTTGCCGATGTTCGGGCTGAAGCGTTCCTCCCACGGCAAGGCGTTGGTGTCGATGACGAGAAATTGGCTGGTCATGTAAACGCTCCCGATCACGTTGAGCGTTCGCGCGGCGCCGCGCGAACGCTAAACGTGAACAACGATGGTCACGACAAAAGCGCCGGCACGAACGTTTGCGGGTCGCCGCCGGTGACGTGTACGGTGCCTTGCGCATCGACGAAAACATCCACTTCGCTGCGGACGCCGAACTCGGCCAGATAGATTCCGGGCTCAACGGAGAAGCAGGTGCGGGGCAAAACACGACGCTCCTCGCGCGTCTCGAGCCCGTCCATGTTCGCGCCGTTGCCATGCACCTCTTGGCCGATCGAATGACCCGTGCGATGGACGAAGTATTCACCATAACCTGCCTTCTCGATGACCGCCCGGCACGCCTGATCGACCTCCCATCCTTGCAGCGGCGTTTTGGCGGCGAATGCACTTTTCACCTTGGCGATGGCGGCGTCGCGCGCGGCAGCGACGATGCCGAAAATCTCCTTCACCCGCGCCGGCACGTCCTTGCCCACGAACGCCACGCGCGTCAAGTCGCTGTACACCGCGCGCGGCTTCTTGCACTTGGCCCACAAGTCGATGAGTACAAAATCGTTCTCTTGAATCAAAGCGTCGGCGCCGGCCTTCGGCTCATAATGCGGATCGCCCGAATGCGGGCCAACCGCCACGATCGGCGCGTGATCGGCCGTGACGGCGCATTTGTCGAAATGGGCGAGAATAACTTTCTGTACGTCGGTCTCGCGCACCGGAGTTTTTTTGCGAACCTGGTCCGCGATGTAACCGAACGCCACGTCATACGCCGAGCGCGTGTGCTTGGCGGCTTCCAAATGCATGGCCCATTGCTCGTCATCCCAGCATGCTTCGAAGCGTTGTATCAAATCACCCGACGGCACGATTTCGCACCCGAACGAGCGCACCAACTCGATCGTGCCGGCGTCGACGCGCGAAATGTACGGATTGGCATTGCGCGGCACATACTCCATGGCGATGCGCTTGGCGCCTTGGACAATCGCTTGCACCCCCGCTTCGAGATCCTGCCAGCGAAGATAGACGCGCTTCGTGCCGGGCACGCGATCGAGCGACGCCGGCTCAATGCGATGCGCTAATTTGCGCGGCTCGCCCTGGGCGGGAATGAAGTAGAACCACCGCCGCGACAGCATCTGCGTGTCGGGCATTTGCAGGATGCGGCGAGCGAGCACGTTCAGCCCGCGGAAATCGTAGAGCAGCCAGCCATCGAGCTTGTCCTCGCGAATGGCGGCCTGGATGGCGGATAGATCGAACATCGTACGTCCTCCCATTTCCCGCTTGCAGCTTCGCGCTCGCGCGGCGCAGTCAGGATGAACTGCAGCGAACGGCGCAAGGATTATTATGCTGACGAAATCGGCCGATGCAACGCGTGAATCATTATTCGCATGGACGCGTCACGACGGCGATTTTTTCGAGCGACTTTGTCACGCGAGCGGTATAATCTCCTTCACGTTCAACTTCTCGCGGAGGGGTTTCCATGTTGCGTTTCTGCACCACGCTTGTTGTTCTCTTGGTCATCTTCACGTTGATCGGCGACGAATCCCGTACGCCGGCGCAGTCCAAGGAAGATCTGAATAAGCAGATTCAACAGCTCAAGAAGTCGCTTGCCGCGAGTGAAAAGCAGGTAGCCAAACTAAAGGTGGAACTCGACGCCGCGAAGAAGAAGAACGTCGGCTCCACCAAGCTGCAGAAGGACCTCGACACGGCCAATCAGACGATCAAGGACAAGGATGCTCAGATCGCGGCTCTCCAAGCCAAGACGCCGCAAGCCACGGCGGAACTTTCGCGCGAGATCATTCGGCTGCGCCGCACCATCCGCGAGTTGGAATCCGCCACGAAGGCCCCGCTGATCCACACGGTCATTCTCAAACTCAAGAAGCTCGACGATACTTCGGTCAAGACGATCTCCCTCGAGGCTAACAAAACGCTCGCCAAGATCGACGGTGTGCGTAACGTCTGGGTCGGTAAGCCCGCCGAGAACGGAACGCCGGACTTGTCGCAAAGAGATTATCAAGTCGGCATCGTCGTCGCCCTCGACGACGCAGAGGCACTGCAGAGATTCCTCGACGATCCGTTGCACAAGCAATTCACCGAGCGCATGGGCACTCTTTGGGAACGCCCGGTCGTTTACGACTTACAACGCGATTTGGATGAGCCGAAGAAGGATAAGAAGGACGGCAAACCGAAATCGAATCAAGAGTAAGAGTGGATGGTGCGCCAGCGGCTTGCTGCGGACCAACGCGGCACATCGGCCTCTCTACGATTTCGGCTTTTTCTTTCCGTTGCCGCCGTGAGAGTCGGGCCCTTTCTTCGCATCCAAATACTCGATGTGCCTAACGCGCAACAACGAGATGGTCGTAAATGAGCCGTATTCGTCCGGTTGGTCTTTGGTCGGCACGCCGATGACGACGCTGCCTCGCAATACGAGAGCCGGGTCTGGATGGCGAATCTCATGGGCCCGGCCATCGGTCAAGGTCACCCGGATGGGACGAAATGGCTGTTCTCTGAGGAACGATCTGAATTCGTCGGGCCGCGCCGCGTGTACTTTTTTTCTCGCAACCTCTAAGCCAGCACCTCCGAGATCGCGCTGGCCGCAGGGTCGGCCATCGGGATCGGGCGGCCTTCGTGGTAGTGGTTGCGCGTCGGGTTGAGGCCCAGGGCGCGGAAGTAGGTGTGGAAGAGATGCCCGCCGTGGACCTGGCGATCGGTGACCGCTGTGCCGTTGTCATTGGTTCGGCCAATGCATGCGCCGGCGCGGATGCCGCAGCCCGCCATCGCGATCGACCAGGCGCGCGACCAGTGATCCCGGCCATAATTGCGATTGATCGTCGGCGTGCGGCCGAACTCCGCCATGACAACGACCAGCGTTTTCTCCAGCAGCCCGCGATCCTCGAGATCGTCGAGCATGGTGGCGTAGGTCTTGTCGAACTCGCCGAGTTGTTCGATGTGGAAGTCGAAATTTTCGTGGTGCGTGTCGTAGTTGGAATGCGTGACCTTGACGAAGGTGACGCCCGATTCGAGCAGCCGGCGGGCCAAGAGCATATGCCGGCCGAACTCGTGATGGCCATAGCGCTGCCGGGTCAGGTGCGATTCCTGGCTCAGGTCGAACAGGTTGCGGCGTTCCATGACCTGCATGGCCTGGGCGAAGGAGTTGGTGTACGCTTCGGTGTCGGCGCTGCGGCGCGTTTGCGCGAAGCGGTTGTTGAGGCGAGCGCGAAGTTCGTTGCGCTCCATGTCGGCGAGTTCGGTCAACGTCGGCGGACGCAGCAGGTTGGCGGGCGGCTGGCCGTCGCCCAGCGTGACAGAAGCGTAGCGCGGGCCGAGGAAGGCGGCGTCGTTGCGGTTGAAGCCCGATTCGCCGCGCGGGGCGACGTGGATGTAGCCGGGCAGCGGGCTTTGCTCGTTGCCCAACAGCTTGGCCGCGACCGAGCCGAAGTGCGGCCAGCGTTCCGCGGGCGTTTGGCGTCGGCCGGTCTGCATGATGTACGCGCCTTTGCCGTGATCGTCCTCGGCGGTGTTGATGCTGCGGACGATCGCCATGCGATGCATTTGTCGCGCTGTGTGCGGCAGGAGTTCGCTGATGTGCACGCCGGGCACGCTCGTCGGGATGGCCTGGCACGGCCCGCCGGTGTTGGTTCCCGGCTTTGGATCCCAGGTTTCCAGCTGACTGACGCCGCCTGAGAGGAAGATAACGAGGACGCGCTTCTCCTGTCGGCGGATTTCCGTGGCGTTGGCGGGCGTCAACATGTCGCCGAATCCGAGCATCGCAGCGCCGGCTGCGCCGCCACCCATCAAGAACTGGCGGCGTGAAATCCCATGAGCCGGCGATTGGCAAGCATAGTCAGCGTTCATCGAAAATCCCCCCTGACGCGGAAATCGGAATGCGCATTCGTGGCAGGCTCCCCGACGACGGCGAGCGGTATGGTGAGCTATCGATTCATGATAACCGGGAAGTTAATCTGATGCAACGACTTGCACGATTTTTTCTTCGTTTGGAGTGCGGCGCGAGGAGAAATCGGCGGGACGTAGAATAGGCCGGCCAAGACGCTTGTCCCCATGAAACGCCGCGAGCGTGGAGAACGCGGAGATATTTCCGGTCGTGCTCTCCGCGTTCTCCGCGCTCTCGGCGCTTCAAACTTCCAACTGAATGTGAGATCAGGAAGAATGGATAAGTTGCTGTTTTGGCAAAGAATGCGATAG
>VGZI01000169.1 GCA_016872605.1 Planctomycetota bacterium
GTGACCTATCACCGTCGCACCTTCGCGGTTTTTCAATGTTCCGTCTCGCGGCTCAACTGAAAAATCGTGAGGAGTTTGTCCTTGACCGTACCGGCGTACCCTATCTTGTGGGCATTACTGCGAGCGCAACGCCAACTTGGAAAGGCGTCACTTTGCGTGATGGCCTTCCAGGAACGCCTCCTCGCCACAACTGCGAGGAGCTAACTCTCGTGCTTCATTTCACGAACCATTGTAAAGCCGAATTTTCCGGATTACAAGTGTTATTTGGAAAAAATGTGAAAATAATCCCCGCTCGGCTCACCGATCCGTGCGGATCAAGAAAAGTGGCCGATCTGGGCAATCTATCCAGGACTCTTTCTACTTTAGCACCTGTGCTGTCAGGCGGCATGCGGATTGGAAGATTTTTCCTCCTTCGGGACGGCGGCGGGCCGGCATAATCGTAACTCGTGCAACAACGCCAAGATTTCTTGGTTCTGCTTGACAATTTCATCGAAAACGCTGTCGCACGCCAGCTCCTCGACCTTGCGCACCAGCCAGCCCAACTCGATCTCTTCGGCGGATGCTTCCTGTGCCGGCAGCGGCTTTGTCAGATGGTAAAGCCACTTCGTGTCGGGCTCGGCAAAAAGGCCCGATAGCCGATGCGACGCCGGCTCGGCCGGTGTTTCCACCGCTTCTCCTTCCGCGTAAATCTGCAGCTGGTGATTGACGATTTGGAAAACCAAGCGAGCCTGTCCGAACAGCTCCAACGCCTGGCAGGCGATGACAAAGGCGCCGGCCGCGATGCACGCCTGTTCTGCCACGTCGTAGCCGAGCAAGCTGCCGACTCGACGCGCCCGAGTGCGCGCAACAATAGCGTCTTTCTTGCGGCGTAGCTTCAGCGCTAAGAAGGGAGTGATCGTCATGGTGGTCATTCCTTGACCGGACGAAACGGTGCATCGTGCCCGTTGTGTAGTCTACGCAACGCTAATAATTTTGCAAAGAGCAATTTTGCAATTGCCAGCAGCCCGCCGGAATATGAGAATTGGTACATCGAGTCTTTGATGGTGTCACCAGCGCCGGTGCGAAGTCAGAAGTCGGGGGGCCTCGGACCTCGGATTTCTGATCTCTAATACCACCGACCTAACGCAGTGCGACTTCGGTGCGTTGATACAGCGTGAACGACGAACCGATTCATTACTTTTTCGATTGGAGTGTCAGAAATGTCCGATGAACTGCGCATGCCCGACGGCAGCAATCCCGCCGCCGCCGGCCAACAGGCCCAGCAAGCCCCCCAGCAATTCGTGACCGACGCAAGCGAAATCTCGACCGTGTACACGAACTTCTGCCGAGTCAACATGACTCCTGAAGAACTCGTGCTCGACTTCGGCCTCAATACGTCGATGATTCCCAATCCCAACGAAACGATCAAGCTATCGCACCGCGTCGTCATGAACTTCTTCACAGCCAAACGACTGTTGCTGGCGCTGATGAACGTCGTGCAGCAGCATGAAAACGCGTTCGGCGCGCTGGAGCTCGACTTTCAGAAGCGGGCCCGCGGCGGTCGGCCGGTGATGCAACCGCAGCCCGGCATCAAGTCGTAATTCCATGCGTTTGGCCGCTCGCCTTCGGCGAGCGCGGAGTGCACGCTCGCCGAAGGCGAGCGGCTAAACGATAATGTTCTCATGTCCGCCGCCATTCGTTGCCAGAACCTGCGCAAAACGTACGACGCCAGTCCGCCTGTCGATGCCGTCAACTGTCTCGATCTCGAAATCGCTCGCGGCGAGTGCTTTGGCTTGCTTGGGCCCAACGGCGCCGGCAAAACCACCACCATCGAAATTCTCGAAGGCCTCCTCGACGCCACGTCCGGCGATGTCGAAATCCTCGGCGAGCGCTGGGGCAACGGCGATGATCGCGCTTTGCGCCAACGCATCGGCGTATCGTTGCAAGAAACGAAGCTGACGGAAAAGCTCTCGGTCATCGAAACGATTCAGCTCTTCCGCAGCTTCTACGACCGCGGCCTCGATCCGCAAGTCGTGCTCGACATGGTCGAACTCGACGAAAAGCGCGACGCCTGGGTCGGCAAGCTTTCAGGCGGGCAGAAGCAACGCCTGGCCATCGCCATCGCTCTCGTCGGCGATCCCGAGCTTCTCTTCCTCGACGAGCCGACCACGGGCCTCGATCCGCAATCGCGCCGCCAGCTTTGGGATGTCCTTCGCTCGCTACGCGCCGATGGCCGAACTGTGCTCCTCACGACGCATTACATGGACGAAGCCGAGCGCTTGTGCGATCGCGTGGCCATCGTCGATTACGGCAAGGTGATTGCGCTGGGAACGCCGGCGGAACTCATCGCCCGCATCGGTGGCGATCATCTCATCGAATTTCGCATCGAGAACGCGACGTTGACCGAAGATGAGCTCACGGCCCTGCCGGCCGTGATGAAGGCGCGACGTGAACAGGACGTGTACGGCTTGGCCGTCAGCGCGGTGCACCTGGCGCTCCCGGCCCTCTTGACGCTCGTGCAATCCCGCGGCGGCGCGCTGGTGCAGTTGACGACGCGCCACGCCAGCCTCGAAGACGTGTTCGTAACGCTTACCGGCCGGCATCTGCGCGATGACGAGTGACTGCGAAGCTTGCTTCATCCCTCGCGCTGAATCTGTTCGCTGTTGAACTCGACGGCGATGACTGCGGTCGTTGAATGATCTTCGTTCTGCCAACGATACAGGCCTCGCCGCAGATGCACGCGCCAGACGTAGGAGTCCTTGGCGCCGGCGACCTTCTCGGCTATTTTTCTTCGGTAGGCATCGTCGGTAACGAGTTGGATCTCGACTTCCTCTTTCGGCTTCAAGATCTTGTCTCCGGACATGAGATAGAAGTCATGAATGTCGCCGACGGCATGCGAGGTCGCTTCGAGGTAGGTGTACGGGAGGAAAGTGGTGCCCCACATTTTCCGGACGAATGACTCGTGAACGGGGGAGAATTCGGCATTTTTGGAGTTATTTCTTGCCCGAAGATGAAGCGCCAGATCATCTTGTTTTGTCAGGACGACCTTGACGAACGTGACGGTGAGGTCGCCGTCTTTGCCGACGCGAATTTCTTTGCCGAGGGTCGTTTTTTGATGGTCGGCCAGCGGATGTTTGCGGTCGACACGAGTGATTTGCTTGGCCCTTCCTTTTGGCGCATCGTCCTTCATCAAATCAAGTGGGTGCGTTCGCGGCCCCTGGAAGAAGAGCAAATATAGAACGGCGAGCGTCGCCAGAATCGCGTATGGGATCAGAAAGATGAACGCGTACATGGTAAGCACGCCGCTGTCATAAACGGGCCGTGGCGTGAATTTGGGAAGGTCCGATTCCGACGAGGGGGAGGCCGGTTCGATGTTCGTCGCTGCCGGCGACGGGAGAAACAAGTCACTGGATGTGCCTGACGAGTCGGGAGTAGGCGCCGAACCGGGACCTGGGGCCGGCATCTCCACTTTCGGAGCCGGCGACTGGCCAACGACCTCATCCGACGCTTCCGGCGGCGCGAAGATGCTGTCGAGCGGATGTTCGGGTTCGCTCGGCGCTGGCGTCTCCAAAACCGGCGCCGCCTCCGGCACGCTCGGCTTCTGCGTCTGCACCACCCCTTTGCAGTGCGGGCAATGCACCAAGCCCCCCAAATGCTCTTCGCTGATCGCCATCACCTTCTGGCAATGGCCGCATTGCAGTTGTACCGTTCCCATGTCCATAGCTTAACAAAACTCGCCGAACAAAAGTAGTCTTCCTGGTGGCCTTGGTTCCAGCAATCGCACAGCACATCATGACAAAATGCAAAAAAATGATTGTATCGCAACACCGGATCAGCTAAACTTGAGCATGAGGAAGAGTTCCTTCATTCCGAAGGTGATTTCCATGAAACGCATTGCATTGTTGATCGCATTCGTGGCCGCACTGTGCCTGATTCTCCCGCTCACCGCGGCGGATGCTAAAAAGGACGTGGACAAAAAGGACGCCGAGAAAAAGGAAACGGACAAGAAAGATCCTGAGAAGAAAGAGGAGAAGAAGAAAGAGAAGCTCGTATTCGGAGCCAAGTTTGTCACCAAGATCGTGAATATCAAAGGCGAGACGAATCGCGAGTACATCGTCGAGACGCAAGAAATCGATCCCGCCAAAGTGCAAGCCAACCAAACGTGGGCTGTTCAACGTCAACAACAGCTGGCTCAACAGTACGCCCAGGCCTTGCAACAGAAAGACTTCAAGGCGCGGGCCCAGGCATTGGCGAACTACCAACGCGATTCCCAAAACTACCAATTCGAACTCGCCAAGCGAGCGACGCAGATTTATTCCACGAAGAACGCTGAAATTCGCGCAGCCGAGAATGCTCGCGTGCGTTCGAATATTCTGCCGATCGAGTTCGACGATACCGGCAATCAGAAGAAGTTTACGGCCAAGGAAATTGAAGCTCGCAAGGACAAGATCGGTCTGCCCGGCCATTTCCCATCCGAGTTCGACGCGATCAAGCCGGGGCAGTTTGTCGAAGTTTACATGACCAAGATCGCGCCGCCGGCCAAGGGCAAGAAAAAAGACGACGACGAGCCCGGCGTCCGCGACCGCAGCCGGGAATTTGTGTTGATCGTGATCCTGGCGGACCCAAAGTGAAGTACGCATTCCTCGATTAGCGTTCGGTTGGCGCCTTGAATCGCCTTGGATTCTGGTCGACCCCGCGCGATCCGAACGCTAAACGAATACAGTCAATATTTCGCCATCTCGACCTTTTTCCCTGCTGACGGCAACTTCTGCACCTCGGCCGCGGCGCCGTTCAGCATCATCTTCAATTCGCTGGTGATGGCGATGAACTGCCAGCCCTCGGCAATGCGGGCGTTGGCTTCGTCGGCGCCGCCGGTGTGCAGACCCGCCGCCACACCGTGCTTCTTGCAGGTCGCCAGGATATGGTCCATCGCTTCCTTCGTCGCCTTGCCGCTGGGCGGTTTGTTGTCCTTCGACCGCATGCTGGCGGCCAAATCGTTGGGCCCGACGAAAATCGCGTCGATGCCGGGGACTGAAAAGATCGCATCTGCGTTTTCGACGGCCTGGATATGCTCGCATTGTAATACGACCAGAATCTCCTCGTTGGCGTGTTCGTAGTAATCGTTCGCCGTCGTGCCGAAGTTGAGGGCGTGCACGCTGCCGCCCACCGAGCGATTGCCCGTCGGCGGATAAAGCATGGCGGCGACAGCGTCCTCGGCTTCCTTTCGCGTATTGACCATCGGCACCACGACGCCCATGGCGCCGTTGTCGAGCACGCGCTTGATGTGATCGTGGCGATTCCCGGGCACGCGGGCTAGTGCGGTGCAGCCGGCGTCGGCGATGGTGGCGAACATGTGCGTGGCGGTTTCCCAGTCGACGAGACTATGCTCAATGTCGGTCGTCAGCCAGGAAAAACCGGCCCGGGCCATGAAGCGGGCCGCGGTGATCGAGCCGAGAGATAGCCACGTGCCTACCGCGGGTTGGCCGGCCTTGAGAAGACGTTTGACGGCGTTCGGTCGCATGGTTTCTCCAAACGGTTAGCCGCTCGCAGCTTCGCGCTCGCATCACGCAGGATGAGCGCAAAGCCACAAGCGGCCAGAAAAATCGGACAACCAATCAATCTTCGTAATGACGCTTCTTGGGCGGCGGACGCCGCGCCGGCCTCTTCTTCGAGACCGGTGCCGTCGGCGTTCGTGCCGCCATCTCGTCGTTCACGATATCCGGCTCTTCGTCATGGTAATGCGAGTCCTGATACTCGTGCTCGGGGGTCGGGGCGAACTCTTCCGGCGGATTGCTGGGGGTGTCAATCATAACGTTCCCTTCGAATGGGAGGGTTCTTCGTTGGGACGGGATTCGCCAGGCCCTATGCCAACGGCTTCCCGCACGTGTATTATACAAGCATGCCGATCACGTCGGCGTCAAGAAAAAAATCGTGCCCGCGGACCGAATCATGCCCGATGCACTCGACGAAAAAAACCGACTCATTCAGGCGACACGCGCCAAACTCGATCCGCTTTTCGAACAGGTCCGTCGTGTCATCATCGGGCAGCGTGAACTCCTTGATCGGCTCATGCTCGGCCTGTTGACCGGCGGGCACATGCTTCTGGAAGGCGTCCCCGGCCTGGCGAAAACCCTGGCCGTCCGCACGCTCGCGCAAGGCCTGCACCTGAGCTTTCAGCGCATTCAGTTCACGCCCGACTTGCTTCCCGCCGACGTCATCGGCACGCAAATCTACAACCCACGGTCCGGCGACTTCTCGATCAAGAAAGGCCCGATCTTCGCCAACTTCGTCTTGGCCGACGAAATCAACCGCGCGCCCGCCAAGGTGCAGAGTGCTCTCCTCGAGGCCATGCAGGAAAAGCAAGTCACCATCGGCGATCATACCTATGCCCTGGAGCAGCCATTCCTGGTGCTGGCGACGCAAAACCCCATCGAGCAAGAAGGGACCTATCCCCTTCCCGAAGCCCAGGTCGATCGCTTCATGCTCAAATTGCAGTTGACTTATCCGAGCAAAGAAGAAGAATTAGCCATCCTGAACCGCATGGCCTTGATCGAGCCAGACGTCAGCGTGCAGCCCGTGCTGTCGGCGGCGGAGATCTTCGAGTTGCGCAAGACCATTGACGCCATCTACATCGACGACAAAGTCAAGAAATACATCGTCGAACTGGTGCACGCGACGCGCCGGCCCAAGGACTTCGGCCTGAACCTCGAATCGTTCATTCAGTACGGCGCCAGCCCGCGGGCCACCATCTTTCTGACCCGCGGCGCCAAGGCCCAGGCGTTCCTCGAAGGCCGAAGCTACGTTACGCCCCAGGATGTCAAAACGATCGGCTATGATGTATTGCGGCACCGCGTGACGATCACGTACGAAGCCGAAGCCGAGGAGATGACCTCGGAGCATCTGCTCAGGAAGATTTTCGACTCGGTGAAAGTGCCCTGACGCCGCTTGCGGCTTCGCGCTCGCAGGGCGCTATGTGAGAGCGAAGCCGCAAGCGGCGAAAAAAATATGCGACAGATTCTCTTCCACGTCCCGTTCTTCGATTTGCCGATTTACGGCTACGGGCTGATGCTGTTCTTCGCGTTCATCTTTTGCAGCTGGCTCGCTCGCCGAATGTGCAAGCACGAGAACATCGACCCGGACATCATCCCCGATCTCGCGATCTGCTTGTTTATCACCGGAATCGTCGGCGGCCGACTGGTTTTCATTATCCAGTATTGGGATAGCTTTCATAATCGCGGCTGGTTCGATCTCGTCAAGCTATGGGACGGCGGCCTGGTGCTTTACGGCGCGCTCTTCGGGGGAACCCTGGGCTACTTCATGTATCACCGCTTCGCGCTGGCCCAGCGAGGCATCTCGCATTGGCAGATGTTCGACATCATTGCTCCGTGCGTCGCACTTGGCATCTCCTTCGGACGCATCGGCTGCTTGTTCACCGGCTGTTGCTTCGGCAATGTGGCGTGCGAATCGTGCCCGGCCATCCACTTCCCCGTGTACACGAACAGCGCTCCGCCGAGCCTGTCCGGCGCCGTCGGCAAAATGGTCCAGCAAGGCTACCAATCGCCGCTCGGCTTTGTCTACGACGAACGCAACTTCAAGGTGGAAGCCGTCGAACCGGGTTCCCCCGCGGACCTGGCCCACCTTCGCGTCGGCGATGTGATCGTCGACGTGAACGGCAAGGACCCGCATAACCTGCCCTATCTCCTGCCGGGCGACGACGGGTTGAGCCTCAAGGTCATGCGCGATGGAAAAACCGTGGCGATTCCGCCATTTGAGCCGGTGAGCATCGGCCTGAACCCGACGCAAATCTACGAAACGATCAGCATGTGCTTGCTGGTGTTTTTCCTTTTGTCGTATTATCCGTACAAGCAGCGCGACGGAGAATTGATGGTTTGGCTGATGCTCGTCTATGCGGTGCATCGGTTCTTGAACGAGATGCTGCGCACCGACACCGACCCGGTCGCGTTCGGCCTGACGCTATCGCAGAACGTCAGCATCGGCATCTTCGCCTTGGGGATGGTGCTGGCGTACACAATCTGGCAACACCCGCCGCCCGAGCCGCAGCCCGCGGAAAGCGAATCCTCGGCGCCGCCGCCAGCAACGGATAGAGCGGAAGGCATGGGAACCGCTCCCTGACGGTCGCGACCCGGATTTGGCCTACGCCTTGATGATATCCTTCACCGTCATGCCGCCGGGGATCATCGGCAATACGTGCTCTTGGTACGGCGTCAGCACGTTCAGCACATAGGGACCTTTGCTGTCCAGCATTTCTTTTAGCGCGTCATCCAAATCTTCTTTGCGTTGAACGTTGTCGCCGGCGCATTTGAAACCCTTGGCGATCGTGACAAAATCGGGGTACGGCTCATGCTCGAAGCCTGCGCCAAGGTATGTGTGCGCCCGGTTGCTTTCGTAGAAGCGGTCCTCCCATTGCATGACCATGCCGAGATGCTGATTGTTGAGCAACAGCACCTTGACCGGCAGCTTCTCGGTGTAGGCGGTGGCGAGTTCCTGAATGTTCATGAGGAAGCTGCCGTCGCCGTCGATGTCGATGCACGTCTTCAGCGGATGCGCGGCTTGTGCGCCGAGGGCTGCGGGCAAGCCGAAGCCCATCGAGCCGAGGCCGCCGGAGGTGAACCAGGTGCGCGGCGATTCGAAGTGCCAGTACTGGGCGGCCCACATCTGGTGCTGGCCGACGCCGGTCGTGACAATCGTCTCGCTCAAAGCGCCGCGGTCGCGCACGATCTCCCAGAGCCGGGAGATTGCGTGCTGCGGCATGATGGCGTCGTCGCGGTCGGCGAATTTGAGCGGTTCCTCGTCGCGCCACTTCTCAATCTGTTCCATCCAACCCGAGAACTGACTCACCTGCGGAATCCGCTTCGGGTTCTCATCGATCATGCCATTCAGATCGCGCAAGGCCTGACCGACGTCGCCACAGATCGGCAGGTGTGCGGTCTTGATCTTGTTGATCTCCGACGGATCGATATCGATGTGGACGATCTTGCCATGTTTGGCGAACTCGCTGACCTTCCCGGTCACGCGATCATCGAAGCGCACGCCGAACGCAAGGAGCAGGTCGGCCTCGTTGATGGCATAGTTGGCGTAGATCGTGCCGTGCATGCCCAGCATTTGCAAGCACAGATAATGCTCGCCCGGAAAAGCGCCCAGCCCGTGGACGGTGAGCGCGACCGGAATACCCGTTTTCTCGGCAAAGGCGCGTAGGTGCGGAGCTGCATTGGCGCTGATGATGCCGCCGCCGGCGTACAGAATCGGCCTCTTGCTCTGCCGGACCATCGCGAAAATCTGTTCGAGCTGATCGCGCGTGGCTCGGCGATCGGGCGCATAGCCGGGAAGGTTCATCGGCGGATCGTATTCGGGAACGATCGTCCGATTCTGCAGGTCCTTGGGCAGATCGACGATCACCGGACCCGGCCGGCCGCTCGTGGCGATGTGAAACGCTTCCTTCATGACGCGCGGAATATCCTCGGTCCGCTGCACGAGGTAATGGTGCTTGGTGATCGGCCGGCTGACCTCGACGATCGGCGTTTCTTGAAACGCGTCGGTCCCTATCACGTGCGTGCCGACCTGCCCGGTGATGGCGATGATCGGGATGGAATCCATCTTGGCGTCGGCGAGGCACGTGACGAAGTTCGTCGCCCCGGGCCCGCTGGTCGCGATGCAAACACCGACGCGCCCTGTGCTGCGCGCGTACCCCTCGGCCATGAACCCGCCGCCCTGCTCATGGCGTGGCAGGATGGTTCGCAGCTTGTCCTGAAACCGCGTCAACGCCTGATGAATCGGCATCGACGCCCCGCCCGGATACGCAAAGACGGTGTCAACGCCTTGGTTGACCAGGCATTGAATCAGGATGTCCGCCCCGGAGACTGCTTTTGCTGGCATGAGGTCGCCCATTTTCGAAAACGTTCCACAAACAAGAACGTTTTATCTTAGCAGACAGGACAAGGGCGTTCTAGTGGCCGTAACAGGTGCAGGGTGCGTGAAACGCACCGAGCTGCATTGCGTACCGCCTGATCGATGCGTTTCACGCATCCTACATGTCACGGACGAATCAATTGCAATGACGACGTTTCGTGACCATCCAACACGATGGCGTACGGCATCTTTGTGTTTTTAGGCACGAGCTTGATCAGCCGGCCCCGATCGTCTGCCCAGGCGACGTACTGGCTCGCGTTGCGAATGGTCACGGTGAAGCGATCGAGCGTCCGCTTTTTGCCGTCGTGTTCGATTACATCGTCGCCCGCCTTCTCGATAGTGAAATCCCATCGGCCGGTATTCTCGACGGGATGAATCCACAGGCCGGGGAACGTCTGCTTGCCCCCCTTGGCGCGATCGTAGCGACGGCACATCAGCCAGATATCGGTCCAGTCCGGGGCGCTCGTGACGATGATGCCTTTGGCGATGTCAACCGTTTCGGTGTTCGTTTGTCGTTTGACGATCGCTTTGCCGTCTTTGACGGTCACTGTCGCGGTTGCTTTCTCGCCGGCGATGATGCGCATGGCATCCGCGCTCAGCAGGTTGTCCTCGGCATCGTACCGCGCCGTCAGTGTCAATTTGCCCGCGCCGCGCCCGGTGACGCTGTTGATCGTTGTGCCCGTTTTGGTCTTGGTGTGCGTGATCTCGCACTCGAACTCGGCCTGCTTCCCGCCGAGCCGAACGTATCGCGCCGTCTCGACCGAGTTGCCGGGAAGGATCAACGACGCGAGTATGGCAAGGTGGAACATCACATCTCCTTCAAGTTACGCATATGATGGCAATTGCGATTGCCAAGAGAACAGCTAACGTGTCGGCGTTTTTCATGGCGAAATCCCGCTGCGCAGATTATGATGGAGGGAAAGACCGCGGTCTGGTTGGGGGACGCTTCGATGCTGCAGGATCCGAGAATCTCGCGCCGCGCGTTGTTAAAGGCGTCGGCGCTCGGCTTCGGCTCACTTGCGCTGACGGGGATTATTGCGAGTCAGAGCACAGCCCTCACCCCCGGCCCCTCTCTTGGAGCGAGAGGGGGGGGAACGCATCATCGCGCTCGTGCCAAAAACGTCATCTTTTGCTTCATGGACGGCGGGGTGTCGCATGTCGATTCGTTTGATCCGAAGCCGGAACTCGATCGGCGCGACAATCAGCTTTACGCCGATTCGCAGAATCCGACGGCGCGAGGCAATCGCCGTTGGCTGAGGAGCCCGTGGGCGTTTCGGCAGCGTGGGCGGTCGGGGCTGCCGATCAGCGATTTGTTTCCGCACATCGCGACATGTGCCGACGACATTGCGGTGATTCGCTCCATGAAGGCCGACTTGCCGTTGCATTCGACGGGCGTTCTCTTCTTGCACACCGGCGTCAACAACGCGGGGCGGCCCAGTCTCGGCTCGTGGTGCAGCTACGGTCTGGGGACGGAGAATCGCAACCTGCCGAGCTTTGTCGTGTTGAGCTTCGGCGTCGTTCCGTGCGGCGGGCTGGAGAATTTTTCGAGTGGGTTTCTGCCGGCGAATCATGCGGCAACGCTTTTTCACGCAGAAGGAGTGCCGATCGATAACATCAGGCCACCAGCAGGAGTCAGGGGCCAAGGGGAAATGCTCGAACTGCTGCGAGAGCAGAATGCGGAGTTTGCTCGGGCGACCGGCGTGGAATCACGCATTCGCAACTATGAACTCGCCTATCGCATGCAGTCGCTCGTGCCCGATGTGCTCGATCTATCGCGCGAATCGCAGGCGACCCAACGGCTCTACGGCATCGATTCCAATATTCCAAGCAAACGGCTCTACGGCATTCAGTGTCTGCGGGCGCGCCGGCTCGTCGAATCGGGCGTGCGCTTCGTCGAGATCACTTGTCCCCCAGGCGCATCGAACGGCACGTGGGATCAGCACGGCGACCTCAAGCGTGGCCACGAAAAGAACGCGATGGACACCGATCAGGCGATCGCCGGGCTGATCAAGGACCTGAAATCGCGCGGCCTGCTTGACGAGACGCTGATTGTCTGGGCTGGCGAGTTCGGCCGCACGCCGCATTCTGCCGGCCGCGATGGACGCGATCATCATCCGGAGGGCTTTTCGATCTGGCTGGCGGGCGGCGGCGTCAAGGGCGGCACGGTCTACGGCGCCACCGACGACTTCGGCATGCACGCGACCGACCCTGTCGTCACCATGCATGACCTGCATGCGTCTATCTTGCACCTCTTGGGAGTCGATCACGAACGGCTGACTTTCCGATTCGGTGGCCGCGATTTTCGGCTGACCGACGTGCATGGCCGAGTGGTCGATGAAATTCTTGCGTGAGCTATTGCCGATCGCCACGGTGTCCTTGCCGCGATCTTCGTAATCCGCTTTCGCCAAGTCGAGCCGAAACGTCACGACGCCGTCCTTGTGCGTGAAGGCGAGGTTGCGCTGGCCGCTGACGTAGGTCAGGCTTTCTAGCCTGACGTTTTGACCAGCATGTCAAGCTGGAGAACCCGACCTACCTCCCAAGCATGACGAATCCGAAATCGCGCCGACGACCACAGCCAATCCTCTGGCTTCGCACACAGGCCAGCGGCGACGGGATTGTTCTCAATGTAAGCAATGATCCGCAACACCTCTTCGTCATCGCGCGCCCAATGATCGTACGATTCACCCTGCCAAAAGACCCTCCCGCGTTGTCTCTGCGCAGCATTGACCTCGCGTGCCGTGAATCCCTTGATCCCTTTGGTAATTCGAGCCAGTTCCCACCGTGGATGGAGCAATACATGGACGTGGTTTGCCATCACACACCACGCGAAAAGGTCATAGCGTTCAGGAACGCCGAAAAGGATGGAGTCCTCCACGATCCTGGCATTCGCCGTTTCCTTCAGATCCAACGGTCCTTGTGTGGCCGCATCCAGAAACCGATCAGAATAGGCGAACAACAGCTTGTCGTGGCGAATCTTTCTGTCCCGCGCCGATTCGGACGGCCGGGGCGATTCCCTTTCCAGACGCTGTCGTTCCGCGCGAATCTTCTCGATCGCCTCGTCGGGAAAAGCCCCTTTGAGGTTCCAAGTTAGGAAGATTGGAAACCCCTCCGGCACTTGATGCGGCAGATGGCGTTCGTAGTGTCGCTTCATCGCGCACCTCGTAGGTTAGGCTTTCCAGCCTGACGTTTCGTAGGTTAGGCTTTCCAGCCTGACGTTTTGGATTATTCACTCAGTTTGCCGGCGCTTCCGTCAGGCTAGAAAGCCTAACCTACTTCCGCAGCACCACGTAATCCGCTTC
>VGZI01000170.1 GCA_016872605.1 Planctomycetota bacterium
ATGAGAGTGACGCCCTCACGGCCTTCTGTCGAAGGGGGAACAGGAGGGAGCGGGAGGGGCGGGTGGGTCCGAGACGATAGGCCGTATTAGCGGCCTCCCGGTGGACGGAACGCCCGTTCTTAGACGCAGCATAAAGATAATTGGGTATCTAGATTATTTCTGCAAATAAACTTTCAAAAAAGACTGAAAGGTCTGACTTGTGCATTGCCGCATTGGATGGCGCGAAAGTAAGTTCTTAAATGCACGAAACTGGCGGATATGGATGGAATTAGCAGTCATGAATAGTGATCAGTGCTTAAATTCAAAGGTGAAAACATGCCTTATGTAAATGTTCAAATCACAAAGGGTGCAACCCCAGAACAAAAGTCTGAACTGATCAAGGACATTACTAACTCGCTGGTGCGAGTTCTTAATAAAAAACCTGAGCACACCCATATCGTTATCCAAGAAATCGAAGATCAGAATTGGGGTTATGATGGACTCAGAACTGACGAATGGAAAAAAACGCAAAAGAAGTTATCGAGTATTTCGATTAGGTAGCTTTAGACGATAGACCGTATTAGCGGCCTCAACGGTTCACGGAACCCTTGTGCTCAGACCCTGAGGCGACGTGGCAGCTTCTCATCTGCTTCTCCATGCGTACCAGACGGGGCACACTCCGGGCCGCCTCGCCGGCGCTTCGCTCGTGCGGGATGACTGGGTTAGTGCTATTCTTGGCCGAATTTCCTACCCCCCGAGGAGACGTCGTGTCGAACCAACAATCCTTCCGCGTTGGCCTCATCGTGCCGAGTTCGAACGTCACGATGGAGACCGAGATTCCCGCCCTGCTGCGCGCTTACGAAGCAGCCGGCGGCCCGTCGTTCACCTTCCACGGCGCACGGATGCGGATGAAGAAGGTCACCGCCGAGGCGCTGCTCGCCATGGACAAGGAAGGCGCGACGTGCGCCGCCTATCTCGCCGATGCCCAGGTCGACGTGCAGGCCTATGCCTGCCTCGTCGCCGTGATGGTGCAGGGCCCGCGTGCCCATGAAGCAGTCGGGGAGCGGCTGCGCGCCGCCACCGCAGAGTCGGGCTTCGAGTGCCCGGTGGTGACGAGTGCCGGCGCCCTCGTGGACGAGATCAAGCTCGCCGGCTATCAGAAGGTCGCGCTCATCGCGCCCTACATGCCCGAGCTCACCGAGATCGTCGTCAAGTACATCCAGGAGAGCGCCGGTGTGGAAGTCATCGACCACATCGCGCTCTCCGTTGCGGACAACTGTGAGGTCGGCCGACTCTCGCAGCCCAACCTCGTGGACATCGCCGCCACGCGCCTCAACACCAAGGGCGCCGACGCAGTCGTTCTCTCGAGCTGCGTGCAGATGCCCTCGCTACGCGCGCTCAAGGCCGCCGAGGACAAGGTGGGACTGCCGATGCTTTCGGCCGCGGCGTGCACGACGCGTCAGATTCTTCGCAGCTTGAACCTGGATCCGGGGATTCCGGGATTCGGCAGCTTCGTGGCGCAGCAACAGGAGGTCGTGCAGTGAGTCGGCGTCAGGAGTTAAGCACGTTGATGGCGCGGACGCAGAGCGGCTATGAGCTCGACGTCACCAAGCTCCTCTGCCTTGCCAACGATGCGGACATCGAGCTTGCCGCCGAAGCGCTCGTCGAGGGGCTGCCGGTGGCGGCCGGCTTCGCGAACTTCTACGTCATCTACACGCGGGCCGATGCCGCGACGGTCGCGCAGATGAACATCTGGAAGGGTCGTCCACCCGAGCAGACCGGTTCCATCGGTACGACGACACTTCGCATCCCCACGCTGTTCGACTTCAGTCAGCAGCCGAAGAACCTTCCGGAGAAGCGCGTGCTCGACGTCATGGAGGCCTTCCTCAACGAAGGACCCATCGGCTTCCGCGGCCGCGCGGCTGCCGACCTGCCGCGCCACATGTGCGGCCAGGACGGCGACGTCCGCACCGCGCAGACCATCGTCCCCGGCTATCGCTGCCGAAGCAACAAGCTCGTCGCACGGACGATCGAGCAGGTGCCGGAGCGCTACCTCTACATCACGTCGGCGAACATCTCGAGCCACAAGACGGGCACCGAAGAGCCAGCGCACTGGAAGCCTGCGCCGCTGATCTTCGACTTCCGTCACATCGTGAACATGCAGCTCATCCGACACGAGTCGGAGGTCGTCGCGCACGAGACCTATCCTGGTTACGCCGAGATGTCGACGACCGTCATTTCGTTCCATCGAGAGGCGATGGTCGACGGGCGACCCGCGATTCGCCTCGAGCGCTATGGCTCCATGCACGTCGACCACGTGCGCTCCCTGCTCGACCGCTTCGACCTCGGCCTCGAGATTGCTCCATCGGGGAAGGACCGGCTGCAGCAACGGGCCTATGATTTCAGCCGATGACGCGACGCGCGACGGGTGGGTCGCATCGCTGAAGGAGCCGCCGGTGCTCTGCCATCTGGCGGAGAGCCGGCTGCGGCAACTGCTCGACGATGGCGAGCTTCGGCAGTATGAGGACGGCGCCGAGCTGATTCACGCCGACACGCGCACCTTCGCCGTCTTCCTGCTCGTCGACGGTGCGTGCGACGTACAGCGCGTCGATGCGCGAGTGCGGTTGCACGCTCCCGCACTCATCGGAGAGATCGCCGCGCTCACGGGTACGTCGCGAACGGCAACGGTGTGCGCAGTGGGCTGTGCGAGCGCGGTCGTCATCGAACGCGAATCATTTCTCGACGCCATTCGCAGCTCCGCAGCAGCGGGGCAAGAGCTGACGGAGCTCGTTGCCGATCGCATCTGTGCGCCTGATTCCATCCAGGAGGTGGGCCGTTTCAAGGTGGAGGGGATCATCGGCAGGGGCGGGTCGGGGCGTGTCTTCAGGGCGCGACATCCGCTGCTCGACATTCCCATTGCGCTGAAGATGCTCTCACATGCGCTCGCGCTCCTGCCCGATGGGCCGAGCACGTTCATTCGCGAGGCGAGTCTGTTGGTGCATCTCGATCACCCCGGGATCGTCCGCGTGCTCGATGCGTTCGAGGCGCACGGGACGTTCTTCATCGTGATGCCGTGGATCGAGGGTGGCACGCTGCGTGACAACATCGACGGGAAGTCGAAGTTCAGTCGTGAGCAGATCCTGCGCGTGGCGGACGAGGCGCTCGATGCGCTGGTGGCGTTGCATGCGGCAGGCATGGTGCATCGCGACATCAAGCCGTCGAACCTGCTGCTGACGTCCTCGGGCAAGCTGGTGCTGATCGACTTCGGCATCGCGTGCGAGTGCAACGCGAGTTCGGAGCACCGGCTCATCGGCAGCCCCAGCTATTCGAGCCCGGAACAGATATTGGGTCGCCCGGTGGATGGGCGGAGTGATGTGTATTCGCTGGCCTGCACGCTCTATGAGCTCGTGTTCGCTGAACCGCCTTTCGGCGGCGATGAGATCGACAGCGCGATCGACGGGCATCTGCATGGCACGGTGACGTTCGATCGTCCGGCACTCGTGGACATGGGTGCGCCGTTCCTGCATTGGTTGAAGCGCTGCCTGTCGCGGACGCGGATCAATCGCCCTTCGGCTGCAGCGGCGAGAGCGGCGTTGCGTGATGTGTCTCCCCTTGTCATCCCGCACGAGCGATAGCGAGTGTCGGGACCTGCCATCCCGCCGATTATAGTCAGTAGTGCGTGACAGCACGTGACTTCGAACCCACCCACGACGCACGCTGTGCGCGCTACGCGCGCGGCGCAGGCTTCGGACGATAGACCGTATTAGCGGCCTCCCGGTGGACGGAACGCCGGTTCGCAGACCTAGGCCGAGGTGCATGTGCCCGGTGCCCACTCGATGTTCAGGACACGCACCGGTAGAGGGAAATATGCAATTGTCTTTGAATGAACGATCGCAAGCTGAAATGTGCGGCATGTTCTTGGGCTAGGCGACCCTCGGCGGCGCGAGGGCCGATGTCGGCGCCGCCTTCGGCAGCCGGTTCACGAACTCGGCGTTTGCCTTCACGGTGAGCGGGCTCGCGGCCGGCCTTTATGATCTCGCGGTGTACGCGCGCAGCACGGTCAGCGGCTCCTTCAATCAGTCAAAGGGCGCCAGGATCAATGTGCAATAGCTCCTGGCGTGCGCGGGCCTGCGCGACGCTGGCGCTCGTCGCGGCCGTCGCATTACCGGCCGCGGCGCAGGACAGCCTCGTCTTCCGCCCGCTGTCGGGGCAATGGAGGTATGCGAGCACGTTCGAGCCGGCCCAGATCGCGGGGTGCGCCGGTGTGCCGGCCGCGAACCGGTCGACGTCGGGCGACGCCATCGTTCAGGCCGCGACCGACGGCAGCTCGCTGCGCATCCGGCTGGGCGGCCAGGAACTGCAGTTCATCCGGCAGGGGTTGACCGTCGTTTTTCGGACGTTCCCACGGCCGTTTCCCGTGCAGACACGCGGAGGGGCGCCTGCCTCCGGCTCGGTGGACTTCGAAGTGCGTGTCGACTCGCCCTCGGCGCTGTCGGGTACGACGCGGTGGGACAACGGCCAAGGATGTCAGGCCGCCTATCCCTTCTCGTTGACTCTCGAAACCGCCGCCGAGCCACCCGCGGTCGTGCCGCGAGCTGGGAGGTGGGCCGCCGTTCCGCTGGCCGCGCTGTGTGCCGACGGTCTCGCCTTGTTCACGATGACGCTGGGCGGAATGACGACGATCACGCTCGATCCGGTCAACTCACTGACCTTCTCGCCGCCGGTGCCGCCGCCGACGCACGTGACCCGCACGGGACCGCTCTTCTGGAGCGGGCCGTTAACGGCCATAGGTATGGTGAGTGGTGCGCCGCGATACTTCGTGGGCCAGGTCTACCTGACGTTCCTCGAGCCGACATCCGCCCTCGCCACGTTTGTCGGCACCTCGATGCTCGGGGACTGCACCGCCGGCGTGCAGCTCACGCTTGCCTGGGTCTCATGACGGCCGCGTGTTCCGTCGAGCGCCGGGTGCTCGGGCGGAACCCTGGCGCGGGCCGGAGCACGAGCCACTCCCTGGCCGAGGCGCCGTGACGTGGCGTCGTTGAGCCCTCGATTGCGTCGTCGATTCATCCAGGCCGCCATCGTTGGTTTCTTGGCGGTCGCGCCGCTGCGGGCGCATCCCGTTCCCTTCAGTTACCTCGATCTCCGCGTTGACCGCACCGGCGTCAGCGGCTGGCTCGTCGACCACATCGAGGACGCGGCCAATTTAGGACCGCCTCTGCACCTGTCGACCGCAGGTTCCCCTTCGATTCGACGACTGTGATTTCGCCCAGTTTACCAGCTCAATCTTAGCTGGACGATAGACCGTATTAGCGGCCTCCCGGTGGACGGAACGCCCGTTCTCAGACCCAGAGCCGACTGGGCCAGACCCTAAACGACCTGTTAAGTATAAAAAGGGAAACTAAAATGCCAAAGTGGTGCCACCACAGCAGACGCTTGCTCTTGTATTCTGCGACCTGCACATTTTCGAGGTCACCTCACCAGGAGAAAAAAATGAAGCTTCGTACCTTGCTCGTTCTGGCCGCTGTCCTCACGGTCACCCCGCGTGTCACTCGTGCGCAGGCGGTCGCGCGGGAGTTGCCGGGGTGCAATGGGGTCGCCGCCATCGTGCGAGTCTCGACACTCACCGGTTCGATGGCACAGTTCGAGGCGGCAGTCACGGCGCACCGGAAGTGGTATCGGGATCGTGGGATCTCCTTCAACGAGCAGCGCGTGGTCCCGATCTACAAAATGGCTGACAGCACGGCCGTGGTCGATGCAGCGCAGGTGATGACGATCCACACGAACCCACCTGCGACCAACCCACCGCGTGATGCCGCTTGGGAGGCCTTCTCGAAGATGTACTCGGACGTATCGAAGGTGACCTCACAGACGGTCGTCTGTCTGCCGAAGACCTTCTAGATCCCTGCCCTCGGCTTGACCCTCACCCTCTTCCGGCGAGTTGCAGTCATGACTTCTGGGCTGCGTAGACGCGCATCGCAGCGAGTAGCCACTTGCCGTTTGCCCGAACCGCCACGGAGGTGCCCCGGTTCGTCCGCATGTCGCCTTCGCTGAAGTGAGCCTCGGTCTCGACGATGGCAATGTCGGGCGCCAGGAACCGGATGGCGGTGACCGTGAGGGTAAAACGCATCGTAGCCGACCACCCTGCGAGGGCGGCCTTGGTGCTGTCGGCGATCGCTTGGCGGCCAACGACGCGCGGGCCATCGAAGAAGACGAAATCCCCGTCCGGCGTGAATTGCGCGGCCACAGCCGTGCCGTCCCGCTTGTTGATGGCAGCCTCGTAAGCAGCGGTTTGCGCACGTATGGCCCCTTCATCAGCAGCGCGGCCCTGGGCGGACAGAACTTGGGCACGATTCGACACCAAAGCCCCAAGCAATGCAAAGAAGATGATGTGTTTCATTGGCTTCTCCTTCGGCAGTGATTTCGACGAGAGTGTTCTCGGACAGCCTCTCACCCAGGATTTCCGTGATTGCATCCTGGTGGCGGTCGACTGTACATCCAGTTGCGTCCGTTGGGGCCGATTTCTTCATCCTGTCCCTCCCGAGTAAGTCCGGCGGCCCGGGATAGGGCCAGTTCTGCCTTCTCCGGACACGGAAGAGCCAGGAAAAACCTCATTCCAAACGACTTCTCATACACCTCCCCGGGCTCCTTCCTTCGACCTGTTTGGGACGATAGACCGTATTAGCGGCCTCAACGGTTCACGGAACCCTTGTGCTCAGGCCCTGAGGCGACGTGGCAGCTTCTCAGCTGCTTCTCCATGCGTGCGCGTTTCCTAGAGACGATTCGTCGCGGTGGTGAACTTGATGGTGTGCGTGTGTTGGGATCGCGGGCTGTGGGATTGATGACGACAAATCAGACGGGCCTGCTGCATTCGAAGGCAGGGCTTGGATTTGGGTTTGGTTTTCAGACGGTGGACCGCTATGGTGCCGATGGGATGGCCGGTGTGGGGGCGTTTGGATGGGGTGGAGCCTACGGGACGAAGTATCAGGTGGATCCGAAGAGCGGCATGGTTGTGGTGTTGATGATTCAGATGCTGCCAAACGGAACGGACATACAGCAGAAGTTCATGACCTCGGTGTATCAGGCAGTGGTGGAGTAGGGAGAAGGGGCGAGGGAGACCACTTTGATGAAGTCGAGACTCTTGACATTACCCGCGTCGCCGATGATGAGCAGGCGGCCCGAATTGGCTACGTCGCGGATGGGGTGAATGTCCCGTTTGGTGCCCTGAGCATTGCGTGGGGCCGTGCCTTTGAGGGCGGGACCAAGTGTGTTTGGTTTCGCGGTTAGAGCGGGATAGCTTGCGGGAAGTGGAATCTGTTAAGTAATTGCGAGCAGATGACTTGTTTTGCCCCGGGATGGTGCTGATTGGCAGGAGTGAATGCAATAAGAGTTATGTTGATTTGCGCTGCCATGGCGCTGAGCCTGATGGCGGATGCATCGTTGAAGGGGACGCTTGGCTTGAGCGTGGATCAGGCAAGAGCAGTGGATACGATCCAGGCTCGATACCACAAGCCCTTTGCCTCAAAACGGCAGGAGCAGAATCAGGAGTTGCGCAAATTGCGGCGGGCGCGTATTGACAACGAAAGCAAGCTGATGGCCGAGCTGGAGGTTGTGACCCAGAGGCTGCATCAGGAATTGCGGCAGATCCAATTGAATGAAGATGACGACATCCGAAAGGTGCTGACGGCCGAGCAGAAGGTGAAGTTTGAGGGTTATCTGAAATTGCGGAAGGAGATGGTCGGGAGTTCGAGAGACGCGAAGGACTTTTAGGAATTCGGCATCGCCCCAGAGACGGGAGATGCCGCTATCGGTTTCGAACTCGGCTCGGGTGGCCCAGGGGCCGAGGGCGATGTCTGCAGTGGGGCAGCGTGAAAGCGCTGCCCCATCGCGGATGGGGATTAGGGCAGAGGAAGAGGCGGAGCGTTGCCGTCGATGTGTTGCTTGAGGAACTCAAAGGCGATGTTGCCGATCAGGCGGCCAAGCGGATAGCCTTCCTCAATGGCGGGACGGAAGTGGACGCCGCCCCAGAGCCGGGAGATGCCGCAATCGGCTTCGAATTCGGTCCAGGTGGCCCAGGGGCCGAGGACGAGATCTGCGGCGGGAGTGATGCCGGGTTCGACAACAGAACCACCTTTGGGAATCGGGACAGACCAGTTGAGGACATCGTTGCCGAGGAAGCGGCGTGCGGATTGGGCATGGGCTCCACAGAAGGCGGCCGAGCCGGAAGGATACTCAGGATGGTCGGCCACGTCGACGTACTCTTTCCATTGGTCGGCCGGAAGATCGGTGACAGTGCCTTTGCCTGGACCGCCCCAGGCAGTGACCGGGCGATTGCCGTAGACGTAGCGCACGGCGCTGGTGGGACGAACGGCGTCCCAACGGGCCTTCTCTTTCCAGACGGCGATACCGGTATCGAAGGCAGCCATGTTTGTGAGGAAGTCGAGATGGATGAAGTCGATGATGCTGAGGCCGCGGGATAGGGCTGCGAAGACGGCCGAGAAGCCGAGGCTGTTGATCTTGTTGTTGAAGAGTTCGACAGTGAGCTTTTGGCGGTCGGTCAGGTTTGCGGAAGCTTGCAAGACTTCATCGACTTGGGCCTTGTAGGCGCTGAAGCCTTTGGGGCCGCGAGGGTTGCTCGCGTCCGGTCGCGGCGCCTGGAAGTTGGCAGGGGAGTTGTAAGAATAGGGCCGGACCTTGGCGTACTGAGGCGTGACAAACTGCTGGACTTTGTGGATGCCATTGCCGTTTGAGGTGATGCGAGGTTGCCAGCGCCCGGGTTCACGCAGATCTGTGGGGGAGTTGACGGGTTGGTAGCCGGTTGTATCGGCGTAGGGCTGGCGGTTGTATTTGACGCCGCCTTCGTCGCCGAGCTGATTCATGCCGTCGCGTTCGCGGAAGGCGACGACGGCTTTGCCGGCTTTGTTGCCGAGGCCGACGGCGGTGGAGATGTCTTCAGAGTTGTCGTCGGGATTGAGACCTTCGGCCTGGAGCATCGCGCGCCAAGCGGAGGCTCGCTTTGGAAGGATGCTGTTGAGCACGCGATAGCTGGCGTAGAGGCTGGCGATGTTGATGTTGCGTGTGGTGCGCTCTGGCACGGGGCGGCGACCGAGGCGTGAGTAGATGCCGAGGGCAGTGGGATGGTAGGGCGCGGTGGCGTCGAACCAGGCGTTGGTGATTAGCGTTGTGGCGCGAAGGACTACGGTTGCGTCAGCGCCGGATGGAGAGATGTCAGAAAAGATGATGGGGGCGGCGGTAGCGATGACCACCTGGACGGGAGCGTTGCCGTTGTCGAGGTCGATGCTCCAGGCGGGCATGACGGGAAGTGAGAGACAAGTCAGGGCTAGTGCTGCTATGCGCAGACGGCGGTTCGATTTTGGGATTTTCATCTGGTTAGGTAAGTGAGAGAGCAGAGTGAATCGGGTCAAAATAAAACTATCATTATTTGACGATAGACCGTATTAGCGGCCTCAACGGTTCACGGAACCCTTGTGCTCAGACCCTGAGGCGACGCAAACGTTACTCACAACTTGCCGTATCCTGCAGTGTGCGGGGTGATTGCGGAGTCAATCAGCCGGCGGGCCATGGGCTTGCCCATGAGGCCGAGACCGATGAAGCCAACGGTATGGGACATGCGGGAATAATAGCCGGTCCGCCAGGCACCACCGACAGCACACGCCACGGAGGCCTCGAAGGATGCCTGCGACGCACGAAGCCCTGAAGAACGCGCTCGACGAGCTCCGTTCACACCTGACGGCGCCGCCGTTCTCTCTCTCGCCGGAGGACCCGTTGTTGCCGGCGCTCGCCGCCGCGTCGCGGCCTCGGGCGCTCGAGGGGGGCGCAGTGCTCTGCCGCGAGGGCGCGGCGGCCGATCGCCTGTGGTGGCTCGTCGCGGGCGAGCTCGTCGTCACCGTCGAGGGCGAGGACGGCACCCCGGTGGAGGTCGTGGCTGCCGGGCCCGGCAGCCTCGTCGGCGAGTCGGCCCTGTTGCGGGGGACGGACGCGCGCCGAACAGCCACGCTGACGGCGCGCGAGGCCACGACGGTCCTCGAGGTGCCGGTCGATGCGGAGGTTCGGCGGGCCTATGTCCGGTCCGCGCTCCGGCACCGTCTCGACGCCCTAGAGGCCGAGCGCGACGCCGGGCGGAGCCTCGCGCTGGTGCGGGAGCAGGGCCCTGTCGTCGCCGCGAACGCCGGGGCGCGGCGCATCGACTTGGCCCGCGGGGATCGCCTCGCGCCGTCCGCCGAACCCGAACTCCGGTTCATCCTCTCGGGTGCGCTGATCGGCTCTCTCGGCCCGGACGACGCGCGGGAGGCGACGCGGATCCTGCGGCCGGAGGACGATCTGGGCGCGCAGAGCGCGCTGCGCGGTGAGGTCACCGATGAGACCCTCTACGCCATGGAGGCCTCGGAGCTGATCGCCATCGGCGTGGCCGAGTTCCGGCGCGCGGCCGAGGCGGCTCGCGGCAACGCGCGGCTGGTGGCGGCCCTCGACCGGCTGGCCGCGCCGGGTGCGGCATCCCCCGTCCCCGCTTCTGGGGCGTTCGGCTGGAAGACGCTGCTCTTCCTGCCGCAGTTCGCCTTCGAGAAGGCGTGGCAGATGGGCGCCGACGCCTTCATCGTCGACTTCCAGGACGCCGTGCCGATGGCGGCCAAGGCACCGGCGCGGGCGGGCCTCCGGCGCGCGCTCGAGGCCGGGGACCTCGGCGACCGTCCGATCGTGGTGCGCATCAACGAGACCGCCGTCGGTGAGGAGCAACGCCTCGATCTCGACGCCGTGGTAGGGCTGCCCGGGGTGACGGCGCTCATGCCCACGATGATCGAGCATGCCCGCGAGCTCGATGCGCTCCACGAGGAACTCTGCCGTCGGGAGCGGGCGCTCGGCCTCCCCGAGGGCGCGACGAAGCTCTTGCCGCTCATCGAGACGCCCGCCGCCGTCTTGCGGGTCGACGCCATCGCGCAGGCGGGTGGCGGGCGCCTCGTCGGCCTCTTTCTCGGACACGGAGACCTGTTCCGCCTCACCGGCGCGAAGCCGCACGGTGAGTCCACCCTGGATTACCCGCGCAACGCCGTAGTTTTTGCGGCGCGGGCTGCGGGCATCGCGGCCTTCGACACGCCCTATACCAAGGTGTCCGACACGCTGGGCCTCGAGCGCGAGGCGCGCGAGGCGAAACGACACGGCTTCGACGGTAAGGCCTGCATCCACCGCGATCAGATCGCCACCGTGGCGCGCTGCCTTCGGCCGGGCGCCGACGAACTGGCCTGGGCGCAGCGCGTCGAGCGCGCGCGGCGCAACGGTCTCCTGAGCACGCTCATCCGCAAGCTGGACGACCCCGAGACGGCCCGGCGAGCGAACCGTCAGACCGATGGCATGGCGCTGGTGGACGGGCAGCTCGTGGGGCCGCCGCACATCAAGTCGTCTCAGCGCATCCTGAGCCTCTCCGTCGGCCGGACGCTGCCTCCCGTCGGCCGCGGCGGGCGGGTGGTGGCCCACAGGTCGGAGGCCGGGCTCGCGCTGGGGGCCGAGATCGACAACCCCTACGAGTTCACGGTCACCGACGGCATGCGGGACCTGTGGGCCCAGTGCTTCTACAGTCACGACGCCGCTCAGACCAGTTGCCACTATGCCGCCGCCCTTGGGCGATGCGACGGCCGCGCGATGCCCGTCCCCTTCCTGATGGCCATGTACCTCGGCGTGTCGATGTCCGACACGCACGGCGCGGTCTTCCACCTCGGGTTCCGCAACGCCCGGCAGCACCTGCCGCTGCAGGTCGGGGACACCGTCCGCCAGCGGATCCGCGTGCTCCGGGTGCGCAACACCAGCGACGGCAAGAACGCGGTGGTGACGACGCTCCGCGAGCTGGTGCGCGTCGAGGACGAGCGCGTCGTCCTCCGGGTCGAAAAGGCCGAACTCTATCGGGCGCAGCCGACGGAGTTCGGCGAGGCGCGCGCCGCCGCCCGTTGGGACGCAGCGCTGCCGGAGGGGGAGCCGCTGCTGGCGGCCGCGCTCGACGGCGCGCCCCGAGCCCTCGCCCTGCGCCCCTCGGCGGTCGGCGTCGCGAGGCCGCGGGAGCGCCTCGCTGCCGGGGACGTGCTGCTGCACTCCTTCGCCCGCCCCCTCGGCGTCAGCGCCAACCTCGCCCTGTCCACGCAGTTCCTCGTCACGCATCCGATCCACCTCGACCACCACCGTTTCGATCAGGGCGGCGGCACGGGCGTGGTGGTGAGCGGCGGTCTCGTGATCTCGATGATCTGCGGCGCCGCCGCACGCGACGTGTCGCACGTGATCTGGGAGGAGCTGATCGCCGCCAACAACGTCCGGCCGGTGTCACCGGGGGAGACGGTCGGGGCGCTCTCCGTCATCGTCGACCGCGCGGAGGTCCCGAGTCACCCGGCGCTCGAGGCGCTCGTCGTGAAGACCATCGGAGTCAAGGGCGTCACGCCCGCCGCCGAGCTGGCCGACACGTTCTTCCCCGAGCCACTGCTGGCCCCGGAGGTCGGCGGCGGCGGCCGATACGACGACGTCTGCCGGAGTCATGGACCGGGAGCGCTCGAGGGGCGCGTGGTCGGTGAGGTGCTGCGCCGGATGGTGCGTGTCAAACCCGTCGGCGACTGAGAGCCCGAGCGGGGGACGAGCTGCGTGAGCCGACCGTTCCCGAAGCCGACCACCCCGGGAGCGTGATCGAGACGAACAGCAGGACGATAGACCGTATTAGCGGCCTCAACGGTTCACGGAACCCTTGTGCTCAGACCCTGCAAAGCCCCGCTCCGCTATTCCGTTCAGAAGCGGTAGAGGTGACGCTGCGCGGCACGTCCTCCGATGGAGGATGCCACAGCAATGCTCCGACACCGAAAGGGAGACGCCCTGGCGAAGAAAGCAGTTAAGAAAGCGGTGACGAAAAAGGTGCTGACCAGGAAGGTGATGAAGAAGGCCAAGGGCGGTGGGGGCATCGGCACGACGGCGGGTCGGCCCTTAGGGGGGCGCATCGGGCCTGCCCGACATTGTGTACGGCACTGGCGCCGATCGCACGACTACGGGTCGGCCCCTGCCAAAGCAACCCTAGCGGCGGCATAGCCTGCGCTGGGTCTGAGAACAGGCCTTCCGTTAACCGGGAGGCCGCTAATACGGCCTATCGTCTCCAGAGCGAAGGCTCACGATTGGCGCCGCAATCCTACCACCTCAGCCGCTGGCGGACCGGCTATTA
>VGZI01000171.1 GCA_016872605.1 Planctomycetota bacterium
GCATGCCAGCAGCGCAAGGGCAACCTCGCCGACGCCGTGCTGACGATGAAGGGCACACCGGCGGAAAAGGTCGATCGCCTGTTTCTGTCGATCCTGAGCCGACCTCCCAGCGCCGCCGAGCGCGAGTGGTTCGTCAAGCACCTGTCGAGCGGCGACGCCAAGATGGCCCCGCAGTTAGTGGAGGACGCGATCTGGGTGCTGATAAGCTGCTCGGAATTCCGATTCAATCATTGAGCCGTTGTTTTCAGCCTGAAAGGCTGGAATAATAAAGCCCAGGGCAACGCCCTGGGTTCGGTCGGTAAGGTAGACTAAGCCCTGCAAGGGCGCAACTAGACCGGGCGCCCCGATTTGTTTTGCCCTTACAGGGCGGCATCGATGAGACGACGTGATACCCAGGGCGTTGCCCTGGGCTTTCGTGTTGAAGCCTTTCAGGCCCAATATGGGTGAGGAGAATCGAGTCATGGCCAAGCCAAAGTATTGGGTGGTGGGAGCCGCATGGTATGGTAAAGAATACCAAGACGAAAAATGGGTTAAGCTCGGTATCTGGATATTGGGCTGGCGAGAAGGATCTCAGTACGAAAAGGCGCAACAGATTCGGCCCGGTGACCGAATCGCAATCAAGCGAATAATGGGCAAGGGGAAAGGAAAAGGATCTCAAGGAATCAAGATCATGCATTTGGGAATCGTGAAAGGTGCTGTTCCTGATTCGGATTTTCCCACGTTTACTGTCGATTGGGTCGCAAAAAACCTTGACCGTGAAGTGGCTGAGAGTCATGGAACCCTCGCGTCTATCCACGGACCATATGAATATGATGACGAGTGGGTCCGGACGATATTCTGTCTGTGATTCGATGGTGCCAAAACTCGGAGGTAACTTGCCTGAAAATAACGACGAAGCTGAGTTTTGGCGGCAAGACGCAGATCGCCTAAACGCTCTCGGTGATCTGGTAGCGGACAAAATACGTGTTACGGCGGATATTGCTACGGTGCTCAATGAGCACATGCAAGCTTCAGGCGATCCCGAGAAATGGCTAGCGTTGTTCTGCGCGGCGCTGGACACAACTCGCGACGTTGACTCGGCGATGAGAATAGCTTGCACATTATGTGTTGAGTCAAGTTCTGGATGACCCTTGCGAAAAAGGCAGCATCAGGTGAATCGTCCGGGCTTGTGTAACAAAACCGTCGGAGGCCGACAATGTTAGACCTAATTGGGAGATTCAGGGCTTATTTTGCAAAATGGGTTCGAATCAGTTTTTCTGGATGTCACGTCTGCACAAAATGCGACAAAAAAGCTGGGATCGGGTATGAGTGCGGGAAATGTCATGCGTTTGCCTGCACTTCCTGTGCAAACGGGAAGTGTCATACATGTGGGCATTAGCAAAGGACAGTTACTGACGGGGGGCTTAACCGTGTTTCCAACCAACACCAATAACAACCACCACAGCCGCCGCGCCTTTCTCAAGGCGACGCTCGCCACCGCGGGCGGGCTCGCCATCGCCAACTGGGGGGCGCTGTTCAATAGCGAGACCATCGCGCAGGAAGCACGGCGATCCAACAAGCGCTGCATCCTGCTCTGGGCGAATGGCGGGGCGTCGCAGATCGATACCTTCGACATGAAGCCGGGCCGGCCCACCGGTGGGCCGTTTCGGCCGATTCAGACCAACGTCAACGGCATCCAGATTTGCGAGTACATGCCGCTCTTGGCTCGGCATGTCGACAAGCTCGCGATGATTCGTTCGATGCGCACGCAGTCACCGGATCATCCGGACGGCATCTATCACATGCACACCTGCTACAAACAGTCGGAGCGCATGCCGCACCCGGAGATCGGGGCGATGATCGCGAAGTACCTGGGCAATCCGGACTCCGACCTGCCCAGCTTCATCCGCATGGGTTCGACGGGGAACGCCGGCTCGGGTTATCTCGGCCCGCGCTATGAGCCGTTCCATCTGGGGTCCGACGGTCGGTTGCCGTACTTCTCTGCGCCGCTGGTGACGCCGGCGGTGCAGGATCGCCGCAGCGAATTGCTGGATTTCATGGAGCAGGAACGGGCCAGCCGGTCCGGGGCCGAGGCGTTCGAATCGCACCGCCTGGCTGAGCAGCGGGCGCTCCGGCTCATGCGCACCCGGCAAGTATTCAACATTGACAGCGAATGGCAGCGGGCTCAAGAACGCTACGGGAGCACGTCGTTCGGCCGCTGCTGCTTCATGGCTCGCAAGCTGATTGAGAACGGCGTGCCGTTCGTCGAGGTCGGGCAGGAGAACTACGACAGCCACGCCGACAACTTCGTCTGCCACAAGGCGAACATGGACGTGCTCGACCCTGCATGGAGCGGCTTGCTCACCGATTTGGCCGAGCGGAATCTGCTGGCGAACACGCTGGTGGTCTGGATGGGCGAGGTGGGCCGTACGCCGTACATCAACAACCGCGCGGGCCGGGACCACTTCATCCGCGCCTGGACGATCGTCTTGGCGGGCGGCGGCGTTCGCGGTGGGCAGGTCTATGGCGCCACCGATCGCGATGGCCGCGAGGTCGCCAACGATCCGGTCAGCGAAGGCGACCTGTTCGCGACGATCTACACCGCGCTCGGCATCAACCCGCGCGTGCGCCACTTCGTCGGCGCCCGCCCGATCTGGGCCACCCCGGAAGGCGCCCGCGCCCTGCGGCCGCTGCTGGCATAACAGTAGATTGGAATCCCCAGGGTGAGGTACCCAACCCTGGGGTTTGGAGTACCTCACCTCAGGGCTTCACTACCATGAATGTCACCATCGCGCGGAGTTTGGCGATCTTGGCGATTGTTTTCTACACATCCCCGCTCCACGGCCAAACCGCCGCCTTCGCTGACGCCAAGCTGCTCTGCACGCTCCCCTGGGACGCCGACTGGGTGACTGCCGTCAGCTTCGTCGGAAATGACAGGGTCGCCGCGGGCAACAAGCAGGGGAGTATTCTCGTCTGGAACCTGCCGGCGTCCGACTCCGAGAAGGCCCCGCCGCCAGCGCGTCTGTTGGCCGGGCATACCAACGAAATCACGCGCCTATTGACGACGCCCGATCAGAAAACGCTGATTTCGTCAAGTCTCGATCGCACGATCAAATACTGGGACGCCGACGGAGAAACAACCAAAGTCGCGCTCGTTGTTCTCAATGAACGCGCCCGCTACGAAGCTGAGACGCGCAAACGCAAAATTCCCGACCCCATCGAAGCTCGCGCCGGCGTGCAGCGACACTCGCGCGAACTGACAGGCCACAAGGACTGGATCGTCAATCTCGCGATGACGCCCGATGGCAAAACGCTCGTCAGCGGCGCCGACAAGGTCGACGGCAAGGTCAAGGAAGGCGAAGTCATCGTCTGGGACCTGCCTGCCGCCAAGGAAGTCAAACGCATCAAGCTCGGCGGTTGGCCGTGGGGCCTGGCGATCTCGCCCGACGCCAGGACGATCATCGCCTCCGAACGCATTCCGCTGGTCTTTGATTCCGGCGCTCGCTCCGGCCTGAAAATCTGGGATGTCGAGACGGGCAAGATCAAAGCCGACATGAGCAAGGAACTGAAAGAACGCATGTGCTCGGCCGCGTACTCGAAGGACGGCAAATACCTGGTGGTCCTGCGCGGCGGCGAGTCGGGCGGGTTGTCCGGCAAAATCACGCTCCTCGATCCGGCGACGGGCAAGAAACTCCGCGAGACTAATCCGGGCCACCTCGACGGCGGCACTGATTTAGCGTTCCACCCGGACGCTAAGCACATATTCTCCGCTGGCCGCGACACCCTCGTCAAGATCTGGCGCATTGAGGACGCCAAACACATTCGCGATATCGGTCAAGGCCGCGGCGGCCAGTTCAAGGACTGGATCTGCGCCATTTCCATCTCCCCGGACGGGCGACGCCTGGCGACCGCCGACATGGCCGGCATGGTGCATGTGTGGGCGCTATCCAAGTAGTGTTTCACCACGGAGACACAGTGATCACTGAGGAAATGCCTGAGGGGCGTCGATGCGACTGACGTTTCTGATTTCTCTCTGCGTTCTCGGTGTCTCTGTGGTTAGTCCGCTCTGTGGTCAGTCCTCGAAAATCCCGTCGCTCAACGATCGGCTCAAACAGGACGTGGCGGCGGCGCCGTTGTCGATGCGGTTCAAGGGGACGACATCCGACGACTGCCGGACCTGGCAGAAAGACTTCGCTGCGAAGCTCAAATCGTTGTTGGGGCCACATACACCGCCGACCGTGTGGAAGCCGACGACCGTCAGCGTCAAGGAGTTCGACGACTTTCGCCGTGAGGAGCTCTTACTGACGGCCGAGGGGCAGCCGCCGCTTCCGGTGTATCTGCTCATCCCGAAGGCGAAGGGCAAACGTCCCGCCATCCTGGCGCTGCACGGGCACGGTGCTCATGGGCATCACCCCGTTGCCGGCCGCGATGATCTGCCCGGCGTCGATGCTGCTATCCGCAACAACAACTATGACTATGGCCGGCAACTCGTGCGCCAGGGCTACGTCGTCGCCGTGCCGTGTTTGACGCCGTTCGGCGATCGGCTCGGCAAGTCGCCGGGCAAGGCCGACGCCTGTGCCGACACCTTCATCCGCATGTCGCTGTTGGGCAAGACGTTGATGGCCGAGAACTTGCGCGATTGCCTGTGGTCGATCGAGCTGCTGGCCCGGCATCCACAGGTCGACGCCGATCGGCTCGGCTGCGTCGGGTTATCCTACGGCGGCCGCATGACCATGCTGACCGCCGCGCTGGAGCCGAGGATCAAGGTGTGCGTGATCTCCGGAGCGCTCAACGTGATGCAGGAGCGGATCAGCAAGCCGTACAGTTGCGGCGCCCAGATCATCCCCGGCCTCTTGCAGTACGGCGACGTGCCGGAGATCGCCTCGCTGATCGCTCCGCGGCACTGCGTCTGGGAGGCCGGCTCGCAGGACAAACTGATCGACCCGCTCTGGGCCGACGAAATCCTGCTCCGCCAACGCCGAGCGTTCAAGGCGCTGAATGCCGTCGACCGCCTCAGCATCGACCGCTTCGAAGGCGGGCACGTCTGGCACGGCACAGGGGCGAGCGTTGTCCTGGCCAAGGTACTTCGGCCGCGTGAGAAATAGCCAGCGCTGCGCCCAACGACTCTATCACGCCGAGCATCTGCCAAAGCTGCACACACAACAGTAGCCGTTGCTGTAGGCTTGGCTTGCTAAAGATCCAAGCGGCCAGGGCAACTGCGTCAAACTGCTCAACTAGGCAATTAAGGCAATAGCCCAAGAGTTGAAACCGCCATTGACCGCAGCGGGGTGAAATCCTATCGTCCCGGCCGATACGGGGGATTCTCGGCAGCGAATTCGAGGCGATCATGGCCTGGCGGAAATGGATTGTCCGCGGCATCGTCTGGGGCATCATCAGTGCCGCCGGCGTCGGCGCCGTCGCATATCAGCGCTGGACCAATCCCGAAGCCGTCCGCGAACAGGTCATCGCCGAGATCACCAAGGCGTTCCCCGGAGCTCATGTCAGCGTCGATTCGGCACGTTTGCGCATCTTGGGCGGCATTCAGCTCAACGGCCTGCGCCTCATGCGTAATGACGATCCGGAGAAGGTCGACTTCCTCCACGTCCCTTCCGCGATCTTTTATCACGACAAGGAAAAGATACTCGACGGCGAGCTAACGCTGCGCAAGATCGAGTTGATTCGTCCGCGTTTGCGCATTCGTCGCGAGCGCGACGGCACATGCAACCTCCAGAATCTGCTGCGCGCGTCGAAGGGCGAAGCGCCGACGCATCTGCCGGCCATCGTGATTCATCAAGGGACCATCGTGCTGGAGGATTTCAGCGAGCATGCCAAAGGGGCGACGCTGGAGATCAACGACGTGAGCTTGACGGTGATCAACGATCCGTTGCCGCGCGTTGCCTTCCGGGGAGCCGCCAATTCGGACATGCTGGGCAAGCTGCACCTGCACGGGTCCCTCGATCGCGAAACGAACGAAGCGTACTGCGCCTTCAAGGCGGCGCAGATTCCGTTGACGCAGACGCTCCTGACGCGACTGCCGATCCACTTGCCTCGCGATGTTCGCATCGGCCTGCAGGTTTCGGCGACGACCAATGTTGATGGTCGCGTCTCCTATCATCCAAAAGAGCCACAGCCGATTTATTACGATATTCGTTGTGAAGTTGCTGACGGGAAGTTCCAGCATCCGAAGGCGCCGTTGCCGCTGGATCAGATTCACCTCAAGGCGCGCTGCCATAACGGCGAACTGAACGTCGAGACCTTCAGCGCACGCTCGGGGATGACGGAGATCGAGGCGCGTGGAGCGGCGCAGCTTCTGGGCGTCGATCAGGACTTTGAAGTACACGTCACGTTGAAGCATGTTATGCTAGGCAACGAGCTGGCCAAGCGCCTGCCCGAAAAGCTGGGCGAGTTGCACCATCTGTTCAAGCCTGAGGGGCCGACGAGTATTCACGTTGCCTGTGCCAAACAGCAGGGCGAGTGGACGACGTTGGCATCGGGAAAACCATCGCACGTGTCGCTGCGTCCGGAAGGCGTGGCGCTGGCGTTCCGTGGTTTTCCCTATCCGCTGGAGAAAACAGTCGGCACGGTCGATTACAACCTGCTCAACCAGCGCGTCGATGTCGATCTTAAGGCCCTGGCGTCGGCGGAACGTCCGGTCATCCTGAGTGGACATTGGACGGGCGAGGGGGACCAGGCCGACGTCAAGTTCGACATCGTCGCCGAGGAAGTCCCAATCGACGCCAAGCTATGGCGGGGCTTGCACACCGACGCGCTCGAGAACATCCGCCGCTTCTCCGAATCGTTCCATCCCACAGGAAAGCTCAAGGTCTGGGCCAACATCAACCGGAAGCCGGGCCAGAGTTTTCGCAATGTGTTCCACCTGCATTTTCGCGAAGCGTCGTTCTGCTGGGACAATTTCCCGTATCCGCTCGAAAACGTCTCCGGCACGATCAATATTTATCCGGAGCATTGGACCTTTTCCGACTTCCAGGGCTCGCACAAAGGCGGCCACGTGCTCATGCACGGCAAGTCGATCCCGCGCGATGAAAAGGGATTCGACCACGGCATTTCGCTGGAAATCACGGGCCGCGATGTTCCGCTCGATGACGAATTGCGCGACGCATTGAGGCCCATGAAGGAGATGCACAAAACCTGGGAGACGTTTAACCCAACCGGGCAACTCTTTTTTACGGCGTCGATCAATCGCCCGACGGCCGACATCAACGATCTCGAAGTGCACGTCGACGCGCGCGGCTGCAACGCCAAGCCCACGTTTTTCCCCTATCGCTTGCAAGATTTGAGCGGTAACTTTCGCTTTCACAGGATGCGCCTGGATATCAATAAACTGCGCGCTCGCCACGACCAGACCATGCTGTCTCTCGACTCCGGCGCCATCGACCTGAACTCGCGCGGCGGTTACTATGCGCAGCTCAACAACCTCAACCTGCAAGGTCTGCGCTTCGACGAAGAATTCTCTCACGCCTTGCCGAAGAAACTGCAGGACGCCGCCAAAGCGCTGCAACTGAACGACCCGCTTCGCGTGAAGACGAATCTGGTCATCGCACAACCGCCGGAGACCGGGAAGCCGCCCGACATCTACTGGGACGGCCAGCTGTGGATGTACGGCTCGCGCTTCAACGCGGGACTCGAATTCACGAACGTCACGGGGACGCTCGCCTGCATCGGACGCGTCAACGGAAAAGAAATCGTCGGCGTCGACGGCAACTTGCTGCTCGACCGCGCCACCTGCTACGGTCAGCCGTTCAAGAACGTCCACGCGAAATTTCAGATGCGCGACTCCAGCCCGGATGTACTTCTCATCGGCCTGAAGGCGCCGATCTTCGGCGGCGATGTCACGGGCCAGGTCCGCGTCGATGTCAATTCGTCGCTTCGCTACGAAACCAACTTCACGTTCTCACAGATCAACGTTGCCGAGGCCGGGCGATTCAACGTCGGACCGAAATCGCAACTCTCAGGTTTCGCCAGCGCCAGGCTTTACTTGCGCGGCTATGGTTCCGGCATCGACACGCTGGAGGGCAATGGCAACATCGATATCCCCCGCGGGCATCTGCTTAATTTGCCGTTCCTGCTCGACTTGCTCAAGTTCCTCGGGCTGCATTGGCCGGATCGCACTGCCTTCGAGGAATTTCACACGAGCTTCGCCATCCAGGGCGCCAAGGTCAACGTGCAAAAACTCGAACTGCTCGGCAGCGCCATTAGCCTATCGGGCAAAGGCGACGTCGATCTCGCGACCAAGGACGTGAAACTCGACGTTTATCCGATGTGGGGGCGCATCGAAAACCTGCTGCCGCCAATCATGCGGCCCTATCCGACCAACATCAGCAAGAATCTGCTCACCGTGGAGGTGCGCGGCAAAGTGACGACGAATCCAAAGGATCTGAAGTTCATGCTGAAGCCGATCCCGGTTATCGTCGATCCGCTCTTGTTGATGCGCGACCGCGTGATCGGGAGCGGACAGCGGGACGGCGGCACGGTCGATCGGCCACGCGTGTTTCGGATTTGGGAATGATGAGACCTGTTTACGTCGTTCTGTTCACGTTTAGCGCTCGCAAAGCGCCATGCGAGCGCTGAACGTAAACAGCGCTGGCAAGCCGGGGGATCGCACGTGTTCTGGGGCACGATCCATCGCATTATTCTGTTTGAGCTCGTCAAGGTCTTTCTCGTTTCGCTGTGCGCGCTGACGGGATTGATCCTGATGGCCGGCATCATCTCCGAAGCGATGCGAAACGGCCTGGGACCACTGCAAATTGCCATCGCCGTTCCGCTCATGCTGCCGAGCTTGCTCCCGTACACCGTCCCGACGACCACGCTGTTCGCCACGTGTGTCGTCTACGGCCGGCTCGCCGCGGACAATGAGATCCTGGCGCTAAAGGCGGCCGGCGTGCATATTCGCCACATCATTTGGCCGGCGTTTTTGCTCGGCGCCGTCACCAGCGGCATCACCTTCTACCTCTATCTCGATGCCATCCCATACACGACGTTCGTAATGAAGAGCAAGATCGCCGGTGATATTGAAGAGATGCTCTACACGTTGCTCCGCAAAGACGGTTGTATCAAACACACCAAGTTGAACTATGAGATCAACGTTAGTGCCGTGCGGGGGGCAAAGCTGCAAGACGTAGTTTTCAAGAGACGTGCCGCCGATGGCAGGAGTTTCGACCTTGTGGCTCGAGCCCGAGAGGCAGAACTGCACGTCGATGCCGAGTCGCAACAGATTCTTGTCGTCATGTGGCAATGTCAGATCGCCAAAGGGAGCACGGTCGGATTCCTTGAGCAGAACGTTTGGCCGGTCGATATTCCCGCGTTCCTGGCGCCCGGGACCCTCAAGCAAAGGGCTGGCGAAATGACCTGGAGCGAGCTCTTCGAATATGAGGAGCAGTGTTTGCACGAAAAGGAACGCGTTAGCCGTGAAATCGATCGTCACCAGGTTCAACTGAGTCTGGGCAAGGGGGACAGCGGATTTGCCGGGCATGTTGCAAATCTCTTTCGCGAACGAAAGAACCATGATCAGCAGCTGTTCGCCATCCAATGCGAATGGCACTTGCGCGTCGGGTTTGCGATCGGATGTTTGTGTTTCGCGCTGGTCGGCTGCCCGGTCGGCATTTGGTTCAGCAAGAGCGATTACCTTAGCGCGTTTATCACCTGTTTCTTGCCGATCGTCACGATCTACTATCCGCTCATGTTCTGCACGATCAACATGGCCCGCAACGGCAAAATCCCCGCGTGGGCCGGCATCTATGTCGCCGATGTGGTGATGCTCATCGTGGGGCTTTGGCTGTTTCGACGCATGGCGCGAAACTGACCCGTCGGCAATGGGGCATTTGGCGTAGGTCAGGCATTCCAGCCTGACGCAAGCACCGGAAAAGTCAGGCTGGAAAGCCTGACCTACGCGCATGTGAAAAATCCGTCAATTCTTTCCCCTGCGCTTGTCTTCACCGCCTACCGCGAGGTACAATAACATCATTAACGAAGCGCATTCGATATTCTGCCGGTTCCCACCAAGGCGTCCCGTTGGTGTGAGTTGTTGGATGGTTCGACTCCCTAGTATTCCCCTGCGCATGCGTTTCAGCGAAAAAATCATTGAGGATGTGCCCGCCGCCGAGTATACTATCGGTGAGACCTCAACGTATCTCAAACGCGAGGATATTCCATGTTCGGTCTAGGTTGGGGTGAGTTGATCGTGATCGGCATCATTGCCGTGCTTTTGTTCGGACGCAAGCTGCCGGATATGGCCAAGTATCTTGGCAAGAGCGTCGTGGAATTCAAGAAGGGCATGGGCGGCCTGGAGGCGGGATTTGACGAGACGGGGAATCCGGCTGGCCAGCAGCCTGCCGCCGCGCCGGGCGCAGCCCCAGCCGAACCGGTTCGTCCGCCGCAACGCGTGGCCCCCGCGGCGCCCAAGTTCGACGACGCGCCGGCAGCCAAGCAAGAACCCGCGCCGGCCAACACCCAGGTCACCGCGAACCCGCCCCAGCCCTGATCGGTCTTCCGCTTGCGGCTTTGCGCTCGCCAAGTGCAAACTGCAAGCACTGTGTCGGGCGTTTAGCTCAGTTGGCTAGAGCGCATGGATCACACCCATGAGGTCGGGGGTTCGAGCCCCTCAACGCCCATTCGTCGGACCCGTTGACAGCGAATGTCAGCGGGTTTTTTCTTTTGACAGAATCATCACTTACGGCAATCGTCTCGTTGTCTTTGCTCGCCTGTTCATCGGTGTTCATTTCGTCAGGAATTGTCAGCGGCGTCGCTCGCTTGCACCAATTTGGTGCAAGCGTTGGTGCAAGCGCGCCAGCGTCGGTTCCGGTCATCACGGCTTCGCTTTGCTCCGATCCGGCCCCCAGGGGAAGCGCCGGCAGCGCGTCGAGCGCCCCGCGAACGTCGAGCAACTTCGGATCGGTGTAGGTTTGCATCGTCAGCCGAATGTCCGAATGCCTCATCGCGGCTTGCGCGGTCCGCGGTGCAACGCCCCCCTTGCTCAACAGAGTGCCGAACGTCGTCCGCAAGGCGTGAATGTCGAGAGTTCGGCCGCGCTCATCCACTTTCGGTATTCCCGCGGCTTTCAAGTCGCGATTCAGGATTCGCAACAAACCAGCGGGGACATTGAACAACGGCCGATCAGCTGGCAACCGAGCCGGGATCGGCTCGCCACGCTCGACGGCTTCGGCTTGCAACCGTTCCAGCTCGGCGGCGAGCCATTGCCGTAGGTCGTCCGCCAGGTCATCGCGGAGAACGATTTCGCTGCCTTGCCGATTCTTTTCGTCGGCGGCGTTGAGCGCGACAAACGGAATGTCGCCGTCTAGGTGCAACTGTCCGACGGTGAGCGATGCCAACTCACCCTTGCGAAGCCCCGTCAGGATGAACGTCTTGTAGATCAATGTCCGTTCGCGCCCCAGGCGTTCCAGGTCGGCTTTTGTGTCACCGCGCAGCTTGGCATACGCTTCGCCTTTTCGCTTTCCACGCCGAACCGTCATTGCGTCAAGCAATGGTCGGTTTCGTGCCACGTCGAGCAACTTGGTTAGCTCGGCTTCGGTCATCGCCCGACGAATGCGCTTGCGGTCGGCTTCGACGTTCGCTTTTGGGATCATGTCGAAAGGGTTCGTCAACAGCCGATGCGTCTCGACGCACCAGTTGCAAAACGTCACAAGGTCGTCACGATAGCAATTCCGCGTTCGCGCCCCGGCCCCTTCGTCGGTGAGCTTCACAAGCCAGCGCTCGAAAACTTCGCGGTCAAAATCCTTGAGCGCGGCAAACCCGCATTCGGCCTTAATCCGGTCAAGGTGTTTGCGAGTGTACTTGTGGTGCGTCGCCGACAGCCCCCGCGCTCGCATGTTGTCCGCGTAGGCGTCGAAATGCACTTGCAACGGCGTCGCCTGATGCAGGGAAACGGCGTCCTCTTTCGTCGTCATCACTCCGGCCTTGACGAGTTCGGCCCGGCGCTCCAGGTCGCCGAGTACCGATCGTGCGGCCTGTTCATCCCGGCAGCCCGTCGCTACGATTTGCACAAGCCCCGCGCCGTCGCGGTACTTGGCGGTGTACGTCGCGGCTTCGATCAAGAGCCGTGTCGAGCCGTCGGCCCCGGTCGTCAGCAGCGCTTTGCGCGTTTTGCCCTTCGCGTCTTTCCATTTGGCGAATTTCTGGCCTTGCCGAGTGAAGGTTTCGGCCCCGGCCGGCAGCGGCTTCGTGTACGTTTTCTTGAAAACGGTTCCCATCGTTCACCTACCCTTTCTTCACGAAACGAGATGACGCAATGCACTTGGTACGACGTAATCGACCCCATGCTCCCCGGCACGATCGCGCAAGGACGCGATGACAGCTTGCCGGACCGATTCAGGAAGGCTTGCCAGTTCGCTCTCGAATCGGTGAATTCCTTTCTCGCAAAATGAGGCTGGAAAAAACTTCGTTGTGATGAAGCCATGCGGGAAATTCTGTTCAATCGCCGCTTGCACTTGGAAGTAATGATCCAGCATCACCGAATCGAGTTGCACCCAGTATGGAATGCGAACCACTCTCCAACCCGATTCACTCGCAAGCCGATCCTTTTCCATGTCCGCCTTGATCTTGAGCGAATTGCAGTAGTGTTCGTCGCCGTCGTATTCCACAACCTGATAACCAATGGCCCCATGTATCGCCATGTCCCAACGCCTTCGCGACTTGGGATGTCTTAACTCTGCGCCTACCCAGCGCTCGCCGAAGATTTGCACAAGTGCTACGGCAAGTTTTTGCTGTGTCAGATAACCTTCGATGATGACTGGCATTCACTCATCCGCCTTTTTTCTTCGCCTTGATCGGTTGCAACGCCAGGCCGAAATAGGCGGCGAGCTTGTCCGCCACGTCGAGCCGGATGGATTGTTCGCCCCGAATGAATCGCACGATGGAAAGGCGTTGCACGCCCGTTTCTCTTTCAATCGCCTTCATCGTCATTCCGCTTTCGATGATCGTTTGTCGGAGTAAATCGGTTATCGGGCTTGCTTGTTTGCTCTTGCTCATGGTGAGATAATTATATCACCATCCGAGCCGTAGTCAATCGTTGCTTCCTTTTTCTGAGGCCATTGCGAAGTTACTCCGTCTCGTTCTTTCTCAGGCGGCAAGGATGTCGGCGAACGCCGTTCCCCCGGTGATTGCGTAGAATCACCTCGATTTGATGCGCCAAGATTTTTTTCCTCGATTTT
>VGZI01000172.1 GCA_016872605.1 Planctomycetota bacterium
TACACCGAGCCCCTGGGGTCCAAAGGACCGCATCAATTCCAGCGGCAGTCCGCCGATTTTCGCCGCCGAAATGAAATCACGGTAGCGCCACTCGCCGCGCATCCGCTTGCCGTCGCTGGATAACGTTCGCCGGGCCATTGAAGGGCGAAGAGTACGAACCTGATCGTTCGTCAACGGCGCAAGGCCGGCCATACACGAGATGTACTTTTTTTTCGTCAAGTCTTCGGCAGACTTGGCAGCCCTCTCGCGATTCACGTCAGAGCCTGAAGGGTAAGCGAATGACGCCCGGCCTTGGCCTACTCTTCAGGCTCGGACGGCTTTCGCCGTACCCGTTTTCTCGGTCTTTTCCCCTACTTCCGCCAGAATTTCGTTCAGCACCGCGTCTGGCGAAATGTTCTCTGCTTGGGCTTCGAAATTCAAAAGCACCCGGTGACGCAGCGCGGGCAAGTAGACCTTTTTGACATCGTCGAAGCTGACGTTGAAGCGAGCGTCGAGCAGGGCGCGGACCTTCGCGGCCAGAACAAGCGCCTGGGCGCCGCGCGGGCTGGCGCCGAAACGCAGGTAGCGATTGGTGATGCCGCACGCAAAGGGCCCCTGTGAATGCGTCGCCAGGATCAAACGGATGGCGTAATCCTGCACCGGCGGCGCGATGAACGTCTTCTTGGCCAGTTGCTGCCATTTGAGGATCGCGGGACCATCCATCACCTTTGCGGGCGTCGGCCAATCGCCCTTCGTCGTGCGGTCGAGGATCGTCGACAGCTCTTCGCGCGTCGAATAATCGACCATCAGCTTGAAGAAAAAGCGATCGAGCTGCGCCTCCGGCAGCGGATAGGTCCCCTCCTGCTCGATCGGGTTCTGCGTCGCCATAACGAAGAACGGCTCTTCGAGCTTGTGAATCGTGCCGCCTACCGTGACCGAATGCTCTTGCATGGCTTCCAGAAGAGCCGACTGGGTCTTTGGCGTCGCGCGATTGATTTCGTCAGCAAGAACGATCTGCGAGAAGAGCGGCCCCGGCTGAAAGCTGAAGACGCGTTTACCGCCGTCGCTCTCGTTGATGATGTTCGTTCCCATGATGTCCGACGGCATCAGGTCGGGCGTGAACTGAATGCGGTTGAAATGCAAATCGAGCACCTGGCTCAGCGTCCGCACCAGGAGCGTCTTGCCCAGCCCCGGCACTCCTTCCAGGAGCGCATGCCCGCCGACGAACAGGCACGTCAGCACGCCGTGCACGATATCCGCATGGCCGACGATGACCTTGCTGATCTCCTGGAAGACGCGGTTGTACTCGTCGCGAAACTGTTTGGCCTGGGATTCGAAGTCGTTCATTTCGGGGCCCTGCCATGGATCAATACCAATCGCTCTCTTCGTTTAGCGTTCGGTTGGCGCCTCGCAATCGCATGGCGCCAACCCAACGCTAAACGAAGAGGGAAGTAAATCACGATTTTTCCCTCTCCTCCATCGCCTTCTTCTTCGCACGCATGAGCCGAGTCGCGTAATCTTCTTCGGGCTCTTCGGTCTTCTGCGGTGGCGGCGCCTTCGGTTGCTCCGTTGGCTCGCTCGCGGTCATCGTCGGCGAGGGAGCGGGCGGTTCGGCGGGAGCCTCACCCTCCCGTGCCTCGAACTTTGTCGCCGCCTTTTTCTTGTCGATCGACTCCGTCGCCTCGGCTTTGCGGCTCTTCAGGCGTTCGATGGTTTCGGACGATGAGTCGTCGGTGTCGGCCTGGCCGCGCAGTTTGTTCCAGTAAGTCACGGCGCTCACCCATACCACTTCCGGCTGAATCGCGATGCGCCGCACCGCGACATCGAACAGCAAGCACCACGCAGCCGCGAACACCAGCCAGGGCCAGAGCGGCTGCAAGCTGGCGTGCGTTCGAGGCGTGGAGCGGAACACGTCGCCGGCGCGGGCCACCTTATCCAGAAAGTCGGCGTCGTCGCGATACGCTCGGCCATCAGTCATTTTGCGAATCTGCTCGGCCAGATCGGCGTTGCCCTCGGTGTCGATGAACTCCGGCGAATACGGAACTGAGACGCCGGCGCGGACGCTGCCAACTTGCTCTTCGACGACTTCCTTGCCGTCCTTGTCCTTGCTGATTTTCTTCCACTTCGCCTGCACATGGATGAAATAAGCGCCGACTTCGTCTGCCGGGACTTCGGCTTCATAGACGCCGGCATTCTTTTGCTCGAACTTGAGCGCCGACTTGCGATCGTCCTTGACCTTGAACGCCGGCGACGTGACGCCCGCTTTCAGATCGACATCGGTGAGCGGCGTCTTGTCCGCGTCCCTGGCGTGGATGATGATGCGAATCTTGCCGTCTTTGTGCTCGGTCGTCAGGAACAGATTCTCGCCGGTCTCTTTGGGCCGCAGCACCCAGTTGACGGTCTGATCCCAGAACTTGGCATAGATCGGCGCGTTGGCCCAGTCGCGATCCCAGTAGGGCTTGGCGCCGGGGATTGTCCGGGCATCGCTGGTGAATGCGACCGATTTGCCCAGCCCGTACTGCCACGCCGCGAGTACGGGAAACTTGTGTTCCCCGATCGGCTCACTTTCGATGAGCACTTTCACGAGGCTCGATTCCTTGGGCGTCGTGCGAACCAGACCGTGCAAGAGCGGGAGCTTTCCGCCCAGGCCTTCGGTCGGCCCCTCGCGCATGCCCATGACGAAAGGCTGGAACGGCTTTTCGTGCACGAACGATTGGCTGATGAGCCGAGTTTCCTTGATGTAAATGGCAGGCAATTCGTTGGGATCCTTGACGTGGTAGGCTCGCCCGCCCGGCGCCGCGGCCTTGGCGACGGCGGCCATCTTGCGAACCTCGTCCCGGCCGTGCGACGTGATGCACACCGTCGTGCACGTGATGCCGGCGGTGCGGAGGCGATTCATCATGCCGGCGCTGGCATCCCAGTGATCGCCGTCGCTAATGAGGATGATGTGTTTGGTCCCCAGGCCATAGTCTCTGTTGGTGAGTTGTTTGTAGGCGAGCTGGAATGCCGGGTCGACGTCGGGCATGTCGCCGGGCTGCATCGTGGCGACGAGACCGACCAGGCGTCTGCGATTCGGTCCGACTTCCTGAAACGGGATGTGGTAGCGATGACCGGGCTTGCCTCCCTCGAAGCCATGATCGTAATGAATGAGGCCGACCATGTCCATGGGCGAGAGTTTTTCGACGGCGAGCTGGGCGATCTTGCGTTGCCAGGCATTGCCGTCTTGCATTTCGGAAGCGTGCATGATGAGAACGAGGCCGCTCTTGCCTTCGACTTTCATGGACTTGAGATCCATGTTTACTGGGAGAGCCTTCTCGATCTCGGTGTTCTGCCAGCCGCCGGCGCCGAAGCTCTGATGTCCGCCGATCATAACCAGGCCGGCCCCTTGATCATGCACGTGGCTACGAATCACTTTCTGCTCGTCTTCGTCAAGGAACTCGGCCGGAATGTTGGCGAGAAAGATGGCGTCGTACTTCGTCAAGACGATAGCAAGCGCTTTGGTGTCCCCCTTGGTGATCGTGCGAAGCTGGTGCGGCGTCATGACGTCGACCTTCATGCCGGCGTGCGATGCGCGGAGCCGATCGACCAGAAGTTGATGCGTGACGACATTCTCCATCTTTTCCGGCCGATCTTCGAGGATCAGGACGGAGCGTTGACCGCGTGCCATCACGACGACGCGTGCCACATTGTTCTCGATGCGATCGCCGGGCAACTCGTTGTGCACCCGGGCGCCATCGGGCGTTTCAACGGCGAGCGGCGTGATCTTCGCTTCATAGGCGAACGCGGTTTCTTCCTTGGCGGCCGTCTCTTGCAACGAAAAGATTTGCAGCCCCTGCCGGAGCTTGACGATGGTGGTATTGCGCGCCAGTTCGTCGCGCAAATCGCGCTGCGGATCGAAAAAAATCTTGCGCACTTCGAGCCGGGCGACGACGACTTGCGGATGAAAGCTGCGAAGGACGACGCGCACCGGCAGCTGTGCCCCCTTCTCGGTCAGGCGCGGCGCCTCGATACGTTCGACGAGAATCTCATTCTGCGCCGAGCGACCCTCCAGGATCGGAAGCACATCGACTTCGATGCCGTTCTGCTTGGCGAGCCGCGCCTGATCGATGGCGCGGCCACGGTTCTCGTTGAAATCAGAGATAATCACGAGCCGCCCGCCCGAATCGCTGGGCAACGAGGCCAATGCCAGCTTCATGCCGGCTTCGATGTCGGTGTAAGTGTTGTCGACCTGGCTACGGACCTCTTTGAAATTGAGTGTCTTCACGCGGCCCGGCGGCAGTTCGAGGTGCGCATGTTTTCCGAAAACCACCAGGCCGACGCGATCGTTAGCGTGGTCAGGTCCGCGTAGAGCAACCGCCTGATTGATGAATCGTATGGCGCGCTCCTCGCGGTGATCAATATGGCCATCCAACTGCTTGGGGATGCTTAGCGACCGGTCCCAGATGAAAATAACCGTCACGCCCTCGTTGGGCGTTCGGCCATAAGCTTCCGCCAATGCCAGCGCGACGAGGGCAATCAGCGATGAACGCAGAGCCAACACGGTCCAGCGCCGTGTTTCACCCAGCGTAACGAGATTCTGGTAACTGACCCATAGGAGCACCGGAATCGCCGAAAGCAAGATGAGCCACCACGGTTCATGCGTTCGCAAAGAGAGCAGGAACAGGCCCGCGAGCCGCAAGCCCTCGGCCACGGCAGCGCCCGTCCACTCGCCCAGGCCGAAGAAGAGGACGACCGTCATCCCGTGTCCCCGCGCCGGCGACCAGGCGCCGCTGAGAAATACAGCGATGATGACCGTGGCGAATCCGAATACTCCAATCGTGGTCAGCATCGGCCCGAACCACGACGCCGGCAGAATGCTGAACGTTCCGACGCTGTAACTCGCGAAGATGAGCGCCGGCAGGTAGCACGTCCACGGCCATGCGCCGTCGCGGTTGTGCAGCAGGATTGACGCGACGCCGAACCCCGCCGCCGCGGCGAGGCAAGAGATCGCAAACCAGTGCTCTGCGAAAAAGGTAGACATGAGCTTGATTCGGAAGCCCAGGGACGAGCGCAGCGAGTCCCTGGGCTCCGCGCGTCACCATCCCAGGGGCTCGCTGCTCTCGCCCCCCGGGCTTCATCAAAAATCAATCCGCTGCACGCGATCGTTCTCGGTATCCGCCACGTGCACGCGGCCACGGCTATCAACGGCAAGTCCCCACGGGCTGCTCAACTTTCCCGGTGTTCGACCCGGTGAGCCCCAGACGTCCTGCGACACGCCGTCGAGCGTGAACTTCTGCACGCGACAGTTGCCAAATTCGACGACGTAAAGGTACGGCGTCGATCCCGTGGTGCAGGCGACATCGTAAGGATACGATAACTCGCCGAGGCCGTCGCCAGGCGTACCGAAGGCGCGAACGAACTCACCGTCGAGCGTATACACCTGGATGCGATGGTTGCAGCTATCGGCGACATAAAGGCTCTTGTCCGGCCCGATCGTCATAGCACGGATACGAGCGAATTGGCGCGGTCCATCGCCAGGCTCTCCCCAACATTTGATGAAGGCGCCATGTGGATCGAACTTGCTGATGCGATTGTTTTGAACGAACTCGGAAACGTAGAAGTTGCCGTCAGCATCGCGCACGGCGTCGCTGACATAGCCCAGCTGCCCTGGTTCCGTACCGGGCGAGCCGCCGATGGTTTGCAGCAACTTGCCCGCACTGGAATAGACGCGCACGCAATGATAATGCGAATCGCTAACGATGACGTTGCCCTGAGGATCGACGCTTAGGCCGCTTGGCCGTCCGTTGCGAAAATCGGGCGTAGTCCAGGTGATGCCGAGGTGCTTGCCATTGCGGTCGAATGATTGGATGCGTGCGGTCCAGTCGACGATGTAAAGACGGTCGTCGGGGCCGATGGCGATGGCGCGGGGGCGGACCAACTCGCCGTCCTGCACGCCGCGCGTGCCCCAGACGAGTTCTGGTACGCCGCCCTGCCCGCCACAACCGGCGAGGAAGAGTGCTGCCAGGAGTATTGGTCGATGGCCCATCGCTCAATCGTTCGCGACGTTTGGCCGCTCGCCTTTGACGAGCGTGAACACCGCGCTCGCCAAAGGCGAGCGGCCAAAAAGGATGACTACATCACGCTGCAGGCGCATCGGCCAGCGGCGGCTCGCTCGGCGGCGTCACGGCCTTCGGCGGCGCAAACTCCGCGTCGTGGAAGATCAAGCGGGCGTCGTCACCGAAAGAGATCGCGTCCTCGTGCGGCGCGGTCGGCGGCGTCCAGGTCACCGCCTCCTCTGTCAGGTAATAGCCCAAATGGTTCGCCTTGGCGATGACCTCAACCGGAAAAAACGCCCCGCCCGACTGAATCGGCATGCACTCGAAAATCTCGCGCCGCGCCAGCCGAAACGGACATTCGGGATCATATACACGAACGCCAAATATCCAGTACGCCACCCAGCGCCGGTCCCAGCCTTCCGACCCTAGCCAACAGGGTCTAGCCTCGAGGCTCAGTCCGAGGAGCGTCCAACTCAGTACGCCGAGGACGGAATCGAGAGCGCTTCGCCATCCCGGAACTTCGCCCCCCTCGCGATAGCCGACCACAAGGTCGACCGTGTCGATTCGACTCAGAAGCCGATCTAGGTCACTTGGTTGATACTGCTTGTCGGCTGTGCAAAAGGCGACGAGCGGATACTGAGCCGAGCGAATGGCGGAATGAATTGCCTCCCGAAATCCCTGCGAGCGATCATATGAGAACGTTCGGCTCGGCGTGATTGCATCGGGGGGCAGATTGGGATCAGGCGGGATTTCCGGACGGGTTTCTTGAATCAGAAAGATTTCGTAGGGCCGGTTGATCTTGTCCAAGAACTGACGCCAGGCCTTGAGCCCATCTTGGGTGTCCGTCGACAGCGCGTGAGCGAACAGGATCACACTGATCGGCGCCGACGCGATCGGCGAGCGTTCGGGAAGGTCGGACATGGTTGAGGTCCACCGTCGGTTGTCAGAGCCTATCCGGGAATGTCGGTGGGGCACGTTTCTAACGTGCCACGTCCCGCGTTTTCCCAGGTTATGGCACGTTAGAAACGTCCCCACGTGCCTTGCCGGATAGACTCTCAGAGCCGCGATCGTTAGGGAGCGCAGCCGCACTCAGACTGACATCGCCACCGACTACGGACTACGGACTACCGACTCCTTCGGCAAGCCGCGGCTGCGCAAGATCACGAGCGGCCGATCGCGTTTTCCGGTCGCATAGTCACTCGTTCGCAACACCTCTGCAAGCACGCCCGGCGGAACGCGATCCGCCAACTCTCGTAGACATGACTCCGGCATCACAAAGTAGACCGGATTCGGACGCTTCGTCCACCAGTCGAGATTCTCCCATTCCAGAATCGTGTCGACCGGCGGACCAAGATGATGCATCAGCAGATGCGACTCGGCACGGAAGAAGATGACCGGCCCCTTGGTCTGCCGGCGAACCTCCTCAGCCATCGCCCGGTACGGCCAGGCTTTTTCCTCATGCGGAAGCGTCACATGCAAAACCACAAGCCAGCCGATGGCATAAGCCGCCATGCCCACAACCAAAAAGGTCATGATTCGTGACGATGCCACTCCTTCGCCCAGCCAACGATCGACACACACCGCCAGAAAGATGGCGAGCCCCGGATACGCCGGCAAGAGGTAGTCGGCTCGCTTGAAGCTCATGCACGACAGAAATAGCGCAACGGACAGGAACCAGATCAAGCCAGACCATGAAACCTCGTCGCTACGCATTTGGGCGCCACGACAAAACAAGTAGACCGCCACGGGTGTAAGAAGGCTCCACGGCAACAAATCGACCGCGGCTTGCGGACCGTAGAACCACCAGGGATAGGCCTTGAGCGTCTCCGAACCGCCCAGTCCGCGCTCGACGTTGTGATACCAAAAGAATACCTCCCAGAGTTGATTGTTGGTCTGATAGTTAGCCCAAACATACCACGGCGCCGCAATGGCCAAGGCAAGTGGCACACCCCACCAAAGCGATGTCGTCCGCCAGGAGAACGTGCGGTCACGCAGCAACCAAATCGATCCAGCGACGACAGCAACGAGCACCAGCGCAATCGGGCCCTTGAGGAGAATACCGATGCCCAGCGACGCGTAACCGAACACGCGCCAGCCATACGAATCGAGCGTTTCGGCGAGATAGAACGCACCCAGAGTGAAGGTAATGGCCGTGGTGAGCGGCATGTCGATTCGACCCACGCGCGCCATCCACGTGAAGTGGACGCAACTCGCCAGAATCGCGCCGGCCAGCCACCCGGCGCGAGGTCGACCGCTCTGCACGCCGACGAAGTAGAGGAACAACACGCATGCCCATGCCGCAACCGCCGCGGGCAAGCGAACGGCCCACACATCGACCGGACCGCCTTTGAGCCAAGCGATCAGTGCAACCAGCCAATAATACAGGGGGGGCTTTTGCAACTCGAGATGCCGATCGAACAGGCGCGGAACCAACCAGTGCCCTTCGTCGAGGATCATCTGGGCGTTCTGTGCCGCCCGCGCCTCGTGGCTGCTCGTCAGATCGCGATCGCCCAGACCGATGACAAAGAGCGTACCGCAAAATGCGATCAGCCCGGCGAGCGGCAACCAGGGGCGGATGCTGTCGGCAAGCGCCTCGGTCGATTCGGTCCGATGTGTTGCGACGGTGCTCATGGAACGGGATCGTAGGCACAAGCTGCCAGCTTGGCCCTCTGCACAGGAGTAATCGATAGCGCGGCTAATGCTGGGACAAGCTGGCAGCTTGTCCCTACGACCGCCTCACGCCACCAGGCGCTGCTGTTGCACTTCATGCAACCGCTGGTAGATCGGGCACGTTTGCATCAGCTCGCGATGCGTGCCGGTGGCGGCGACGCGGCCTTCGTCAAGGACGACGATGCGGTCGGCGATCTCGAGCGTGTGCAGGCGGTGCGTGATCAGGAAGATCGTTCGTCCACCGCGCCATTCGTGAATGGCGCGGTGAAGGAAGATCTCGGCCTCGGGGTCGTTCTGATTTGTGAACTCGTCCAGGATCAAGATGGTTGGATCTGCCAACAGCGCACGGGCCAAACAGATGCGTTGCTTTTGACCGCCGGAGAGGCGTTTTCCGTCGACGCCGACCATGTAGTCGTAGCCGCCTTCGAGGTCGTTGACGATGAAATCATGGGCCTGGGCCATGCGTGCCGCGGCTTCGACTTCTTCCTTCGTGGCACTCGGATGAGCGTAGGCGATGTTGTTGAACACGGTGTCGTCGAAGAGGAACATATCCTGCGTGACGATGGCGATCTGCTTGCGAAGCGAGCGTAGGTTGACGCCGCGAATGTCGATGCCGTCGATGAGGATGGCGCCATGATCGGGATCGTAAAAGCGAGGCAAGAGATTGAGGAGCGTGGTCTTGCCGCAGCCGTTCTTGCCGACGAAGGCGACGATCTCGCCGTGCTTGATGTGCAGGTCGATGCCTTCGAGAAGGACCTGGCCCGGGACATACGAGAAGCAGACGTTGCGGAACTCGATGTCGGTGTGATGGCGATCGAGCACCGGAGCGTCGGTGTTGGACCGAATCCTCGGCTCCTTATCCATGTAGGTGAAGATTCGGTCGGCCGCCGCCATGCCCGATTGAATGCGTGTGTAGACGTTGGACAAGCGCCGCACAGGATCGGCCGCGGCGATCAGAAGAGCATAAAGCTGGAGCAACGTCTCTGATTCCAGTGCCGGATCGGCGACCGGAATGCCGAGGATATGCGTCGGCTGCTGGAGAACGATGTACGCGCCGATGACGAAGACGACTGCGACGGCGATGATCGTCATCACTTCGATAATCGGACTGGTCATGGCATCGAGCGTGACGACCCACATGGCGCGGTCATAGGCGTCGCGCGTCGCCTTGTGAAAACGCCGTCGTTCGCGCGGCTCCCGAGCGAACGCCTTGACGATGCGGATGCCGTGAAAGACTTCCTGCAGAATCTTGTAGATTTCCGACATGCCTTCGAGCATGTGGCGCGTCGCCCGTTTCATGACTCGGCCAAATCGCGTCAGCACAAGCAGCGCGAACGGGACCAGGACCAGGCACGCCAGCGTCAGTTGCCAGTTGATCCATGCCGCCACCGAGATGCACGCGATAGCTTTGAGCGGCTCGGCAACGACCTTGCCGAAGATCGTCTTCATGCCGCCGCCCAGCGTGTCGATGTCGAGCGTGAAGCGCGACATCAGATCGTGGGTGCCGTTCTCGCCGAAATTGTTGACGTCCAGATGCACGGTGCGGCAAAAGAAGCGGTTGCGCAGCGTGAAGAGCGCTTCGTTGACCGCGGCGCCCACCAGCGATTCCTGCCAAAACTCGAAGAAGCCGCGGATCGCCACACCCACGACCACGATAATCAAGACGGCCAGGAGCGTGTCAAAGCGATCCGTCGGACAGTAGTTGTCGATGAATCGCTTGGCGACTTGCAGGCGATAGAGATCGTCCCGCGCCGACGTCAGCTCGGCCTCAACGGCGCGCATGCGGGCATTGATCTGGCGTTCGTTGCGGGCGCGGACATGATCCGTCAGGTCCTTCTTGAGCTTGAGTTGTTCCAGCTCGCTGTGAAGATCGTCGATCTTCTTCTTGGCGGGATCGATTTGTTCTTTCTGGCATTTGTCGATGGCGTTGTCGGCCCAGGATTGCAGGTTTTGCCCGTTTTGCCCAGTTCCAAAAATCTTGAGAATCGGATAGATGGCCGTGAAATTAAGGCTCCAGAGCGCCGCAGCCAAAAGAGCGCAGACGAAAGAAATGCCGAGCCGAACGCGATAGGGCCAGGCGAAGCGCAGCGCCCGAATAAAGTTCTTCATGACCGGAAGGAGTCCTTTCCGTAGCGGTCGAGAGTCCCGGATGCACGCGGTAGCGTATCACAATCGCGCAGGAAAATCCAATACCAGTCTTGGATCGCGATGCTCCCTGAGTGCACGACATGGTTTGCAAACGGCACGGGAGGGCGAGGCTCCTGCCGAGCCGCGAGCCCGCGAAATACTCGATTTCGGGCGAGTATCCTGTCGCTTCCGGCTCGGCAGGAGCCTCGCCCTCCCGAAGCAGGCCACGCAGACCGTGTCGTGCACCCGTGCTCTCTTGCTTGGGTGTAACGTGGCCGAGCCCCAAAAAGGGCTGGTTGATGATTACGTAACCCGGCAGCCTACGCGGCTCGGCTCACGGGCGTCGTTGCCGCCGCGCACTTTGATTACTACAACACGCCAGGTTCGACAGGTGCCTCCGCGAGTGGCGGGGGACAATAGGGAAAACGGTGCAAATCCGTTGCGGGGCCGCCGCTGTAATCGGCCAGGCTCCCTCGAGAAGCCACTGGATCACTGATCTGGGAAGGCAAGAGGGCGCCGCGATGAGCCGAAAGCCAGAAGACCTGCCTGTCGCGATTCTCATCCAGGCTTCGGACCCAGGCCGCCGCGATGAACGTATTCCATCGCGCGCAAGTCCGAAGCTCAGCTGCCCGTGCCTGGCAGAAAGGACTTGCGCATGTTGCCTCGGTTCTCCTCCCGTCCGCGAGTCGGCGATCGACTCTCCGCGTTCACGCTAATCGAATTGCTCGTCGTCATTGCCATCATCGCCATTCTCATCGGCCTATTGCTTCCTGCGGTGCAGAAAGTCCGCGCCGCCGCCGCTCGCAGCCAGTGCGCCAACAATCTTAAGCAGCTCGTGCTGGCAATGAACAACTACGAGAACACGTACAAGAAATTCCCGCCGAACTATACCGTGCCGAATCCATCGAATTGGCCGTATTCCACGACGTATTGGTTCGGCCTGGTCGATCCGGCCAATAACGTCGATGCGGCCAAGGGACATCTATCGCCTTGGTACGAAGGCAACACCGGCGTCACCAGATGCCCGGTGCTCACGCCCGACATTACATCGATTTATGCGGGACAGACCGGCGGCTACGGCTACAACCGCTGCCTCGGCGGCGTCTACTGGGCGTCGCCCAATTGGTCGACGCCGCTGACGTACACGAAACGATTCGCCGACCTCGACTCGACGACCACGACGTACGCGTTTTCCGACTCGGCACTGATCGTGACCTGGACCAATCCACCCTCGGCCCAGGAATCGTATTCGATCGCAGCGCCGAACACATCGTTCGTCGGCGGCCCAAACATCGGCGGCCCCCAACCGACCACGCATTTCCGCCATCCGAGCGGCCTGGCGAACGTCGCGTTCGTCGATGGCCACGTCGAAGCCGTCAGCGAAGTCCCGGTCGCCAGTCCCGCGTCGTGGTTCGCCGCCGCGAACGCTCTGCGCACAAAGATGCAGCTCGGCTACCTGGCGAACACCAACGTCCCTTACGAAGGCCGGTAAATTCGATTTCTTCATTTAGCGTTCGCATGGCGCCATGCGAACGCTTGAAATTCACCGTAGGGAGGGCATCGCGTCGGTGTCGTGCTGCGGAAGCTGAGTCACGAACGCGCGCAGCCGGTCGTAGGGGCGATCGTCGTTGACAACCTTGTCACGGGCAAGACTGGTCTGTTTCGGCGGCGGCTCGCCGTGCACTTGGCCCGAATGAAAGATCGTTTGTGACCGCCAATCGACGCACATCACCTCGGCCGTGAAAGAACAGCCGACCGCGCCGTTGGTATATCGACCGGCTTCACGCTTGGTCCAGCGGATGAGCACGGCGATCTGGACGTCGCAGGCCGAGCGCGGAAAAAGGGCGCTGGGAAGGTCAAGATGGAGGGCGCTGACCTCCGTCTTGTTGTCCTCCAGTTCGAGGACGACGACTTTTCCCGGCTTGACCTTGGCCGCTTCGGCCTTGAGATTCCCGGCACGCGCGAAATCGTGCTTCTGGACGCGAAGTCCGGAGGAATCGATGTATTTGGCCCGGGCCAGATCGACGAACAAGTACGCCAGCCCCAGTCCGGCGCCGAGGCTATACAACCCAGCGCCCAAGGCGCCGTCAATCGAAATCTCGACGGTGTGCTCTTCAAACACCGGCAGCAAGGCCACCAGCCAGACAGCGACGGTAAGCACGGCCAGCACCGACACGAATCCGAACGACATGAAAAAGCTGCGCAATGACCAGAGCGCGTCCAGACCGAGAAAAACCAATGTGAGGACCAGAGCGAAAGCCCAGCCGTAGCTCTCCCAAAAGCGCGACAGCTTCCGCATGAATTTGC
>VGZI01000173.1 GCA_016872605.1 Planctomycetota bacterium
CAGAAACGCCCCCCCCAGCTAGGTTGCTATCAGTGTACATCGGCATAGGCGAAACTGCAAGTTGACGTCATGTGTGGCCGCTCGCGTCTGCCGAGCGCGGCACGCTCGCCAAAGGCGAGTGGCTAAACACTTGGCACGCCCGAGAATCCGCCTAGGATATCGGCGTGCCTGTCGTGCGGCTTCCACTTCCAGCCAGCAAGGAGATCACGCATGTACGCTCGCAGAACGTCTCGTACCGGCTTCGGCATTATCGAAATACTCGTCATCATCGCCGTCATCGCGTTTCTCATCGCGGTTCTGTTGCCGTTGGTTCAGATCGTTCGCCAGGCGGCCATACGAACTCAGTCGATGAATAACCTAAAACAGATCGCATTGGCGTTTCACAATTTCCATGATGTGCACACGAAATTCCCGTGCAACGGCTCCGACAACAAATGGAAGAACGACCAATACAAAGCAGCCGCTGAGGCCACCAACAGCCGAAGCGGGAGCTGGGCGTTCCAGATTCTCCCGTACATCGAGCAGGAATTCCTGTTCAAACAGATCAACCGCAACACTTCGGTTCCAGTTTACATGTGTCCCGGAAGGGCTCGTCCAGGCTTCGAAACCAGCAACGGCGGCGGCGCCGTCACCGATTACTTCATGAATCACTACCTCAGCACCGATCCGAGCAAGCCAGATTCGTTTCCGAAGTACAACCTTGGCAACATCCCGGATGGCTCGTCGAACACTGTCATGGTGGGGCACGGGACGCTCGACACGCGGCAATACAAATCTGAAAAGGATGTGACCCTGTCGACCAATATCTACAACGGCGGGACGACGGGAACGATCCGCGCCGGCGACGGGATCGGCAAGGGGGACGACAAGAGGGGCGTCGTCATGCTGGCTCGCGATTCGGAAAAGGCGCCGACGCTCGGCAGCTGGGGCGGCCCCTTCTCGCAAGGCGCACTCATCGCCTTCTGCGACGGCAGCACGCGCACCTTCTCGTACAACATGCAAGGCTTCCGCGTGTTCCTGATTCCCGATTCGGGCGACCCGCGTCCCGTGGTGATCGATTGACGCTGGACAGAGCCTGAAGCGTTTGCGAAGGTCCTGTATAGCCTTCGCTCACGCGTCAGGCTCTGAATGCGGCCTAGTTCCAAACCACGACAAGGCCAACGCCACGGCGGCTGCGGCGCATCGCCAAAGGGTGCTTGCCCATCCCGAAAGCCTCCCTTGTTCGGCACTCTGCAGATTTGCTTCCGGCTCTTTGGCCCGGCGCTTGGCAGCTAGCATTTGCGCGATTTCAGCGCCGTCGGCGGGGCGATTGCTCGGCTCCGCATTCAGACAGCGCAACGCTAGCTGCACCAACTCTGCGTCGCCGCCACAACTCACCAAGCGCTGATGGGCATCGCTCAAATCTCCCTGAACGGCCCGGCGACGCACGTCCTCGATCGTGGCCCCGGTGTAGGGAGGTTGTCCTGTCAGCATCTGGCACAGAATCGCTCCGAAAGCAAACACGTCCGAATGCGGACCAACCTGATCCACTTCTCCGATCGCCTGCTCCGGCGGCATGAACGCGAACGTTCCCATGATATCTCCGTATTGGGTCTCGCCGCAGTCGGTATGGACCCTACTCGATGAATGCACGGGCGGGCGGGTCGCGCTGGAAAAGCCTTGCAGGACCTTCACCAGCCCGAGGTCGACGATCGACACCTCCGACGTTTCGCCCACCATGACGTTGGCCGGCTTAAGGTCCCGGTGCACGATGCCGCGCGAATGGACATACGCCAGCGCCTCCGCTAATCCCTCGGCAATCGTTCGGCATTTCTCCCGCATCGCGGCGCCCGGTGTTTGGGCGAGGTGCTCGGCCAGCGACTTGCCTTCGATGAGGCGCATGGTGAAGTACGGCCGACCGTCGGGCAAATAGTCGAGATCGTAAATCGGCGTGATGCTCGGGTGCTCAAGCTGAGCAGCCACCTGGGCCTCGGCGATGAAACGCGTGGTGAGCCCGGATTCGTCTTGAATCTCACCCGCCAGGCTCACTTTGATCGCGACGATGCGATTGAGTTGCCGGTCGCGCACCTTGTACACCACGCCCATCGCGCCGCGCCCGAGCTCGCCGAGGATCTCGTAGCGAGGCACATCGGGCGGCACGGCTGGGACTGTCTCCTTGATCAGCGCCGTGCTTGAGGCGCTCCCCGCCTCTACCAAGCCGCTGTTCAGCGTGACGCAGTTCAGAAGTCGACGGCGCCCTGCGCAAGATTCACAGTGCCTGTCGATCGCGCAGCGCCGCGAAATAGACATGCCGCATGTGCTGTCCGTCGATCGACGCAACTCGCTTGCAGACGGACAAGAGATTGTCGATGCCACGAGCGACTCCTTTGACAAGGATGGGATTGTCTTGGGAACTCGGCACAGTCGACGCCGGATGTCGCACCGGCAATCAGGGCTTACGCGGGCTCTCGATTCCAAGCAAGAGCCGAAGTGTCATGTTGCTGGTTCGGCGGCGATCAGCCCTTGCTCGACAGCCAACTCCATGGCACGGGCCTTGACCTTCTTCTTGATCCGCGTGACGCGCATAGCGATTGCGTGATATGTCAGCTTCAACTCGCCTGCAACCCTCTGAATCGTTTCTTCCTTGATGAAGATCCGCTCGAAAGCGACCCACGACTCTTCGTTCGTTTCACATTAGACGTCCTTCGTTTCACTCATGGCGCGATGAAAACAGCCCAACAACTCCACCGAGCGCTGCGACAAACCGTCGGCCAATCCGCCAAAATGATCGGGGTTCTCCGAGCGCGATCCGCAGGCCATGTTGCATACGTTGCAAAACGCGCGTGCGCTGGCCAAGAAGCTCGACGAACCCTGGTGGGAATTTCTTTTCGATGTTTGGATCGAGATCGCTTACGAAACGCACATGCGCGATCTGCAGAACGGACTTCGTCAAGCGCTCTACTGCATCAACGAAGCGCGCAAGCCGATCTTGCGCGATCATCCATGGCGCGTCGCCGCGCACAACAACTTGCTCGCGTGTTACGTGCTCATCGATCCGGTCGGATACGCCAAGCCGATTCGTCAGTGCATTCGTGAGCTGAATCAAGAGATACCGGCGGGACCCGGACCGCACCGGTACATCATGATGGACCAGGAATGCGAACTGCTCATGGCCCTCAATCAGTTGAAGAAGGCCGAAAATGTCGCGATTGCGCACCTGGCGCTAGCGGACAAGGACTCACAACCTGATCTTTGGTACACCGCGCCGCCGCTGCTCAACCTGTGCTGGTTGCAATTCAGGAAGCGGGATTGGGAGAAGCTTCAGGCGTTCGCCACGCAGGCGGAGACGGTCGGCAATTCGCTCGAACACGCACACCTCTGGACCGCCGAAGCGATGATCTGGCAAGCAGTCGTGGCAAGGCAATTAGGCGATGAGGCCAGAGCTACGCGAATCTTCCAACGCGTCGAAATGCGCGTACAGCGCCTGGCCAAGCTCCCGTCTGGAAAGTTCTACGATGCCGTCGAAGGCTTTCATCAACAAGGTGAAGATCTGGAAAAAGCACTGTTGGTGCGCGAAGATCAACTGGCGCGAATCGCCGGCAAGGGGCGACACGGTTACGAATGCGATGTGCAGATCAAGTGCTGCGACCTGTTGGCTCGACTCGGGCGACTGACATCCGCCGACCTGGATCGGGCGACGGCTTTGACCGCGCCGTTGAAAGCACCCAAGCGTTACCAAACGCGCATCAAGAAGCTCGCGTCGCAACGCCAGGAGGTGAACGATTCGACTTCGCCGTCTCGACCGTAGGCCTTACGCGGAACGTGAGGCCTACGCGGGCACTCTGGCGTGCGGAATCGGACCACGCGCTCCGTTGCTGTGCAACTGGTGAGCAATCCATCACACCACCTCTCGCGGATTTTCCAATCAAGTGGCCTTCTAGACGCTGTCAATTCGCCCACAAATCCGGTATGGTAGTTGCTCAAACCGCTGCTACCTTCGTCCGACCGAGGGCTGATCATGCAGGATCGTCACAAGCTGCCGTACGGCGCCGACCTCTTGCACCACCCGCGCTGGAACAAGTCCACCGCCTTCACCGAAGCGGAGCGCGAGGCGTTCGGGTTGATCGGGCTCCTGCCCGAAGGCATCGACACCGAGGAACTGCAACTGCAGCGCGTTCACCTTCAACTCAATCAGAAGACAACGGATCTGGAGAAGTACATCTTTCTTTCGTCGCTTCAGGACAACGACGAGACGCTCTTCTACAAGGCTCTGATGTCGGCCCCGGCGCAATTCATGCCGCTCGTCTACACGCCAACCGTCGGCGAAGCGTGCCCAAAATTCGGCATGATCCTGCGCCGACCGAAGGGCCTTTACGTGTCGTTCAAGCGGCGGGGCAGAGTCCGAGACGTTCTGAAGAATTGGCCGGTAAAGGACGTTCGTTTCATCGTCGTCACCGATGGCGAACGCATCCTCGGCCTGGGCGATCTCGGCGCGAACGGCATGGGCATTCCGATCGGCAAGCTCGCTCTGTACACCGCGTGCGCCGGCGTGCCTCCGCAACTCACCTTGCCCGTGACGCTCGATGTCGGCACCAATAACGAATCGCTGCTGCGCGATCCGTTCTACCTCGGCCTGCGCCAACAGCGAGTTCGCGGGGCCGCGTACGACGACTTCGTGGACGAGTTCGTGGCCGCCGTGCAGGACGCGTATTCCGATTGTTGCATTCAATTCGAGGATTTTGCCAACGCTCAGGCCGTCGCGCTGTTGGCGAGATACCGCGATAGAATCTGCTGTTTCAACGACGACATCCAGGGCACGGCCGCCGTCGCGCTGGCGGGCATCTTGGCGGCCTTGCGCATCGTGCAAGGCAAGCTGCACGATCAGACGTTCTTGTTCCTCGGCGCCGGCTCGGCAGGCATCGGCATCGCAAACTTGCTGAGTCAATCCATGGCGCGCGAAGGGCTGCCCATCGAAGACGCCCGACGCCGCTGCTGGCTCGTAAACTCCAAGGGACTGGTGCACAGCCAGCGCGATGACCTTACCGATTCCCAAAGGCCGTTTGCCCACGACCATACGCCGGTGAAAAGCTTCTTGGCCGCCGTCGAAGCGCTGCGGCCCAGCGCGATTATTGGTGTCAGCACTGTGCCCAAAGCGTTCGGCAAAGACGTGATCGAAACGATGGCGCGGATCAACCATCGGCCCATCATCTTCGCTCTGTCCAATCCGACCTCGTGCTCGGAATGCACGGCGGCCGAGGCGTATCAATGGTCGCAAGGCCGGGCCATCTTTGCCAGCGGCAGTCCCTTCGCGCCGCTGCAATTCGAAGGCAAGACGTTTGTGCCGGGCCAGGGCAACAATGTCTATGTCTTCCCGGCCATGGGCATGGCGATCTACGCGACCCAAGCGCGGCGCGTCACCGACGAAATGTTCATCGAAGCCGCTCGCAGCGTGGCCGATCAAGTCACTCAAGAGAATCTAGACGTGGGCTTGATCTATCCGCCGCAGTCATCGATCCTCGCGACATCGCTGCGCGTCGCGGAAAACGTCGCCCGCATGATCTTCGACCGCGGCCTGGCCGGCGTCGACCGCCCCGCCGACATCGCCGCGTTCATCCAGGCCAAAGCGTATCGGCCCGAATACCGGCCGCTATTGTGATGGGCGCGGTCTTTCTGCAACCGAATCGATTCGATAACGTAATTACAGTACGTCGTCGGAGGCGGCCTTGAAGAATTGGCGACTAGTAGTGGCATGCGTCTGCGGCCCGTATGTCGTCGGGCTGACGTGGGGCTATTTCCGTTTGCCCTGGGCCGCCCTGAAGAGCATGAGTGAATACCATACCTTTGCGAATGCGCCGGTGGTGACGGTCGCCGGCGCAGCAATGGCACTTGGACCGCTGTTTATCTCCATCACCCATCCGAGTCGTTCCGCGGCTATCCGTCCAGGTTACCGCTTCGCTTGATTGAGGCATAATCGCCGAATTTCGTTCCCTGAGGTTTGCCATGCGATATTCCAGCCTTGGTTTGATTGCGTTGATCCTGTTATGCGCGCCGGTTGCTGGGCAAGGCAAACGGCTCACGAAAAAGGACTTCCCCGACATTAGCTGGCAAGCGGCCGGCAAGAACGGCGCCGTCTGCGCGGGCGGCGCGGAGGCTGTCGTCGCGGGCCGCGATGCGCTCGTGAAAGGCGGCAACGCCATCGACGCCGCCGTCGCCACGATATTCGCGCTGAGCATCACCGATAGCGAACGCTTCTGCTTCGGCGGCGAAGTGCCCATCCTCGTCTATGACGCCAAACGAGATGTCGTCGAAACGATTTGCGGCCTCGGCACGGCGCCGAAATTGGCGACGCGCGAGTATTTCGAAAAACGCAAGGGGAGCATCCCCGCGAAAGGTGTCGAGTCGGCGGCCGTCCCCGCAATGGTCGATGGCTGCCTGTCTGCTCTCGATCGCTATGGCACGATCACGTTCGCCGATGCGGTGCAGCCTACGCTGAGAATCCTCGATCGGCACGAGAAGAAATGGCATGCCGACCTGGCCGTGACTATTCGCCGCATGATCGACGCAGAAAAGCAGTCGCCGAGCGATCGTAAGCGCGGCCTACGGCTCGTTGCCGATTTCTTTTATCGCGGTCCGATCGCTCGTGAACTCGACGCCTGGTGCAGTGCCAACGGCGGTCTGCTGCGCTACACCGATCTGGCGACGCACGTAACGCGTATCGAGGAACCGACGTCGGCCGACTATCGCGGCTACGTCGTCTACAAGTGCGGCTTCTGGAATCAGGGCCCATACTTGCTGCAGACGTTGCGGTTGCTCGAAGGATTCGACCTGAAGAAGATGGGCCACAATCGGCCCGACACGGTCCACGCCATGACTGAGGCGATGAAGCTGGCCCTGGCCGATCGCGATGTCTACTACGCCGATCCGCTGTTCGTCGATGTACCTGGCGGGGCATTGTTGTCGAAACAATATGCCGATCTGCGCCGGCCGCTCATTGACATGAAGAAGTCGTCGCACGCGAGACAACCTGGCGATCCGCGCGGCATGAAGGCGATTCTCGACAAGCCGCCAGTGGAAGGCAAGGGCGGCGACGATTCGCAGGATACGACCACCTGCGTCGTCGCAGATAAATGGGGCAACGTCGTCGCCGCCACTCCCAGCGGGTTCAACGGCGTTGTCGCGGGCAAGACCGGCATCACGCTCGGCACGCGGCTGCAGAGCCTCAACATCTGGAAAGGCCATCCGAACTGCATCGAGCCGGGCAAACGGCCGCGCATCACGCTGACGCCAGGCCTGGTGTTCAAGGATGGCAAACCGGTGCTCGCCATCAGCGTAGCAGGCGGCGATCTCCAGGATCAGACCGCGCTGCAAGTGATGCTCAACGTCCTCGACTTCGGCATGTCTCCCGCCGAGGCCGTCACGGCTCCGCGCTTCGCGACCAAGCATCACCTCGGCTCGTTCCGGCAGACGCCGCCCGAACTGGGCAGCTTGGTCCTGTATCCCGAATTCGCCAAGGCCACGTTCGAAGACCTGGCGGCGCGCGGCCACAAGATCAGCGTGCCGGCCAAGAAGGGACACCTTGCCGAACCGAGCGTGATCGTAATTGACCGCAAAACCGGCGAGTTGCGTGCGGCCGGCGATCCGCGCGCCAAACGCCACGCGGCGGCGTATTGACGTCCTCGTTTAGCGCCCGCATGGCGCCATGCGAACGCACACCGGGAACACGGAATCATCAAATAGGGAGTTTTCCCATGACAGACTTGACCCGCCGCAACTTTCTCGCCACCGGCGCCGCCACGGTCGCGCTCGCCGGCTCCGTCGCGACGACTGACGCCGCCAACACGCTGGCGCCACAGCCGGCTCAGCGAACGCCGACGCGCTTTCAAATTGCCTGCATGACACTCCCCTACTCGCAGTTTCCGCTGGCGCGGGCTTTGCAAGGTCTGCGCACCGCAGGCTATCAGTTCATCGCCTGGGGCACGACGCATATGGAGGAGGGCAAACGCACGCCGATCATCGCCCGCGACGCGCCGGTCGCCCGCGCTCGCGAACTGGCCACGCGCTGCCGCGACATGGGCATGGAGCCGGTGATGATGTTCTCGGACATCTATCCCGAGAACAAGGAGGGCTTCAACGTGCTGCGCCAGCGCATCCTACAAGCCGCGGCGGGCCGTGTGCCGCAGGTGCTCACGTTCGGTCACACACGCGGCGGCAACGAGAAGCTGTGGGTCGAACGCTTCAAGCAACTCGCTCCGATTTGCCGCGACAATAACGTCACCCTCGTCGTCAAGCAGCACGGCGGCGAGACCGGCACCGGCGCCGCCTGCGCTCGCATCACCCGTGAAGTCAATCATTCGCACATCAAGGTCAACTACGACGCCGGCAACGTCATGGATTACCTCGAAGGCAAGATCAATCCGCTCCAGGACCTGCGCGATTGCGCCTCGGAAGTGCGTAGCTTCTGCATCAAGGATCATCGCTTCTTCTCGCCGAAGGACCACATGGACTGCGGCCCCGGCTTCGGCGAAATCGATCACTATCGCCTCTTGAGCATCGTCGCCAACACCGGCCTGACCATTTCGCTTTCGTGCGAGAACATTTTCGCTCCGGGTGTTCCTCGCCCCGCCAAGCCGGATGGCATCGACGCCCTGGCCCGCCGCGCACGCGAATTTCTTGAGTTTGTCATCCAGGCCATCCAAAGCCCCGCCCGGCCATGACACACCAACATTCATGAAAGGCAAGGGCTTCCATGCGGATGCTCGCGTGCATTCTCACGTTGGTTGTTGTGAGTCCGCCGTGCGGTTCTGCTCAGGGGCCGACAGAGGAGGATCTGACCATGCTGATCGGTCGGCTCATCGAGCTCGATTCGATCGATCTGGCGCCGAGAGTGTAGCATCGGTCCGGTTTGACGCCTTCGCTGCACTCGCTCGACGCCGACGAATCGGGCATGACGGCGCTGAAGGATCCGTACGCACGTTTTGGAGAAGGTCAGCCCGGGGCAACGGGGTGGTATCGGCTCAGCTTCGTCGTGCCCGACAGGATCGGCAAGTTCCCGGTCCCCAAGTCGGGATACAACCTGAGCATTGAGAGCAACGTGCTTGGTTCCTGGGAGATCTACACCTACAAAAACGGCAAGCCGGCGGGCCTCTGGAGCAAGGACGGGATGAACAAGGCGACGGATCGTCCTGCCACTGACTGGATGAGCGACGCCCCGCAGCCTGCGCAGCCTGGAGACAAGTTCACAGTGGCCATTCTCGCGATGGCGTCGCCGCTTGGCCGCGGCAGTCCCGATGGATACGGCTTGCGCCATCTGCGATTGCGGTTTGCGTGGGGTCACACTGGAGGGCGCCAGCCGTTCTACGGAAGCGTCTACGCTCCGGGGCAAGGGAGTGGATTGCTCGGCGCGCGCGAGATGCTCCGCTCGAAAAAGGGGGCGGACCTCAAAGCGCTCCAGGACAAACTGCGCGGCCCGATCGGCCGCCTGGACGCCGTCTTCGCCGCGGCGGAGACGGGGCAAATTGAAAACCTCACCAAGGCAATGATCGCGGCCAGCAAGGACATCAACGACGCACTGAAAAAATGATGCGCGCGATTCCTTGGACCCCACATGCGGGAACACAAGCAATGAGCGACGGAAAACTGAATTGGTTAGTGTTCCGCCCGGCGCTGGGCGTAGTGACCTGGCTCGCAGGCCTGAGTGTCGTCACAGGGCATGGGCTGGCGGATAGCGCGACGCTGGATAAGAAAGGTGCGCAGCGGGCCGAGGTGAAGATTGCGATCTTTGCCGGCGGCATCGACGCCGATCTCATCGCCCTCCGCAAGACGTTCGCCAAGATTCCGGCCATCAAGCTTGACACGAACGGACTCAAGTTCAGCGACTTCAAACGCGACGGCGGCTTGTTCGTCGAGCCTGCGTTGATTGAGTTTACCGACCTCGCGAAAACCGATGTCGGCAATCTTGCCAAGGCCGTTGCGAACGCGAAATTGAGCAAGAATGATAACGGCTTGTATTTGTTCATGCGGTACTTGCCCTCCAGCATCGACACGAAGGCGCTGCGTGCTGCCCTTGCCAAAGTGAAGGGAGTGACTGCCAACAAATCGTGGGCGGGAGACGCCAACATCTGGGTCCACGTTGACGGCGCCGGACAGGGAAAGCTTGCCGAAATCACGCGGGCGATGCGTGGCGCCGGCGCCAAGTTTCGCGACCCGATTACCGACATCGGCGAACCATGAGAGTGTACGGGCAACGTAAATCGCCTGAAGACGGAAACCGAATCGGCGGCGTTCCATCCGGCTCGACGCAAGCCAGGTTGGAGACCGCAATAATTCCTCGGACGCTCACTGCACCGACGTTTTTTTTCGGTGAGACCTTGGCCGCGCAATGCGACAACGGGCCGGCCTGGAGTGGGCCGGATGGGCAGGTGCGCGCTGCGGAAAGGAACCTTCCACTGAAGTGGAGCGATTCAGACAACGTGAAGTGGAAGAATCCGCTTCACGCCGGCCGGCATGCACGCACCGGTAGACCGTATTGGGGAAGGCTCTGCGAACGCCGGGGCGAAGGAACGGTTCGCCGGCCGATTCTACGATGAGCCGCACATCTGTGCGCGTCGCATGCGAGACGACGGACGCCATCGATTGGCTTGAGCGCGAGTTGCGCAAATGATGCCGCTTGCCGCGTAGCAAAGTCACTGCTGCGCCGCCAGCAGCGACCGGAGACCACGCCATGGCTAACCTGCCCGCCCACACCGCGGACCGCAATCTGCTCTTCGGCATTCTGGCGGTCAACCTCAACTTCATCACGCGCGATCAATTGATCGTCGCGATGAACACATGGATTCTTGACAAGAGCAAACCGCTCGACGTCATCTTATTGGAGCAAAATGCACTCACGCCGGAACGCCACGGCTTGCTCAAGGCGCTCGTCGTCGAGCATCTCAGGCAGCATCTGGACGATCCGCAGAAGAGCCTGGCCGCCGTCAGCTCCGTTGCGTCGATCAAGCAGGATCTCGGCCAGATCGGCGATCAGGACATCGAAGCGAGCCTGGCGTTAGTCGGCGGCGAAAGGCCGGACGACGACCCGGTCCTGACACGAACCCTGTCGGTCGGCGCTCCCACCTCCAGTGGGCAACGCTTTCGCATCCTTCGGCCTCACGCCAAGGGCGGGCTCGGCCAGGTCTATGTCGCCGAGGATCAAGAGCTGCATCGCGAGGTCGCGCTCAAGGAGATTCAGGGCAAGCACGCCGACGATCCGGAGAGCCGCACGCGCTTCGTGATGGAAGCGGAGATTACCGGCGCCCTGGAACATCCGGGCATTGTGCCGGTGTATGGCCTCGGGCAATACGACGATGGCAGACCTTACTACGCCATGCGCTTTGTCCAGGGCGACAGCTTGAAGGAGGCGATCGCACGCTTTCACAAGGCCGACGGACCCGATCGCGATCCCGGCGAGCGGTCCTTGGAGCTGCGCAAGCTGCTGGGCCGATTCATCGATGTCTGCGAGGCGATTCAGTACGCCCATGATCGCGGCATTTTGCATCGCGATCTGAAGCCGGGCAACATCATGCTCGGCAAGTACGGCGAGACGCTGGTCGTCGACTGGGGCCTGGCGAAGTCGATGGACCACGTTGATCACTCTTCCACCGAGCCCATTCTGAAGCCGGCGTCGGCGAGCAGCGGTTCGTCGCACACGCTTCCCGGCGCCGCCCTCGGCACGCCGCAGTACATGAGCCCCGAACAGGCAGAGGGCCGTCTCGATCTCGTCGGCCCAGGCAGCGACGTCTACAGCCTCGGCGCGACGCTCTACTGTCTGCTGACCGGCAAGCCTTCCATCGGCGACTCGGATGTGGACAACCAGAAAAACGCCGACCTAGCCAAGCTGCTCAACAAAGTCATCAAGGGGGATTTCCCCAAGCCGAGCGAGATCAAGCCGGGCATCGAGCCGGCTTTGGAAGCGATCTGCCTGAAAGCCATGGCGCTCAAGCCGGACGATCGCTACGTCTCGCCGCCGGCCTGGACGACTGGATCAGACTACGCACCGACCCCGACCTGGCCTTCATCCGCCCCGACCCCCGCTTCGCCAAGCTTCTGGCCCTGGAGAAAAAAAAACGCTAGTCGCCTGGGCGTGGAGCTTGCTGTGTAACAGCAATCCGCCCTGGCATGCATCTAAAGCAGCGAGCTCATGGCAATTCTGACAAACCCCTCGGTAACGCTTCCGACGGCTCTCGAGAATATCACTTTGGCACGCTGATGGACGCCTGGACGGTCGTGGCTTTGCTTTCTGCCTGAGTCAAACTGGGGACGATTCTGGATACTCGGCTTCCTGATAACGGGAATTGCCTCGCTCGCTTGGCCGAATTGCTAGCAATCAGCCATTCCTGACCGCCCCATCCCGCTCGCTGCTTTTCCCCGCTCGTCCTGGCGCGCGTCGATGGCGATGACAACAGCAATCGCGAGCAGTGCGGCCGGAACGGTTGCGATATCAGCAACCATCCCGAAAATGGTGGCGGATCGAAATAACTCCGGCGTATTCGCTCCCCACGAAAACCGCATCGCATGTAACCGATCACGTTTGACGCCATCCACGTCACCCACCACATTCCGATCAACGGCGAAGACGGCGCCGAATCGGCACATCGACTCATGGCCGGATCGCTTTAGCGCCAAATCTCCTGGGCAATCTGCACCGGCCTGTAGAAATTAAGAATGGGCACAAACCAGCATCTCACGGCCCAACCTGACGTATACGTCAAACCGACCACTCACAGTGCCTTCAGGTTTGTATGCGCCTGGTGAAACCAAATGAGGAAACAAACGGCGGAGAAGACAAACGCGACCGTGTTGATAATGCCAAGGATGCGATGGCGGAAATCGTTGCTTGTCAGCTCATTCTCGGGGACAAGCTCACCTGCAATCATGCGGTCTGCCAGCCGCATCTGAAAATACTCGCTGCCAGCCATCACGAGACTCGTGAAAATACACGCCCCGAGCGCTACTTTGGCAAGCGCGCTGGTCATCGGAGACGGCTCGAACCGCGATTCACCAAATTGCGATGGAA
>VGZI01000174.1 GCA_016872605.1 Planctomycetota bacterium
TTCCTGTTTCGTTTCGAGTTTATTTTCGTAGCAACCTGCAGTCGAATACTGAGTAATGGACAAATGTATCGATAGATCCCGATTTATTAGAGAATTTCTGATTGCTTATCGACACCTCGTGATTTAATAAGTGTACTTACCGAGGTTGTAGGCACTGTTCCCAGTAGGATTAGAGCAACGATTCTAGTATGCAGTCAGCTCGGCCGCGGGACTCGGTGATGGCCAAGACCAGTCAAGAATTCCAGGCGTTAATGGAACGCGTATTGTCCGGTTCGGAAGAAGCGGCGGAGGAGCTGTTTCGTGAATATGAACCGTACCTCCTGCACGCGATTCGGCGTCACCTCAGCAAGAGCATCCGCTCCAAATTCGATTCGCTCGACTTCGCACAGGACGTCTGGGCTTCGTTCTACACGCGGTTTCCCGGCAAAGTCTCGTTTCACAGTGCCGAGGAGCTTTTTTCCTACCTCACCACACTGGCGCGCAACATGGTCATCGATGCCTATCGGCGGCGCAACGCCCAAAGACGCGATGGCGGGCGTGAGCAATCGCTGGATGACTCGACCCGCTTCGACAAACACGGCCTGCACGGCAATCAGCAAACGCCGAGTCAGATTCTAATGACCGACGAGGAGTGGACCGTGTTCCTTCGTAAGCAGCCGCCGGTGTATCGGTGCGTATTCCTGCTTCTGCGCGAAGGGAAGACCCACGAAGAGATCGCCGGGAAACTTAACATCAGTATCAAAACGGTCGCGCGGATCATTGACTCCCGCTTGCCTGGAGGGATGTCATGAGCGTGACGACGACGAAACGTGAGACCGACGAGATCGGCGAAAGCGCAGACGGCGTCAAACTGGACACCACGCCCATGCCGATGCGCCTGGAACGCGAACCGGCGATCGGAGAAATTTGCCACGATCGATCTGGCCTACAAAGAATTCCGGGCCCGCGTGGACCGTGGCGAGGAAGTTGATCCCGACGCGTTTTGCGCTCAGTATCCCCTCGTGCAGAGTACGCTCATCAAGCTGGTGCAAGCCGACCGCTTTGTTGAAGAGTATCAACACGTAATTCCTGGGGACCTCGACGCGTGGCCGGAAATCGGGCAATCGTTCGCCGGCTTCGATCTCAAGATGTCGTTGGGGCATGGCGCATTCGCTCGGGTGTTCCTGGCCCGAGAACCGATGGTAGGCGATCGCTTGGTGGCCGTCAAGATCGCGATGCGCGGGACGCGCGAAGCGGACATTCTGGGGCGCATTCAGCATCCGAACATTGTGCCGATCCATTCCGTGCAGGAAGATTCGGCAACAGGGTTCACGGCGGTGTGCATGCCGTACCTTGGCGCCGCCACGCTCTGTGATGTGCATGATCGCGCTTTTTCGAAGGATCTTAGGCCGACGGCGGCGCGCGTGATTCTGGATGCCGCTCTGGATCTGCCCTACCCCGTCGAAGGATATCAGGGCGAGCCGGATGCGCTGTTGCAATCGGGAACCTACATCGAGGGAATCCGCTGGATCGGCACGAAGTTGGCCGACGCGTTGGCGCATATGCACGACCGCGGCATTTGCCATCGCGATCTAAAACCGTCGAATGTGCTGCTGGCCCCCAATGGCGACCCGATGCTGCTGGACTTCAATCTCTGCGCGGATGCGCGCGAGACGTCGTCGCCGTTGGGAGGAACGCTGTTGTACATGTCGCCCGAGCAGCTACGGGCCATGGCGGCGCCATCCGCAGTCGAAGCCGAACGCTCCTTGGACGCACGATCCGATCTCTTCTCGCTGGGCGTGATTCTTTACGAGTTGGCGACCGGCCAGCACCCGTTTGGTCCGATATCACACAAGCAATCAAGCACGGAAGTGCATGAGCTTTTTCTCGAACGTCAGGCTCGTGGAGCGCCGGCGGCGCATTGCGTCAATCCGGACGTGGATGAAGCATTCAGCAACCTCATTCAACGTTGCCTGGCGCCGAATCCCGCCGACCGACCGGCAAGCGCGGCCGAGGTCTTGCGCGCGCTTCGACCGGCGCCGCGGCAAGCGTGGGGGCTGGCGGCGTGGATCTCTGGGGCAGCGATTGCCTTGGCCGCGCTGTCGCTGGGGATTGCTGCGTTCGTCGCCATGCCAACGCGGCCCGCCGATCGCGAGCCGCCGGAAGAGACCGCCGCGCGGGCAATCCGCGAGGGCCGCGACGCCGACGCCGTTGTGCCGCTGAACGCCATGATCGAAGCGGACCCGAGGAACCATGCGTTGCTATTCACGCGTGCCCAGGCGTTTCGAAGGCTCGGAGGCGCTGAGTCCAAGTATTATCAGCTCGCACTGCAGGACTTCCTGGCGGCAGATGCGCGACAAGCGGACGGACGCTGCAAGGCGGGAGCGGGCTATTGCCTGAATCGGCTCGACGCGTCAACGGAGGTCGCCGTCACGCATTATCAGGGCGCCGTTAATGCCGGCCACGCCAACGCTGCTGTGCACAACAACCTCGGCTTCAGCTATCTCAAGCTGAAGCGATTCGCGGAGGCAAGCGATAGCTTCGAACTCGCCCTGCGAGCGGATCGCGGACTGCAGGCGGCATATCACAATCGCGCCGTCGGTGCATATCTTCGCGCCATGCGTAAGACGGACGAGTTGAAGCCGGGCAATGTGAAGAGCCCGATCTATGCAGACCTGCAAGCCGGCGCCACGGACATTCAGCGTGCTCTCGGTTGTGGAGCGCCGAACCCCGAATTGTTGCGAGACGGGGCTCGCGTGTGCGCTTTGGCCAGTCGCGTCGAGCGCCGTTGGGCCCCGATGGCAATCAGTTATCTCGAACGCGCCGTGGATGCGGGCTGTGACGTTAGCGAGTGTGCCGACAATCCGATGTGCTACGCGTCGCTTCAAACGGAAAAGGGGTATCAAGCATTGGCGAATCGTCCTCGCCACGGCCGGCCGCTGCCGCCGACGCCGCGCCTCGTTGATCCGCTCAGGTAAGCACGACGATTCAAAAGGGCCCCGTGCGCTCATTTCGTTCAAGCCCGGCCCGCATGGCCAGTTGAATCCGTTGCATCTTTTCCCCGGACCCACTCACCGCCGAGTTCGCGTCAAGTTTCTTAATGACGCCTGGATAGGCAGGGCTGGTGATACGCCCACGTGAATGAACCGCTAAGTCCGATTTCTCACGATGATTGACGCGAATGGGCATGTCAATATTGTGTGAAACTGTGGTCGTCGCAGATACACACGCGTCTGAATTGTGCGGGTTGGTTCCGATCCCGATTAAGAGTGCTACTGGCGATTCCCCTTCTTTTCCATCTTTGCCCAGGTATCGGCCAGCGTCACCGCGCGATTGAACACCAATTTGCCGGGCGTCGAATCCTTGTCGACGCTGAAGTAGCCGAGGCGTTCGAATTGAAACTTGTCACCCACCCTCACCCCGGACCCCTCTCCCGGGGGGAGAGGGGAGAAATGTAGGCTCGGCTCCACCATCGCCGTCACAACTTCCAGCGAGTTCGGGTTGAGGTTGACGAGAAAATCCTGCCCCTCCGGCACGTCTTCGGGGAACGGGACCTTGCAGAGGTGGTCATAGAGCCTCACCTCGGCGGGGACCGCGTGGGCGGCGCTCACCCAGTGGATGGTTCCCTTGACCTTGCGGCCATCGGGCGCGTTGCCGCCTTTCGTCGCTGGGTCGTAGGTGCAGCGAAGTTCGGTGACATTGCCTGCCGCATCTTTGATGACGCCGTTGCACTTGAGGAAATACGCCCAGCGCAGGCGCACCTCTTTGCCGGGCGAGAGTCGGAAATAGCCCTTGGGCGGATCCTCCATGAAGTCGGTGCGTTCAATGTACAGCTCCCGGCCGAACGGAACTTTGCGCGAGCCGGCCGACGGGTCTTCCGGATTGTTGACGGCGTCGAGTTCCTCGGTTTGGCTTTCTGGATAATTCTCAATCACGACCTTGAGCGGACGCAGAACAGCCATGCGGCGCTGGGCCTTCTTGTTGAGGTCGTCGCGCAGGGCGTCTTCGAGCCAGGCCATTTCGATGGTGCCTTCGTATTTCGATACGCCGATGCGCTCGCAGAAGGCGCGGATCGCCTCCGGCGTGTAGCCGCGGCGGCGCAGACCGGAGATCGTCGGCATGCGCGGGTCGTCCCAGCCGCGCACATGCTTGTCCTTGACGAGCAACAGCAGCTTACGTTTGCTCATGACGGTGTACGTCAGGTTGAGGCGTGAGAACTCGATCTGCTGCGGGTGATAGATGCCGAGTTCGTTGATGAACCAGTCGTAGAGGGGGCGGTGGTGCTCGAACTCGAGAGTGCAGATCGAGTGGGTGATTTTTTCGATCGAATCGCTTTGGCCATGGGCGTAGTCGTACATGGCATAGATGCACCATTTGTCGCCGGTGCGGTGATGGGTCGCCCGCATGATGCGGTACAGGACGGGGTCGCGCAGGTTGATGTTGGCATGAGCCATATCGATCTTGGCACGCAAGGTTCGCGAGCCATCGGGAAACTCGCCGTTTTTCATGCCTTCGAAGAGCTTGAGATTCTCCTCGACGGAGCGATCGCGGAAGGGGCTATTCGTGCCGGGCTTGTTCGGCGTGCCGCGGGTTTCGCGAACCTGATCGGGAGTTTGATCGCAAATGAACGCCTTGCCCTTCTTGATCAGGACGATTGCCCATTCGTAGAGTTGATCGAAGTAATCGGAGGCGTAGTAGAGGCCGTCCCAGGGATCGGTGCGTCCTGCGGGTAGCGTTCCGGATAGGACCCAGCGGACATCTTCCATGATGGAATCGACGTACTCTTGCTCTTCCTTCTCGGGGTTCGTGTCGTCAAAACGAAGATTGCATCTGCCACCGTACCTGCGGGCAGTGCCGAAGTTCAGGCAAATCGACTTGGCATGCCCGATGTGCAAATAGCCGTTCGGCTCCGGGGGGAAGCGCGTGCAAACCCGGCCGGCAAACCTGCCGGTCTTGTTGTGCTCTTCGATGATCTGGTGGATGAAGTTGAGCGAGCCTCCTGCGTTGCCGGGGGGAGGGGCGGGTTCATTGTCGGCCATGATCGTTGACTCCGTGCCGAAGGTTTGTAGCCACGGATGAAACACCGATTGGGACTAGGCGAGCCGGTCAATCCGTGTTTCATCCGTGTTTCATCCGAGTTTCATCGGTGGCTATTATCTTAGTGGAGAGATGGCAGGCCAGAAATGTTCACACGCGCCGACTATTTCCATTCGTTCTTTGTTAAACAACGGGATGCACCATTCCGCCGAACAAAGCACTCCGTGGCGAGCTTTGAAAAAGACAGGTTTGAAGGTCTTAGACGACCGGAGAAAACAAGGCGCTGGCCTGGTTTCCTTCGGTCGCTTACTTTCGTCGGCGCCGGAACTAGCGTCGAAAACGCAAAACGTCTGCGAGAGTGGGGAACCGGCCGTCGTCAAAGTAGGGACGTTGTGATCTTGGCCCCAGCAAACTCGGGACGTTAAAACCCTGAGCACCCGGGGCAAGACGGCCCCTAAACGCCTGTTCCCCGCGTAACTCCAGCGGAACTGTAAGAGTTACGCCAATCGGCACGTAGCCGTTCGCGCTGCTCTGGTTTTGCAAAAGGCTGGTGAAAAGCTGGCCATAACCGGCGCGAACGCTGATTTCGATGCCGCTGGGGAACTGCAGGCCAAGCTTGCCGTACACTTCATAGCCGCCGGCGAAAGCCTCATCGCGCGGGGCGCCTTGGATAATGACCTGCGTTTTGGCTGGATCGAACTTGGCCTGACTGACATCGGCGTTGGCGCCTCCCAACAGGCCGCGAAAGCCGAAGCTAACGGCCAACGTCGATTGAGGGCGAGCCAGAATGCCTGCGTTTGGACTCATACGCATTGGCGAGAACACGGCGGTGGGAAATACGACCCTGCGCTCGACGCCAAATTCGCAGAGATGGAAGTTGGCATGATTGACGTTGAAGTCCTTGCCGCCGGGCTGATTGAGCTGCACGTCATTTTTGCCGTCCAGCCAAAGATAGCGATAGCCCACGCTGCCGCTCCAGTTGATGATGCCACCGGCAGGCGATTCACGCACGGGACCGAGCGGAATGCCAAGACCGATTCCGGCGCTGACACCGCCGTTGAGGCGATCAAAAAGCTGGCCGTGGTCAGGAATGACAGCATCTACGCCTGTAAGCACCGACATCGGTCCCGTCGGATTGACGTCTATTCCCTCGGGAAAGCGCGGCAATGCGAGGTTGCGGAAGGTGCGTGGCGTGACTTGGTCTGAAGGCACGGATTGCGAAAAGCCCACGCTGGTAGTGAAAAAGAACGCAGCACACACCATGAATCGGCGCATCCTTGCGGTCAACATTGGCAATCTCCTGCGCGTCATTTTGACTCGGAAACTACCGATTCATCGGACCGGAAACGCCCGACCAGCCCAGAATGGCGTCGCCAGCCGGGCAACGCCCTGATGCCAGCGCAAAGGTTTGCCGTAAAATCGGATCGTATCGGTCGATGCCGCAGGATCATCCACACAGGTGGGCGACGTCGCGCCCCAGCTAATCGGGGCTCCGCCGGATAACACGCACGCCTGGCCTCCCAACCACAGGTACTAGGCTCGGCCCATCGTCAGGGTCGAAAAGGCCTGTGGCCATCGGGCTCGGGATTTGATGAACCTCCCACTGACATGTCTCGATTTCTTGGCATTTGTCCAAGAAACAAGTCAGAGCGGCACACACGTCGGCGAGCGTGATGCCGGGAAAAAAGTCGCCGATTTCATCCGGGCTGTAGCCGCGCTGGGCACAGTCCGCTCGGACAGCGCGGCACTTCCACTATACTGAATGAGTGACGACACCATCCTTCTGACGCCGAGATTTCCTGTATGCCTGCGATGACGATGACGGAGAAAATCCTGGCCAAACACGCCGACAAAGCGAGCGTGACACCGGGCGACAACATCTGGGTCGATGCGGATATCCTGATGACCCACGACGTGTGCGGGCCCGGGACCATCGGCGTCTTCAAGCAACATTTCGGCAACGACGCCAAGGTTTGGGATCGCGAGAAAGTCGTCATCGTTCCCGATCACTACATCTTCACGCAAGACAAGATGGCCAACCGCAACGTCGATGTGCTGCGCCAGTTCGTGGCCGAGCAGAAGCTGCCGTACTATTACGATGTCGGCACGGACAAGTACAAAGGCGTGTGCCATATTGCACTGCCCGAGGAAGGCCACACGCGGCCCGGCGAAGTCCTGTTCGGCACCGACAGCCACACGTGCACGGCCGGCGCGTTCGGCGAGTTCGCGACGGGCATCGGCAACACCGACGCCGGCTTCGTCATGGGCACGGGCAAGCTCTGGGTCAAGGTCCCGCCGACGATGCGTTTCGTCTTCCACGGCGAGTTGCCGTCGTACCTCATGGCCAAGGACCTCATCCTCGCAGTCATCGGCGACATCGGCTGCGACGGCGCCACCTACAAAGCGATGGAATTCGACGGCGACGGCGTCTTCGCCCTCAACATCGAAGAACGAATGACCCTGTGCAACATGGTCATCGAAGCTGGCGGCAAAAACGGCGTCATCGCCCCCGACAAACTCACGCTCGACTACGTCAACGCTCGCAACAAGAGCAAGAAGCCGTATCAGGTCGTCACCACCGATGCCGGCGCCAAGTTCTGCTTCGAGAAGGTCTACGACGTCCGCAAATTGGAGCCGATCATCGCCAAGCCGCACAGCCCGGACAACAAGGCGACGGTGAGCGAAGTGAAAGGAACGAAGCTCGACCGCGCCTACATCGGCTCTTGCACCGGCGGGAAGATGACGGACTTTCGCGCCGCTGCCCGCATCTTGAAAGGCCGCAGCGTCAAGATCGACACGTTCGTCGTGCCGGCAACCAGCGAGATCGCAGCCGGGCTTAAATGCGAATCGATCAACGGGCAGACCTTGGAGCAAATTTTCTTGAGCGCCGGCGCCAAGATCGGCGAGCCATCGTGTGCCGCCTGCTTGGGCGGCCCAAGCGACACGTTCGGCCGACTCAACGCGCCAATCAGTTGCATCAGCACCACCAACCGCAACTTCCCCGGCCGCATGGGACACAAGGAAGCCAAGGTGTTCCTGGCCAGTCCGCTGACCGTGGCGGCGAGTGCGCTGACCGGGGCCATCAGCGATCCGAGGGATTGTTTGCAATGAACTCGCTGTTTACGTTTAGCGCTCGCATGGCGCCATGCGAGCGCTAAACGTAAACGGCCTACATTTTCTTGACGAGCACAATGCCATGCAAACCACCATCACCGGCCGCGCCTACGTTCTCGGGGATAACGTCGACACCGACCAGATTATCCCGGCTCAGTACCTGACGTACAACCCGGCCATCCCGGCGGAATACAAGATGTTCGGCAAGTACGCGCTTTCGAGCGTGCCGCCGGCGCAAGCAGGGTTGCCGAAGGGGCACGTGCTGTTCCATACCAAGGACGAGTTCGTCTCCGATTATCAAATTATCGTCGCGGGAAAAAACTTCGGCTGCGGTTCGTCGCGCGAGCACGCCCCAATCGCCCTCGATGCGGCCGGCATCAAATGCGTCATCGCCGAGTTCTATGCCCGCATCTTCTTCCGCAACTCCGTCAACGGCGGCTACATCATCCCATTCGAGACGGCCGATCGCCTGTGCGAGCAGATTTGTACCGGTGATGAATTGACGGTCGATGTCGAATCGGGGACATTGACGAACGTCACGACCAAGGAGAGTTGGAAATTAAAACCTCTCGGCGAAGTGGCCCCGATCATCGACGCCGGCGGGATTTTCGCCTACGCCAAGAAAGTTGGCATGTTAAAGGTTTGACAGGCCCGCCTGTCGTTTTGGGCTTCGTGATTCAGGCGAGGACCGGCCGCGTTTCCCTTATCGAGCATATGATGTTGCAAACGCACGCCGGTTTGCGGTTGGCATGGCATGAAGTGGGTCATTGCCATACTGCCTCTCCTGGCGTTGCCGAGCGCCGCCGTCCTCTTGACGCCGGAGGTGTGGCCGCGCTGGGCGTTCATGTGGCTCTTTGCGTGGACGATCTACGCCGGCTGCAAGTGGTTGACCTGGTGGGTGGCGTCCGCGCACGACGCTAATTGGCGACGGCATCTCGCCTATCTCGTCCTTTGGCCGGGACTGGATGCTGACGCGTTCTTGCGCAAGTCTAACTCCTGCAGACCGCACCTATTTGCTTGGTTGTTCGCATTCGCCAAGCTCACCGTCGGCATCGCGCTACTCTGGAGTGCAGCTGCTTTGCTGGCACGCAACCAGGACCTGCTGCGCGGCTGGGTCGGCATGGTCGGCATCGTCTTCGTGCTTCATTTCGGTTTATTTGACGTGCTTGGCCTCGCCTGGCAAACGGCCGGCATCGCCGCGACGCCGGTGATGAACTGGCCGATCCTGGCAACGAGCGTCACCGACTTCTGGGGCCGGCGCTGGAATACCGCCTTTCGCGACCTGACGCATCGCTTCCTGTTCCGGCCGCTGACGATTCACTGTGGGGCAAAGGTTGCCCTCCTGGTCGGCTTCGCTTTCAGCGGCCTGGTGCATGATCTCGTCATCTCCTTGCCCGCAGGCGCCGGATGGGGCGGGCCGACGGTGTTTTTCTTCGTGCAGGGCGGCGCAATCTTCCTCGAACGCTCTTCGCTAGGCAGGCGTATCGGCCTCGGCATCGGCGTCATCGGCTGGGCGTTTACCATGCTCGTGTTGCTCGGCCCATTATGGCTGCTCTTTCATTCACCATTCGTCCGCGGCGTCATCGTCCCGTTTGTCGATTTTCTCGGAGGCATCTCATGAAGGAACCTCTCGCACTCGCGATTTTCCTAGCCGGTTTCGCTCAGCTGTGCGTGCTCGTCGCATCGGCCCTGGTGCCGCTCCGGCTCAACTGGCGCGACTCGCTCGCGGACTTGCCGCACCTGCACCGCCAACTCTATTGGACCTACGGCGGCTACGTTGTGCTCGGCATCGTCGCGAACGGCCTGATTGCCATCGTCAACGCCGACGCGCTCGCGGACGGTTCGACGCTGGCGCGCTGCGTCTGCGGCTACATCGCGATCTTTTGGGGAATCCGCCTGTCGCTGCAGACGGTGCTCGACGTGAAGGAGCATTTGATCGCGTGGTGGCTGCACGCGGGCTATCACACGCTGACGGTGCTGTTCGCCAGCTTCACGGCACTCTTCGCCTTTGCTGCTTTGCGGTGGTAGGTGTTATTTCGAATCGAGCAAGCCGTGTAGCTTGTTCAGAGCGCGAATCAGATCTTCCTGATCCTCATCCGATAGATTGCTGAGTTGCTCGACGATGCGGCCAACGCGCTTGCCCTGGTATTCCAATAGCGCTTTCTCGCCATTGGGCGTCAGCTCGACGTCGATCTTGCGCTTGTCGCGCGGGTTGATGCTGCACTGGATGAGCGGACGTTCGCGGTTATCCAACGCGCGGATCACGCGTGACATTTGCGCCGGGAGGATGCCCAGAACGCGCTGGATGTCGCCAACGATTAGCGTCCCGTGCTCTTGCAAGAGCGAGAGCGTCAGAAACTCGACCTCTTTCAGATCGCCGGTGCGGCGTCGGCCGCGCAAGGTGGAGAGGCAGATTTGCGTAACCACCTGAAAGAGTTCGTGCGCAATATCGTCGATGCGATGGCTGGTTCCCGTGGCCATTGGAGGAGACTTCCCCTCGCCGATTCCGCGGAACCTCAACAGCGCTGGATTGGGGTTATGAGGCGGGAATGTGCGAACAAGGTTCCGTATTTCTTCTTATTCAATGGTAACCTTTTCACGGGGAGCGTCAATTGCAAAACTGGAACGTTTGCGGAGATTGGATAATCTGAGTCCGTTTATTTCGAATAATCCACGAATGACGCCAAGGACGCGAAGTAGCCCGACAAACTGATCTGAAGAGCCGAAACGCTGAGTATCGTTCACTCACGTCGGATCGTCGGCGCATCTCCTTGGTGATCTTGGTGATCTTCGTGGATTACTGGTTTCGGAGTCGCATTCAAAAAGGCGATGATTACGCCGCCGCCGGCGTAACAACAGGCGCCGAAGAGCATGCAGTTGGCGTCGCTGTAGCCTACCGCTTTCATTTCGCCGACCGCCGTCGACCCGATCAGCCCTGCGATGTTTGCGCAGATGTTGATAAAGCCGATCGACACCGCCGCGGCCGAGGCCGACATCGACATCGTCGGCAACACCCAGAATGGCGGAGGCCAGAAGTACGCGCAGAAGCCCATCAGACAGAGCCAAACCATGACCATGGCAAACGACTGGCCGGGGATTTGGCTTGCGAGCGCCAGGAAGACACCTGTGCCGACCTGCCCGGCGATGCAGTGCCATTTGCGCTCGCCCGTGCGATCCGACGATTGCCCGGAGACGAACACGCCGACGATGCCGCTGAAGTAGAACAATCCGAGGTAGAACAGTGCGTCCGTGGGCTTTGAGAGATTGTCGCCCGCTTCCGCGATTGCCGGCTTGAGCATGTTGTCGATGAAGGTCGGCAGCCAGAAGCCCATCGCATAACCGCCGGTGTTTGTCGCCAGGATGCCGAGCGACAGAATCCACACCGAAGGTTGCAGCAAAGCCTGCCCCAATGTCGCGCTACCGGACTTCGTCGCCTCGTCGCGTTCCGCTTGCAGCGTTCGCTCGAGCCATTCGCGCTCGGCGTCGGTGAGCCAAGTCGCATCTCCGGGACGATCCGTCATGATGAACGGGACAAGGATACCGAACAGCACGGCCGGCGCGCCTTCGATAAGGAAAACCCACTGCCAGCCGCTAACTCCGAGCCAGTTGTGCACCATGATCCAATCGGACATCTGCGAGCCGAGCGCCAGGCTGAAGGGAACGCCGAACACCAGTCCGGCAAGCGCCCGCCCTCGATCGGCGCGCGGGAACCAGTGCGTAAGATAGACGATCACCCCCGGAAAGAAGCCCGCCTCCGCCAGTCCAAGGAGAAACCGGGCCAAGTGAAATTGCCACGGCGATTGCACGAACGCCATGGCCATCGACACGGCGCCCCAGGACAGCAAGATTCGGCAAAACCATTTGCGGGCGCTCCAGTGTTCGACCAGGAGCGCTCCCGGAATCTCCAGAAGCAAATAGCCCGCGAAAAAGAAGAAGCCCGATCCCCAGCCGTAGACAGAGTCTGTCAGCCAATCGAGCTCTTCCTGCATGCGCAGTTTGGCGAACCCGACATTGGCTCGATCGAGATACGCGATCACGTACAGGACAAAGATAAGCGGCACGACGCGCCAGGCGACTTTTCGCCGGACGACATCGGGACAAACCGCATCGGTCGACATCATCCGTTCCTAAGCGGTATTGGAGGTGAGGCAACGAATCGCAGATATGATACGAATTGCCGCCGCGAACTCGACATGCACGTCGGCAACTCGATTTGCCGATATAATGGTAATAGCCGAGGGCCTCAGCCTCGCCGAAGGGGGCGACCTGGTTTCGATCGGGTAAGTTGAGGCGTCTTGTGGCGTGTCGTGGTTGATCAGTTGGCCACGTTAAAAGCTGATCACACACTTAACTGCTGAACCTCAATTCAGCATGGCAGCCTAATAACGGCTACCCCGATCCTGGGAGCTTCGCCTGAGAGGTCCCAGTTCGGTCGTCAAATCAGGCTCGCGAGCGGATGAGTCTTTCGCCGTCTCCCCTCTCCTTCTGGGAGAGGGGTTGGAGGTGAGGGGTGCTATCGGCGGCCACGCTCGTTAAACCTTCTGGCCGGTTAGTCGTACGGTACCTTTGTTCGCTGAAGGCCGGGCGATGAACGCGAAGGGGCAAGCCCTTCACATCGGCGAGCTACACACGTAGATGCGGACGCTGAAGTACTCCGAGACGCGGGTTCAATTCCCGCCGCCTCCACTTGATGGAAAAGAAAGCCCTTCGACAAGTACGTCGAAGGGCTTTCTTATTGTGGGAACAAGAGTTGTTGAGGGCGGTTCAAAACGGCGGCGGTGGGGGAGGGTTGGGGCGGTTGAATTTGGCGGCGCACATGGGTTCACGTCTGCGACGTGGCATAATAGGGGCCTTCGCCCTTAGGACGCCC
>VGZI01000175.1 GCA_016872605.1 Planctomycetota bacterium
CGACCGACAAAGCGCTCTCGCGCAACCTAACCCACGGTAATGAGTTAAGTCTCTATTCGTGCCGGCTCGATTCGAGCTGAGAATGCGCACCCGCTGCAAGGGGATGCCGACAACCTTTAGCCCTAGCGAAATAAGTAGATTTCTCGGCGATCGGCGGGGCGGAAAAGTTCCGATAAAAAAGAAAAAAAAAGAAAAAACTATTGCATGTTTCTCGTGGACGGATAGTATAGCGTTGTCCCGCTGATTGATCGCTTCGGTGACTGGGCGACGCCGAGGTATTCTTCAGTGGGACATTTTCTTGCGCCCCTCCTTTTCACGGCATTTCCATGCCTGCGAACATCCTCTCTGAACTGTTAGAGACGACCGCCCCAGCGAACCCGTATGCCCTTTTCTCCGCATGGTATCTTGACGCTGAATCTGCCGAATTGCCGGAACCGTCCGCAATGACACTGGCCACGGTTGGCGCCGACGGCGCCCCGAGTGCCAGGATGGTGCTGATGCGCGGCTTCGATGAACGCGGATTTGTCTTCTACACCAACTACCAGAGCCGTAAGGCGGGCGAACTCGCGGCCAATCCACGTGCTGCCCTGGTGCTGTACTGGGCGCAGCTGGAGCGCCAGATTCGGGTCGAAGGAGCGGTCGAAGCCGTCTCGGCGGACGAGTCGGACGCCTATTTTCGGACGCGACCGTTTGGCCACAAGCTCGGCGCCCACGCCTCGCCGCAGAGTCAAGTGATCGCTGATCGGGCGTTCCTGGAAGCGCGGTTGCAGCAACTGCTGGAACAGTTCGGCGAAGAAGACGACGTGCCCAGGCCAGCGCATTGGGGCGGTTATCGCGTCGTTCCCCACACGATCGAGTTCTGGCAAGGTAAAAAGAATCGGCTTCACGATCGGCTCCGTTACCGTCGCGCCGGCGAAGGCTGGCTCATCGAACGTCTGGCGCCGTAATGTAGTCATCAGAGCCTGAAGCGTAAGCAACGATGGTTATGGCGCAGCCGCATTTTTTTCAAAGCACACGCAATGACTGGACCGCAAACGATCACCGCGCTTCCCGTGCTGCCGCCTCGGGCAGCCGACTGCCATAAGGGGGACTTTGGCCGAGTGCTCGTGATCGCCGGCAGCCGCGGCATGTCCGGGGCGGCGATCCTGTGCGGCTGCGCTGCACTTCGGGCGGGTGCCGGCTTGGTCAAAGTCGCCACGGCCGCGGAAGTTCTCCCCATCGTGGCAACAGGCAATACCTGCTACACGACGGCGGCGCTGCCGCAGGATGCCGATGGGTTCATCGCCGCGACCGCGTTATCGCTGCTGCTCGAATTATGCACCGCACACGACGTGATTGCCATTGGCCCCGGATTGAATCGCAGCCCAGGACTGACCGGCCTTGTCCTTGAGCTCGCTTCGCGCGTTGCCAAGCCGCTGGTGATCGACGCGGACGGACTGAACGCGTTCATCGGCCAAACCGAACGTCTCAGTTCGGGACAGAAGCACCGTATCATCACGCCCCACCCCGGCGAGTTTGCCCGCCTGCTCGGTACAGACACCCAGACCGTTCAGGCCAATCGTGCAGAGTTGGCAAGCGATTTTGCAGCGAAGCACGATTGCGTCGTCGTCCTGAAAGGGAACCGCACCATCGTCACGGACGGCCAACGCATTTACGTCAACACCACCGGCAATCCGGGCTTGGCCAAAGGCGGAACCGGCGACGTATTAACCGGGATCATCGCCGCCCTCCTCGGCCAGCATCTCGCGCCGTTCGAGGCAGCCCAACTCGGCGTCCACTGGCACGGCCTGGCCGGCGACCTGGCCCGCGATCAAATCGGCGAAATCAGCCTGCTCGCCACCGATGTCCTCGACTTCCTCCCCGCCGCCATTCGGTCCTGTCGGTGAACTCCAGATGAACACGGATCGGCAGTTTAGTAAAACGGAGTGAAACAAGAGGAGTACTGAGTACCGGCCATTGCGTTGCGGCGAGCAAAAGACCGACCTCTAATTGTGACACCTATGACCGAAACCACTCGACTGTTGCGTGACCTTGTCGCCATCCCTAGCGTCAACCCGATGCGCGAGGACATTCCAGCCGACATCACGCTGGAACATCGCGTGACGGCCTACCTGGAGCAATTCTTCCGCTCGCTCGGCGTTCCCTATGAGCGCCAGCCAACCGCGCCGAATCGCGACAACATCGTCGCTCGCTTGAACATCCCCGGCGCGAAACGCACGCTGATGCTCGAGGCGCACCAGGACACCGTGCCCGTCGACGGCATGATCATCGAACCCTTCGGCGCCAAGATCGAAGGCAACAAACTCTATGGCCGCGGCGCCTGCGACATCAAGGGAGGCATGTCGGCCATGCTCGCCTGTTTCGCACGGCTTGTGCGCGAAAAACCGCAGCGATGCTGCAACGTCATCATGGCCTGCAGCGTGGACGAAGAGAGCACCATGCTCGGCGTCGTTGAGTTGGCCAAGCGAACCAAGGCCGACTTCGCCGTTGTCGCCGAGCCGACCAATCTCAATATCGTCCATGCCCACAAAGGCGTCGTCCGCTGGAACATCTACACGTCGGGGCGATCCTGTCACAGTTCGGCGCCCGAGCAAGGAGTGAACGCTATCTACCGCATGGGCCGCTTGTTGGTCGCACTGGAACAATATGCGAGCATCCTACGGACCACCACGAGTGATCCACTGCTCGGGCCTGCAAGCCTTAGCGTCGGGCTGATCGATGGCGGCGTCAGCGTCAACACGGTTCCGGATCACTGCAAGATCGGCATCGACCGCCGACTCATCACCGGCGAAGATCCAGACGAGGCGTCCAAGCATTTGCTCGCTCATCTGAAAAACAATGCCGGCATCGAGTTCCCGTTCGAGCTGACAGCGCCATGGATTCGTATGCCGGCGCTCAGCCCGAAGGGCTCGGAGGAAATTCAGCGTCTGCTCGGCGCCGCCATCGACTCCGAGCGTGGTAGCCACAAGGTGCACTCCGTTCCCTACGGCACCGATGCCGCCACGCTCGCCTGGGCCGGCATTCCCTCGGTCGTCTTCGGCCCCGGCGACATCGCCAAGGCGCACACGATCGACGAATGGGTCCCTCTCGACGAGGTCGAGACCGCTTCTAATATCCTTTACCGACTGGCGTGTTCCTTGGGGTGACAGCAATCCGTCGTCAGGCAGATCGGGATTGCGTTGTGGCGGAAGCACAGCGCAATCCGGGGCGCCACATGCCGATGCGCGTGCGGCGAAGCAAGAAATCGTCCGGGAAGATAGCCATCTCTTCATCGCGCTGCCAAGCCTGCTCACCGACAAGATCGGGCTCCTCGGCGTGCAGCCGGTCGAAACCGCGCGGAGCTCGGCTTATTCGCTCGAGAACCTTGTCCACTTCAGTCCCGTAGCGTTGCACGAGGTGCATTACCGAGTCGATGGCAATCGGATGACGCGCGACGATCTGCGCTGACTTCGCCTGCAGAAACTCCGGCCACGGCGTCGCCGGAGAACCGATGAGCGGCAACGACGCGGTTCGACAACGCCGGGATTTGCCCACATACGATGTGACTTGATCGGTGATGGTTTCGGCCATTTGGCGAAACGTCGTGTATTTGCCGCCCAACGCCGTGATCATGCCGGTGGGGCCGACGTGCAGGCGAAACTCACGCGACACAGACGATGGTTCGCCGGGCCGGAAGCGAAGCAAGGGCCGCAAGCCGGCGAACGTACCAATGATCTGTTCGGTCTGAAGCGGACGATCGAAATAGTGGTTGTAGCCATCGAGCAGGTAGGTAACCTCGCTGGCCGCGACGCGTAAGGCATTGGGCCCAGCATCCGGGAAGCTGTCGGTCGTACCGATCAGCGTTTTGCCGAACCACGGGATGACGAAGAATACTCGGCCATCGCCCGGATGCAGCAGCAGACTGGCCGCGCGATGGCCTTGGTCCGGAGCGATCAGGTGCACCCCTTTGGTAGGATTCAACAGCGGCTCGCTCGGCTCGCCCGCCAGGACGCGAACCGCATCGGCCCCAGCCCCGGCCGCATTGACGACCACGCGAGCGCGAATGACAAATCGGCGGTCCGTCAAACGGTCAACTGCGTAAACGCTGGAGATCGTTCCGCCGGCGTTTTCAAAGCCAGTGGCTTCAACGTAACTGGCAGCGACAGCCCCGTATTGGACGCCCGTCCGCACTACGGCCAGGCAGAGACGTGCGTCATCCATCCAAGCATCGTAGTAAAGGACGCCACCGCGTAGACCCGAGCGCATCGGCCCCGTCGCCGCATCGACTTGTCGCGTTGAGAGGGGACGACTCCGGGCGATGTTGTCCCGTCCGGCCAGAATGTCGTAAACTGTCAGGCCAAGCCGCCATTGCCACGGCGCCACACGCTGGTCGTCATAAAAAGGCACGACGAACGGCAACGGCTGAACCAAGTGACGTGCATGGCGCAACAACAAAGCTCGCTCATGGAGCGCTTCTGCAACCAACCCGAATTGCCCCTGCTCCAAATACCGCAAACCACCATGGATGAGCTTCGAACTTGCGGTACTCGTGCCGGACCCGAAGTCGCCGCGCTCGATCAAGGCGACTCGCAATCCGCGCCTGGCGGCATCGAGCGCGACCCCCGCGCCGGTGATCCCGCCACCCACGACGCATACATCGAACGTTTCTTCCGTGAACCCGTCGATATCCCGCCGCATGCTGGATCCTTCCAAGGGCTCGATGCTCCTTTCCCCGCGGATCATATCCGATCGAGAAATCCATCGCAAGCCGCGATCCCGACGCGATTGTTTTTCAGCTCGCATTACCAGGGGTTTTTGAAACGCGGGCCTGAGACGCGCCGATAGAAATAGAATTCAGGAAGACGGCACTACGCGCTCTTGCCCTGGCTACATGAATGGACTTACTGGAACATGTGAAACGCCGTCCGAGGATTCTCCTAGACGATCATGTTTATCGAGCTTCACAACATCTCGCGTTCGTTCGGCGACAACCATGCGCTTGTGGATGTCAATCTGACGCTCGAACGCGGGCGTATCGGCCTGCTTGGGCCGAACGGCGCCGGGAAATCGACATTGATGAAGATTCTCCTGGGCCTGCTTCCCCCCACGTCAGGCACAGGGCGCGTGCTCGATCACGATCTCGCAACGGCCGGTGTTGCCCTGCGCCGCGCGATCGGCTACATGCCCGAAGCCGACGCGCTAATTCCCGGCATGCAAGGCGCCGAGTACGTCGCATTGGCCGGTGAACTCTATGGCATGTCGCGCATGCAAGCGCTGCGCCGCGCCCACGAAGTGCTCACTTGCCTCGACCTCGACGATGCCCGTTATCGCCTCCTGGAGGAATACTCGACCGGTATGAAGCAACGGCTCAAGCTGGCCCAGGCGCTGGTGCACGATCCGCCCGTCTTGCTCTTGGACGAGCCAACCAGCGGCATGGATCCGGCAGGCCGCGAGGGGATGCTCGATCTGCTCGTGCAACTTGGCCGGGATCATGGCAAGGCAATCCTGTTGTCGACGCATTTGTTGGGCGATATCGACCGAGTTTGCGATGCCGTCGTCATCTTGCACCAAGGGCGCATCTTGTGCCAAGGCCCGGTAGACCAGCTTTGTCGCAGTCGGCACGATCGCTATCGTCTGCTTCTTCAGGGCGACCCGAACCGATTTCTGGAGGACTTACGTCTTGAAGGCGTGCAGATTCTCCACGACAATGGCAGGGGAGAATATCGCGTGCAAGTCCCCGCCGGCTGGACCAACCAGGCGTTCTTCAAGCTGGCGCAACTGCACCAGGTCGTCGTCCGCGGTCTGCAGTCCGATGACGAAGACCTGGAAGAACTGTTCCACCGTGTTATTCAGGAATCGGGAGCCAGAAGTCAGGACTCAATAAGAGGCACAGAGTACTGAGTACGAAGTACCCCGCGCCAAGGAGCATGTTGTGCTCCGACCGTTGACCTCTGACCCCTCGCCCCTCGCCCCTCGCCCCTCGCCCCTGACCCCTGACCCCTGGCCCCTGGCTCTTGACCATGACCATGCAAGGATATTTCGATCAGCATTTTCCGAACATGACGCCGATCAGCAGTGCGCCGTCGGTGTGGTCGATATTTGGCTGCGGACTGATGGCCTACGGCCAACGCGAGCATGACGCCGAATCGGGCACCTGCGTCAAAACGCGGTTTTTCACGATCCTGTTCATCCCGATTTTCGCAATCGACGCCTATCGCGTGGCGCCGGCAACTGAAGACTGGTTCATCGGGCAAGTGCCGCTATCGAACCTGGCGCGGGCGTGGAACGTTTTGGTCGTGCTCGCCATGTTGCTCTCGGGCGTTGGTGTCTGGTACCATTACCATTCGAAGAATGCCGACGTCATCGCCAATCGCACCCTGACCGAAGGGGACGAACTTGCCGAGCACGGGCTGGTCGGCGCCGCGGCAAAGAAGTATCTGGAAGTCGCGGGCAAACGCGGAACGCCCGCTCATTTTTCGGCTCTGGAAAAACTCTCACAGCTCTTTCGTCGACCGCTCGATGACGTCGATCCGGGCGAGTTGCTTCAGGCCATCGCGATCGGCGTCGATCTCCATGAACTTTACAAGCGCCCTGACAACCTCTTCGAGGTCGGCCTCGCCCAGGCCAAGCTGCGTGCTGAACGCGACAGCCTCACTTCGTGGCGAATTCTCAACCAGATCGATCCCATCGCTGCGCATGGCGACAAGCGCATTGCGGAGATCAAGAAGCCGATCCTGGAAAAGATTGTCGAGCTCTATCCGGACAATCTAGAAGCCTTGTCCGACCTGGCGTTCATCAATGAAAGCGGGCGCAGGTACGACGAATGTGAAAAGCTGTTGATGCCTAAACGCGACCAACTGGGCCACCTCGAAGGCGCGCGCATCCTGGGGCAGATTCTTATCAACAAGGGAGACCTCACGCTCGGCACAATCATCCTGGAAGGCTATACGGACGATCGGTTGAAGAAGCTCAACGCTCTGGATGAGGTGTACAATCGGGTGAGCAACGCGGCCATTCGGGAATTGCAGACCGGCAAGGCGCCTGGGTTCGATTACGAACGCCATCGGGCCCTGCAAAACGACCGCCGGGCGCAGAACGAAATGTTCAAGGAATATCTCGACGGCCATCTTTTTCGCGACGCCCAGTTTCAACAACTCAAGGACATTCGCCGCACGCAAGGGCGGATCGTTGCCGCCGGCCTCGATCTGGGCACGGCGCAAATACGCCTGGCCAAGCTGATGGATGACCCGGAGCGAAGGCGCGCCGGCTTGCAAAAAGCCGAGCTCACGCTTCTTGGCACACTTCCCAGCGCCAGCAATCCCGACAATCGCCGACTTCACTTGGCACGAGTCTACTATTGGCTCGGCAAAGAAGAAGAAGGCAAGAAGCTCTTCGACGAGGCGCTCAAAAACGCCAAGAACCCCGGCCAGGTGGCCTACACCGTCGCCAACATCCTTCGCGAAGTCGGCGCTGTCGTCGAGGCTCGCAAACTCTGCGAGGACTTCTACGAAAAGGAAATCGGCGGCGAAAAAACCAATCTCGCTCGCACCCGTGCCTTGATGTCGCTGGACCTCGACGACCGGCTCCTCTGGCTCGACAGGATTTTCCCGCCCGATCTGATGGACAAGACTTTCATTGCCATGGCCAAGGGAGACAAAGCCCACGAAGAAAATCGTAATGACGACGCCGTCGCGCACTACCGCGAGGCGCTCAAGCTTTACGGCGAAATGTCCGAGGACTATGCCCAGCTCAACAACAGTGCCCTGGTCCACTTCGCGATCAGCCGAATCACAGGTGATACCAACGACATCGAACGCGGCCTCGGCAACCTCGAAAAAGCCTACGCGATCAAGCCGGGCGACAGCATCGTTGTGCGCAACATGTCGACGCGCACCAAGGCGAAGGCCCTGCGCGAAGTTATCGGCGCGCAGATCAACTTGAATCTCCTCAAGACCGACGCGTCGATGGAACTAGTGAGCTTCCTATACAACGATCAAGCCAAGAAAAACCAATTCCGTGAAGCGATTCGCGGCCATGCCGGGATGGCGGCGTCGCGAAAGCACTACGAGCGGCTGCTTGTCGTATCGCCGCGCGACGCCCACAACTACAGCGTGCTGGCGAATCATTTTTACTTCATGAACGATCATGACGCCTTGAAGCAGTTGCGCGACGCGGTTGCCAAGGCCAACGTCGAGCATGCCGACGCGCTGAGGCACTTCAAAGACGTGGTGGACCGCGTCAAGCAAGACAAACGCGTCAAAGAGCTTGAGCACGCCGTTGATTATGATCAAAAACGCGTCGAAGAAGCTCGCAGGGTCGGCGGCGCAACGCTCGCCATCGCCCTTGCAAATCTCGTGCGCGACAAGATTAGCTTGCAGATTCTGAATCAACCGGTCAACGTCGACGAGTTGGTCGCCTGGGCCGAGGAGGCGCACAAGCTCGCCCCGTCGCGCGGCAGCCGCAATGTCCTCGTTGATGCGTTCCTGGCCCGAGCGCATCAAGCGTTGATGAAAACTGACCCGGCCTATGACGCGATGGCCCGGAAGCATCACCATTGGCTCGGCATCCGACACCTGATCGCCATCGCGCTGGGCCAGGAAGGCAAGACGCGCGACGCCGTCCAGGCCCATGCTGACGTCGTGCGCGTCCAGGAACTGCTGAAGGAAACCACGGAGGCATTCCCCGAGGAGTTCGGCGAATGGATCTGGGCGATGGTGCGTCACTCGGATTCGACATGGGCTTCCGCCCGGGCCAAGCAGTGGCAGGACAACGCCCTTGTGCAGACGTTTCGCAGCGTCGCTCAATATGTCTCCGCTCCGACCGCGAATGAACTGTATCGGCAGTATTGGACTTTCCGTATGCAAGGGCACGACGAGGAGGCCGACGCGATCCTGCGCAAGCTTGCCGATCAAGATTATCCGCGACCGAAGTAACCCACCGCGCTCGCCCAAGGCGAGCGGCATAACATGGCTTCGCTCCTTCACTACCGGCCCTGGCAAGGCGAGTTCCACAGCCCGTGGTGGAGCATTTGGCCCATTGCGCGCGTGTCGCTTGGCATGTTTCTGTCACGCAGGATGTTCTGGGGCCTGTACGCGTGCGGGCTTCTCTTGTTCCTGATGTTCTTCTTCGGCGCCTATCTTCTTGCCTGGGCTGAATCGCAACTCGGCGTGGCGGCGCAGCAGTTCGGCAGGGATCCGAGCCGCATGCTGCGTGGCATCCGCCAGGCCCTGCGGATTCTCAACGGCAGCCAGGACACGTTTCAGTACTTCTTCGCCTACCAGGGCGGGATCATCGTCGTGACGCTGTCGCTGGCCGGATCGCTGTTGGTCGGCGACGACTTCACGAACAAGAGCCATGCGTTCTACCTGGCCAAGCCGATTAGCCGTTGGCATTACATTCTGGGCAAGTGCGCCGCCGTGGCGGTCATCGTGCAACTCATGACGACGCTGCCCGCTCTGGTGCTCTACGGGCAACACGCCTTCGACGATTGGAGTTATCTAACCAACGTCAACTACTTCTATGAGAACGACACGGGCAAAGGGCCGGCGGGAATACCGCTATTGTTAGCCGTCTTGGGCTACGGGCTCTTGCTGTCGGTGTTCCTCAGCGTGCTCTTGGTTGCAACCGCCATGTGGATGCGCCGCACCATGCCGCTCATTTTGGTTTGGATGTCGCTGTTTTTTTTCGCTCGTGTATTGGCAAATATCCTCGTCGATGGCCTAAAATATGATGCCCGCTGGCGCTTGATCGATCTGTGGAACAACGTGACGATGCTCGGGCAGGGGATGCTGGCGTACGCCCATGAAGACATCAATCCGAAGCCGCAACCGGAGTTCTGGGAGGCGGCCGCGGTCCTGATTGGAGTGACGACGATATGCCTGATGTACTTGAATCACCGGACGCAGGGCGTCGAGATCGTGGACTGACATCAGAGCCTGAAGCGTTAGCGACGCAAAGCAATGCAACCTTCGCTGACCGTTCAGGATCTGACGCGCGCGCAGAAGAGCCCATCCTGCTGTTTCAGCATGTTTCGAAATGGTACGGCCCGGTCATCGGCATCAATCAGGTGACGCTGGAGCTGCGTCCTGGCATCACGGGCCTTGTCGGCCATAACGGCTCGGGCAAGAGCACGCTGCTGCGTTTAGCCGCCGGCTTGATGCGGCCCGACCTCGGCGACGTCACCATCGCCGGGCACGACGCCTGGTCGGCCGACGCCAAACGGCATGTAGGCTACTGCCCCGAACTTGACACGTTCTACGAGGAAATGTCGGGCCGGCAATTTGTGCTGACGATGGCTCGCATGTGTGGTTACGCTTACGACGAAGCATTTCGCCGCACGGAGGAAACGCTGGAACTCGTCGCCATGGGCGACAGGGCCGACCGGACCATCGCCGGCTATTCCAAGGGTATGCGGCAACGAATCAAGCTGGCGCAAGCGCTCCTTCACGACCCGGAACTGCTCCTGCTCGACGAGCCCTTGAGCGGCATCGACCCGATCGGCCGGCGCGAGTCGGTCGAACTGTTTCGCGAACTCGCACGGCGAGGCAAATGCCTGCTCATCTCTAGCCATGAGCTAGAAGAATTGGAGAAGCTCACCGATCATGTCGCCATCATGGCTGCAGGCCGCATCGCCGCTGTCGGCACGTTGACGCAGATTCGCGACCTATTGGACGATCATCCGCTTTCGATCCGCATCGCCAGCGATCAGAACCGCATACTGGCGGCCGCGCTCCTGGAATTGGATGACGTCGGCGGCGTCGACCGCGACGAGCGCCACCTCGTGGTCCGAGCCAAGAATCCGCGGCGGTTTTTTCAGTGCCTGGCCGAGCTCGTCGTCGATCGCATGATCGAGATCAGCCACCTCGAAACGCTCGACGAATCAACGCACGACGTGCTGGGCTACCTGCTCGGCGGCAGATCGGCGCGCGACGCGTAAAGGTTGTGATGCGTCGGCCGCACTTGATCATGAACGGTCTCAAACCGTCGTAGCGTGGACTTCAGTCCACACGAGCTGCGAACCGGTGTGGACTAACGTCCACACTACGTGGTTATCAGTGGTTTGAATCAGCGGCCCGGCGTCGCACGAGAGTCCCATAAGAACCCAACCTATTTGACAATATCGCGCGAAGCCTGCCAGACACGCACCACGCCGTTGCCGGCGCCGGCGAGGGACCGCCCATCGGCACTGAAGGCGACGCAGCGCAAGGTTCCCACGTGCTCCTCGAAGTCGAAGATTTCTTGCCGGGTTACGACATCCCAGAGGCGAATGAGGCGATCGGAGCCGACGCTGACGATGCGTCCGCCCGCCGGATGAAAGGCGATCGACTGGACCTCGCCGGGCGTGCCTTCCAGATCGTACTCACGCTGGCGCCTTTCGACGTTCCACACGCGAATGATCCGATCGGTGCCGGCCGAGGCGAGCAGGGCGCCCTTGGGGCTGAAGGCGATGGCGTTGACGAGGCCGGTGTGGCCGGCGAGCAGGTAGTGCACGTCGTTTTTGAGATCCCAGAGGCGGACGGTCTTGTCCCAGCTTCCGGAAGCGAGCCATTGCCCGTCGGGGCTGAAAGCGAGAGCGCGAATGCTGTTTTCGTGACCAACGAGCGTCTTGACGAGTTGGCCGGTGGAGGGGTCGTGCAGGTAGATTCTCTCATCCTCGCCGGCGCTGGCGATCAGGCCGCCGTCCGGGCGATAAGCAATGGAGTAGACCAAGGCGGTGTGGCCTTCGAGAACGAGGGGGGCCTTGTCGGCGGCCGGGAAGGCGACAATGCGCACCGTGCGGTCGTCGCCGCCCGATGCCAGGAATCGGCCATCCGGCGAAAACGCGACAGCCGACACGCCGCCTTTGTGTCCGGTAAAAATGACCGGCGATTCGGGATGCTCAAGGTTCCAGACGCGCACGTCGCCGCGCGGCGAGCCGGCGGCGGCCAGATACGGCAGGCGCGGATGGAAACCGACCGCCCGCATCGAACCCGGCGCCGACAGCGTCAACGTCTCCAACCCAACGGAACTGCTCCAAAGGCTCACCCGGCCGCTGCGGCCTGCACTGGCGAGTGAGAACCCGTCCGGCGCAAAGGCGACGCTGTGGACCGATTGCGGATCGCCACGGAAGACCAGCGCCTCGCTCGTGACGATGTTGTTCCAAACGCGGACCAGACCGTCGGCGCCGGCGGCCGCGACCTTGCCGTCGCGGCTGATGCTGACATCGAGAATACGCTCGCTCAATCCATTGCGGATGACACGTGCCTCGCCCTTCTCGAAATTCCAGTAGAGCACTTCGCCGCGCTGATTGGGTGCGCCGCCGCCGGACACGAGGAAGGCGCCGTCGGCGCTAAAGGCGAGCGACGCCACGTCGCCTTCGTGCCCCGTGAGGCTGCGTTCGATTTGACCCGTGGTTAGATTCCACACTTTGATTGTTCGATCCTTGCCGCCCGTCTTGATCGGGCGATCACTGCTGCCTGTGACCAGGAGATCCAGCCGGGGATGAAACGCGAGGGCAGTCACGGGAAGGTCGTGCCCGGTGAGGACCTGGATGCTATGGTCGGGGTCCTTGGCGTAGCGTTCCCAGTCAAAGACGCGGACCTTGAGGTCATGACTCGCCGACGCCAGGCGATCTCCTTTGGGCGAAAACGCAACGTGATAGACGTTATTGCCGTGACCTCGCAACGTGACAATCTCGGCGCCGGTTTCGAGGTTCCAGATTTTCACGGTCTTGTCGAGGCTGGCCGAGGCGAGCATGGTTCCTCGAGGATGATGAGCGATGGACGTGATCCCGGCTGCATGCGCGGGGATCGTGCGAACGAGTCGGCCGGTGCGAACCTCCCAGATCTTGATTTCGCCGGGCCGATTGAATTCCCCACCGGCCGACGCCAAGAACCTGCCATCGGGCGAATAATCCACGGCGAAAGCCTGCCCCTTGTGCGATCCGAAGGCGAGGCGCGATTCGGCTCGTTCCTTGAGGAAATACCATTCCCAGTCGCGCAGGTCAGGTTCCTGTTCGCGCGGGCGCCAGC
>VGZI01000176.1 GCA_016872605.1 Planctomycetota bacterium
ATCGGCTACCAGCTCAGGCAGATGCTCCGCTGGGACCCCGTCCGCGAGCAGTTCGTCGACAACACCGAGGCCAACCGCCTTCGCTACCGCGAAAACCGCTGGCCGTGGAATCGGATGTAGACAAAAATGAAAACGGAGGCGAAAAATGCCCAGGTATGTTTGCCCTCATTGCGGCGATCCCCTGACGAGCACGGAGGTTAGCGAGCGCCAATGTTTGAACTGTAGGCAACCCCTACCACCCAATTTACCCGAAGCGATTGAACCGGTCGTACCTCAGACCAGCGGGTCCCGTGCGGCTTCGAATATTGCCCCAGGCAGTGAGCCTTGGTTTTACAGCTACCTTGAGTATTACGCTCATGTGCTGAAGATTCTCACGGTCATAGTGTTCGGCGCTGCGGCCGTGGCTGTTACGATCACCATCGGGCTTTCGTGTATGTTCACTGTGTTTTGGGCAAACCGTTAACGCCTGGCACCTTTTTGGGAGGTTAGAATGGTTCAGGGTCTTGTCGTAATGTGGGCGGTCATCTGGGTATGCGCCATGCTTTTTTTGCTTCTCGGGTTTCTGCTTTCACTTGTAAGCGTCGCATTCATTTACTTACTGGTAGACATAGCGCGGAACATTCGCGCCCTTCGACTAAAGCACGGCAATTGACATGGGCACGGTATCGCGAAAACCGCAGGCCCTGGAATCGGATGTAGCGGGCTCGCGGGTCGGACTGTTTGCATCAACCCAAACTACTTCCGCAGCTTCTTCTTTCGCAATAGGTCCGCCATCCACTTCGCATTCTGCTTCGAAAGCGGCGGCGATGGGCATGTGCCGCGGTAATCAATTCGATCGGGGAAACGGCCCGCATCGTAGCATTGATCCACGAGCGCCTGCAAGTCGACCGGCACATCGCGATCATCGCCCGCAAGCGGCACCGCAAACCGCGGCAGCCGCTTGGAGAGCGCCGTCGCCCAGACGCGATATTTGTTCCGCCAGCCCCCTTTGTGCAGGCAGACCAGATAGTCCCAACCATTTTCGTCCAGGCGCTCGCGCGGCACGCCAACGGTGTGCTCCCCAGCACGCAGTAGGTCAATCTCGATGAGGTGTGTCTTGCTTTGTAACAGCTCGTTTTGCTTCTCGAGATAAATGTCGCGGCCTTGCCCAGGATTCTTGTTCGTCGGACTCAGCACTTCGAGAACGGCGACCAGCGTTCCGGGATTGCGAGCGAGGTGAATCTCAATGAACGTCTCGCGAAATTCTTCCGGCGGAAACTCAATCTCCACGGCCGGATCCGCTTCCGCGATGGCGACCGAGGAGATGCCGTTTCCGTTGCGTGTTTGACTGCGAGGATTCCGCGCGACCGAAGTGTCCGGATACCGGCTGGTCGGCAGCTCAACGAGGAACACGCGCTCCTCGACATTCGCCACGTAACCCGCCGGCAACTCTTGGTTCAGCGCGTCGGCTGCATAGGTAATGAGCCGACTATGCACGCTCGGCCAAACTGCGGGTTCTTCCAAGAACGGATTCATGCCCGGAAACGGATTCGGCATGAGTTCACTCCTCGATCGCTCGATACTGCCATTATGCCATGCCGAACCATCGCTGGACAAGTCCGTCGATCCCAGGGGTTCGGAGTACCTCACCCCAGGGCGTCTGGGCGAATTACTTCTTCGCCGAAATGGCCTTGCATACCTTTGGCGGCGACATCGGCAAGACGTCCATGCGGACGCCGACGGCGGCGTGGATCGCGTTGGCGATCGCGCCGCATGGAGGAACGATTGGAACTTCGCCAACGCCGCGGACGCCGTAGGGGTGCAGCGGGTCCGGCACTTCGACGATTACCGCGTCGATCATCGGCAAGTCGAGCGCGGTCGGCATGCGGTAGTCGAGGAAGCTGGCGTTGGTCATCGCCCCTTTGTCGTTGTAGACGTACTCCTCGTTGAGCGCCCAACCGATGCCTTGCACCGTGCCCCCCTGGATTTGCCCTTCGACATAGCTCGGATGAATCGCCCGGCCGCAATCTTGGACGGACGTGTAACGCAGGATCGCCACCTTGCCCGTCTCCGGATCGACCTCGACATCGACGATATGGACCGCGAACGCCCCGCCCGGCCAAGGCGGATCGACGCTGGCCCGACCGACGATGACGCTGCCGTGCTTCTGCGCCTCGGCGGCGATCTCCTTGAACGTCAACTTCTTCGATGCATCAGACTTCGACGTGACAACTCCCCTTTCGTACACGAGATCGTCGGCTGACACCTTCCAGATCGCGGCGGCTTTCTCGATCATTTGCCGTTGGATGTCCTTGGCGGCTTCGAAGGCGGCCCAGCCGGTAGCGTAGGTCACCCGGCTACCGCCCGTGACATCGGTGTAACCAACAGCGTCCGTGTCCGCCACGCTCGGCTTCACGTCGGTCACCGGGATGCCGAGCGCCTCGGCGAGTTGCATGGCGACGCTGGTCCGCGTGCCGCCGATATCGGTCGAGCCTTCGACGAGACTGACCGAACCGTCGCCGTTCACCGAGGCGGTGACGCACGACTTCAGGCCGATGTTGAACCAGAAGCCGGCCGCGACGCCGCGGCCTCGCTTGAACGCAGTTTTGGTTCCTTTGGCGAGCGGCGCGGTGTAGTGAGGATGCTTCTTCGCCGCCTGGACCGTCTCGATCATGCCGATTTTTGGAAACGCCGGCCCATCGGCGCGCCGGCTTCCTTCCTTGGCGGCGTTCTTGATCCGGAAGTCGAGCGGGTCGATCTTGAGCTTCTGGCAAATCTCATCGACGACCGTTTCCATCGCCATGGCGGCATTGGTCGCGCCGGGCGCGCGGTAGGCCGAGGTTGCGGGTTTGTTGACGCAGACGTCGTAGCCGTTGATGAGCAGGTTCGGAATGTCGTAGCAGGAGAATATGCAGACGCAGCCAGCCCAGATCGGCGAGCCGGGAAACGCGCCGGCCTCGTAGGCGAGATACGCCTCGGCGGCGACGAGCTTGCCGTTCTTATCGGCGCCGACCTTGACCTTGATGAACGAGCCCGGCGTCGGACCGGTCGCTTCGAAACAGGCGGCCCGATCCATCAGCACTTTCACAGGCTTGCCGCACTTCTTGCTCAGAATCGCCGCCACCGGTTCGAGATAGACCCGAATCTTGCCGCCGAACCCGCCTCCGATCTCCATGGGCACAACCTTGATCTTGGCGATCGGCAATGCCAACAGCTCGGCGACTTGAGCACGCACCGTGAACGCCCCTTGCGTCGAGCACCAGATCGTCACCGTGCCGTCCGCATTCCACAGGGCCGTCGCGTTGTGCGGCTCGATGTAACCCTGATGCACCGTCGCGGTGTTGAACGACTTCTCGATGACGATGGCCGCTTCCTTGAACCCCTTGTCCGGATCGCCGAGCTTGTACTGCAAGTGCTTGGCGACGTTGGTTGGTTTCTTTTCGCCATTGGATTCCGACATCGACTCCGTGACGAGATCATCATGCAGAATCGGCGCGCCCGGCTCCATCGCCTTCACCACGTCGGTGACGCACGGCAAAACCTCATACTCGATCTGGATCAGCTTGCACGCTTCCTCGGCGACATGCCCGTTGATCGCGGCGACGGCGGCGACGGCTTGACCGCGATAACGCACCTTTCCGCGCGCCAGACAGTTGCTCGACAGATGCGCGAGATTGATCGCCCCTTCGCCGAGGTTGGCCATCTTGTTGCCCGGATCGGGAAAGTCAGCCGACGTGACGACCGCTTCGACGCCGGGCAGCGCGAGCGCCTTCGAGACGTCGACCTTCTTGATCTTGGCGTGAGCATGCGGGCTGCGCAAGACGCGCCCGTGCAACAGCCCCGCCGCCTGAAAATCGGCGCCGTACAGGGCGCGCCCGGTGACCTTGTCGACCCCATCATGCCGCACCGGCCGCGTGCCGATCACGGAAAACGTTTGGCTCATCGTAATGGCTCCTTTGAGATTGGTATAAGGAGAGCGCCATGAAGTGGCGAGCGGCGACATGACGGGGAGTCCGTTCAAAATCACTGGGCAATACTGCATGGGACCTCGCGCGAAACTGCCGAGCGAAGAACGGTATGCAGCAATGGGGGCGGGCAAGCTAGAATGCGCGTGCGTGGCAGTAGTGAAACAGGAGTTCCCACTCACGCTGTTGGATACGGCGGCACAACAACTCCAAAGCCGCACCGCCGCTTACAGCACGCTCGCACAAGTCGACGAATGCCGGCGCATCCCACCTCGCGTTCACTGGGATGACGTCGCATCCGGCCTCGATCGCTAGCGACAGCGAGGCTTGCTGCAACTCTCCGTGGATCGGATGCGTCGGCACGCGGCGAAACCAGTACTTGGCGTTCCAGTAGTCCGGCTCGCGACGATGCATGATGCCGTGCCAATAGCTTCCCTCGGTGGTCGCGAGGTCTTGGCTGATGGAGTGCGATTCGTCCAAGAAATCGTGCAGGAGCCAAAGGCCTGCCAGACAGGCCAGGGCTGCGTTTCGATCGCGCGCTCTGCCGAGCAGCGTCGCTTCCAATTGCTGCAACAAGGGCATGGCCGCGACGTCGGGCTTTCCTGGGCCGAGCGCCATCAAACGGTCGGTTGACAAAAGCAGTCGCAGTTCAGGAATGGGGTCCATGCTTCCTTCGCTTACGCTTCAGGCTCTGATGGGTCACTGCGATTTCTGCGGGATCGGACGGCCCATGCGCGTCAGGAGCATCTTCATATCTTCCCAGACTTCGCGTTTCATTTCCGGGTGCTTGTGCGGCAGCAAATAGGCCGGATGGTACGTGACCACGAGCGGAACGCCTTTGTAGTTGTGAAACCGCCCGCGCAGCCTGCCGATCGACATGGTCGTCTGCAACAGATTCGTGGCCGCACATCCGCCCAGCGCCACCAGGAATTTGGGTTGCACGAGCGCGAGTTGACGTTCCAGAAACGGTCGGCAGTTGCTCGCTTCATCCGCGAGCGGCGTGCGGTTGCCCGGCGGTCGGCATCTGAGGATGTTGCAAATGTAGACCTCGTCGCGTTTGAATCCCATGGCGGCAATGATTTTGTTGAGCAGCTGGCCCGCGGCGCCGACAAATGGAACGCCTTGTGCGTCTTCATCCGCTCCGGGCGCCTCGCCGACGAAACAAAGCTCAACGCCTGGCTCGCCGTCTCCGAAGACGGTTTGCGTCCGGGTCGAGCACAGTTCCGCGCAGCGCATGCACGTCTTGACCTCGTCCGCCAATGTTTGCAGCGCCACGCGACGCTCCTCGATAGACAGGCCACCCTCTGCCGCGGCCGTTTCCTCTGCGATGTCGAACATCGAAGCGGTCGACGCATCGTCGGCCGGTTTTGTCGTTTGGGAGATGACCAGAGGCGGAGCGGACGGCAGCCAATCGATTCCGCTGGCGTGCACCAGCTGAAGATGGGTCAACAGCTGCTGGCGAAGTGATTCGGGAGAATGCGTCATGGCAGTCCATACCAGAAACGATCACGATTCGCGTTTCGCATCGAGCCGCAAGAACGAAACACCGATGTCGTAAAACCCATCGTCGATGAGGGCGCAGCGCACGACCTTGCAGCGGATCCGAAGCGGCTTGCGATCGGCGGTCGCCTCGAAGCTGATGGCAATTTCCGGCGGCAAGGGCTCTTGCGCGATGAACGACAAGCCCCCTTTGGATAGATCGCGGGCGTAACAAATCAAGGGCTCCGGTCGCTGATCGAGATACACCGTTACGCGCTCATTGAACACGACGCGCGTGTGCACGCGCCGTTCGTGGGAGGGCAACTGTTGCGCCTTCGTCGTCCCCAAGATCTCCATCACAGTTCGGTGCACTTCCTCGGCCTGCGGCGACGCCACGGGAGGCGGCGCAGGCAGCGGATTGCCCGGCGGCAGCGGCTGGGCAAACTCGCAACCCATCTCCATCCCGGTCGATCCGATCAACCGCGAATGCCGCACCTGGGCCGGGATGTGGACGATGCCCTTGTCCGTCGGCACGCCGATCACGACGTTACTCGCGTACGCCAGCTGTTGCTGCAAGAGCGAGATGCCGTTCTCCGAGAAATTGCGCGACATTGCCCTGTACGTTTCCGTCCACACCGCCGACCCATCGGCATTGACCGGAGTCACTTGGAACGTCGCTTCCAGAGGCACGCGGTGCTCCTTGCGGCGCTCTTCCACGGTGCGGCGCAACAGGGAAAGAATTACCCGCCGCCCGCCCATTTCGAAACGAACATCGTCCAGGAACGACTTCATCATCAAGATGCCTCGCCCGCTGGATAACAGCACTTCCGGGTCGTCGCTCAGGCATCGTTTGAGCACCTTGTCGACGTCGAAGCCTCGGCCTTGATCTGTGATGACCCAGCGGTAGACGTCGCCGTCGAACTCGACGACGATGTCTACCTTGCGGGTGGCGAGAATTGGATCGGTCGCGCGCTGGGCCAGCGCCTCGGCGAAGATGTTGTCGCCTTGTTCCTTCAAATCCGATGATAGTTCGAGATTTCCGTGGATGATGGCGTTGGAAATCGCCTCGTGCAAGGCGATGAGGAGCTTTCCGGAGCGGGTCTCCTCGCAGACGCCCCCCAAAACGGCCTTGCGGCGTAAGAACTCGACTGTCGGCTCAATCCAGTTGGGGAGACTCGGAATCACGACATGGGATCGCTCCGCCACGACGTGCGCCGGTAGGAGCGGAATGTCGTTCTGGTCGGCCATGCGCGTAAGTTCCCAGATCAGGCGGTCGCTGCTAACCTATGTAATTGTGCGACGAAATCCCCGCAAAGGCAAGCTTCATTAAAAGGGCTGAGGTGCGATTATGCCGCGAAAAACGCCGAACAAAATCGATTTCGTTGTTTTTTTTTCATGGCGCATCACCGCGTGATCGGGTTACAATGCCTTTTTGCGGAACTACCCGCCCCAACGGTGCTTCCAAACTGGGGGACGAGCAGCGTGCCCAGGTCAGTTCGGCTCGTAGACCTCACGCGCTGCGTGAGGAATTCCTCACGCAGAGCGTGAGGTCTAGGATCGCCTTCGCTGGGTAGCCGCTTTGACGTGAGTTCCACCATGCCGCAGACGAGCAGTTGGACGCGAGTTCTGTTTGAGGCGATTGACGACGCCGTGTTTATCCACGACGCCGAGGGGAATATTCTGGACGCCAATTCGGCTGCCTCGCGCCGATTGGGGTACGCGCCCGAGGAATTGTTGCGGCTCAACACGCGCGACATTGACGCGCCGGAGTTCGCCGCCGGCTTTCAGGGCCGCCTGGATGCCCAGCTCTCGACCGGACATATGCGTTGCGAAGGCATCCACCGCACCAAGAGCGGGCGACGCATCCATGTCGATATCAACACCTCCGCCATTCAGATGGACGGCAAACCGGCGGTGCTTGCCGTCATTCGCGACATCACGGCGCGTAAGCAGGCCGAAGAGTTCTTGGGCAAGCAACGCCAGTTGTTACAGTCGATCCTCGATAACATGACCGATGCCGTCGTCGTCACCGATCGCGACGGCGTGCTCATCTTGTCCAACCCGGCGGCAGAGCGCGTCTTCGGACCCGGGCTGACACGGTTTCAATTCTCGCTCTTCTTGGCCGACCGCGTGACACCGGTCGAGCCATTCCCAACGCTGCGTTGCGATCAAGGGGAATCGCTGCACGAGTTGGAATTTTTCGTCACTCATGCCGAGGCGCCGGACGGATTATCCATTGAAGTTGTGGGCCGGCCCCTGCGTCAGGTCGACGGCACCATCATCGGCGGCGTCCTAGTCTGCAAGGACATCACTCAGCACAAACGCTTCGAGACCGAATTGCGCGACTCCAAGGCCATGTACGAATCGCTCGTGCAGTCCTTGCCGCAAAACATCTTGCGCAAAGACGTGTCCGGCCGACTGACCTTCGGCAACCAACGGTATTGCGCGAGCATGAAGATGCCTCTTTCGGACTTGCTGGGCAAAACCGACTTTGATTTGTTTCCCGAGGATCTGGCCAAGAAATATGTCGCCGACGATCTCCATGTAATGCAAACGGGCAAGACGCTCGACACGATCGAAGGCCATCGGCTTCCTGACGGCCGGCGCATCTTCGTGCACATCGTCAAGACGCCGATCTTCAACGCGGAGTACGAGATCGTCGGCGTTCAGGGCATCTTCTGGGATGTCACCGAGGAGGTCATCGCTCACGAAACGGTGGCGCGGTCGGAGAAACGCTATCGCCAGCTGACAGAAGCGATCATGGATGGCATCATCGTCATCGATCAGCGCGGCCTGATCACGCTGTTCAATCCAGCCGCCGAACGCATGTTCGGCTTCAAAACCGAGCAGGTGCTTGGTAGGCCCGCCGCCATCTTGATCCCAGGCGAGTTCACGGAGCTTCACGCGGAAGGCGTGGCGAACTACCTAAAGGCACGGCTGCCCACGCTTCTCGGCAGGCCGCATGAGGTCAAGGGAAAGCGCAAGGACGGCAGCGAGTTTCCCGTCGAAATCGCGCTCAGCCTGATTGCCGACCCGAGCGACACCGAAGCGGATCGTCCCGTGCAAATCCTGGCGGCCATTCGCGACCTCACCGAACGCAACAAAATGCGCTCCGTCCTGGTGCAAAACGAAAAGCTGGCGTCGATCGGTCTTTTGTCGGCCGGCGTGGCGCATGAGATCAACAACCCGCTAGCCTTCGTCGCCAACAACATGGTCGTTCTCGAGCGCGATTGCAAGGGGATTCTTGACGTGCTCGCCCTGTATGAGTCCGGCCTGAATCAGCTCGACCCGGCACTGCGAGGGCGCATCCAAGAAATGACTGCCGACATCGACGTGCCGTATATCCAGGACAACATGTTGCGCGTACTGAGCCGAACGCGCGACGGCATCGACCGCGTCACGGGCATCGTCCATTCCTTGCGCGGCATGGCCCGCACCGACGCGCCGCGCCGCCAGGACGTGCGCATCCCCGACCTCATCAACGGCAGCCTGGTAATCCTGCACGGAAAATTCAAACGCCTCGGCGTCGTCGTCGAGCAAAATCACGATCCCGCCGTGACGGTCTCATGCGTCCCGACGCAGATAAGCCAAGTCGTTCTCAATCTGCTCGTCAATGCTTTTCAAGCGATCGAGACTACGGGACGGCGGGATGGCCGCATCGACATTCGCAGCGCACGCCGCCAGGACGAGTTTATCCTGGAGATTCACGACAACGGCAGCGGCATCGCGCCCCAACATCTGCCGCGCCTGTTTGACCCGTTCTTCACCACCAAGGACGTCGGCGAGGGAACGGGGCTGGGACTATCGATCTCGCACCACATCGTCACGGCGCATGGCGGGCGAATCGAAGTGGAATCCAAGCTCGGCGAAGGAACCTGTTTTCGCATCTGCTTGCCTTGAATTTGTAGGCACATGCTGCCAGGTTGTGCCGTTTTTGTAGGGTGCGTGAAACGCACCAATCCCGGAGCGATGCGTTTCACGCACCCAACTTGCCGCTGCTTGCCATAGAACAGTCATCATGCGGTTCTTGCCCTACTATCCCGAAAGTCCCACCAACGTGCCCGCCGAGCCGACCAGGCCGTCGCCGTGGCATCGGGCGCGCATCGGGGCCCTTGCCATTTTGCTCGCGCTTTTTTTCCTGACCTACGTCGCAGTTTCGCTGCTCTGCGTCGGGTACATTGTTTGGGCGACGCTTGTGTGCACGTGGGACGACTGGCTCGTCGGCAATACGGTCGCGCTGGTGATGATCGTGCCGGTTGGCGGGCTCTTGGCGTACTGGCTGGCAGCATTGGGCAGCATCCGATCCGCTCCCTTGCCTGATGGCGACGAGATCTTCGAATTCGATCATCCGGCGCTGTTCGCATTCATCGCCCAACTGTGTGACGAGATCGGCGTCGCTCGGCCAACTCGCGTCTTCCTCGACGATCGCGTCAACGCCAGCGTGCTCTTGGAATTGCCCGACGGCATGGGGCTGGTGATCGGCCGCGGGTTGGTCGATTGCCTGTGCCTGAGCGAGTTCAAGGCGATCCTGGCTCACGAGATCGGCCATTGCACGCAAGGAAGCGTTGCCTTGAATCGCTATGTCCGCGTTGCCGGGCAACTCGTCAGGTATTTCATGCAGGAGGACGGCGTCACGGAACGCACTCTCCGAGGTTGGGCGGCGTTGCCTTTGTTGCTCGGCGTGCCGGCGTCGGCCATCCTCGGCGCCTGGCGACTGGTCCGATGGTTGTTGCGCGGTTATTGGGGCTTCGTCCACGCGGCGCACGAGGCATTGGCGCGCGAAGAAGAACTGCACGCCGACCGCATCGCTGTTCGCATCGCCGGCTCGGACGCTCTTGTGGATGCGCTCGCCAAATGCGCCTGTAGCGAGCCTCTGAGCCAGCCTCTGGCGTTAGCCGGGGGAGCCGCGGCGGCCGCGGGAGCCCACCCAACCGACGCCGAGCGCGAGCTCAACGCAACAGCGATCCCGGTTCCCGCCCAGCGCGACCCACGACCGGCCCGAGTGCTCTTCGAGGACGCCGACGCCGAGAGTTACGATTTCCTCAGCCAATACGGCTGCGCTGTTGATGCCTGAGTCCTACAATCCCCTTGCCGACCTAACCAACCGATGGGTAAGTTCCACTTTACCAACCACCAGCGAGCTGCCTTGATTCGGAGCTGGCCCCATGGCCAAGAAATCGTTCTACCCTCAAGCACCTGAGCTGCCCCCGGAATTCAGCACGGTCACGGGCAGCTACATAACTCAGACGCTCCTGCTCTTGGCGTCACTCGCTTTGTTCTTCGCGCTGTATTTCGGCATCATGTTCTTGTGCCTGGCCTTCATCGGCTTTTCGTTTTTTTGTGTCCGCGGCAACGCGACTGGTGGCCTGCCATCTGGTTGGTCAGCTTGTTTCTCTGTATTCCCGCTTTCATTCTGTTCATCTACATGTTAAAGAACCTGTTCAAGTACAAAACATCCGCCAAACCGGACGAGTTCGAGGATGAGCACCCGCGCCTGTTCGAGTTCATCCGCAAGGTGTGCGATGAGGTCGGCGCCCCGTACCCGGCTCACGTCTATGTCGACTTCAACGTCAACGCCGCCGCCATTGCTGAGACGTACTCGATTTTCAATCTGATTCTTCCGACCAACCGCAGTTTGCTCGTTGGGATGGGTCTGGTGAACGCAGTCAACTTGACCGAGTTCAAGGCGGTACTCGCCCATGAGTTCGGCCACTTCGCCCAGGGCGCCAAGATATCGCACTACTTCTCGACGGTGTTCACGGTCATCGGCCATGTAATCTACGGCGAGGATTAGTTCGACAGTCTGATCAGCGCCTGGGCGGATTGGTCGTCGATCGGCAGTGAATCGGGGCCGGGCTTCGCATTTCGCCTGCCGGCTCGCTTCGTGAGCTGTATTCTCTGGTGCTTGCGCAAGCTCCTCGATCTCCTCGCGTATGTAATCTACGTCTTCTACAAGTCGTACCGGCGCCAATGCGAGTTCAACGCCGACCTCGTGGCCGTCAGCGTCACTGGAAGCGACGCGCCGGTGCACCTGCTGGCCAAGTGCGATTCGGGGTACTCGTGCTGGCAGCAGGCGGCAGGCGATCTGAAAGTCGCGCTCGATAACCACATCTATACCTCCGACTTTTTCTATCACCAGACCGAAGCCCTCAGGCTGCTCAAGAAAAAGAACAAGGACAACCGCTACCGCGTTGACGACCTGCCGCCCTTGCCCAAGAACCCAGAAAAACACACGCAGGTGTTCGACGAGGCCGACGATCGCCTGTCCACCATGTGGCAAGATCACCCATCCAACTACGACCGAGAGCTGAACGCAAAGAACATCTACATCCGCTCCGAGTTCGACGACCGCTCCCCTTGGCTGCTCTTCGACAACGCCGACGAACTGAAGGAACGCATTACCTACAAGTTCTACCGCTACCACTTCAGGATCGATCGCGACGTCATCCTCGCCGACCCGATCGAAGTGCAAGGCTTCATCGACGAAGAGCACGGCGAGAGGACCTACAACCCGATGTACCAAGGGCTCTACGACAATCGCGATCTCTTCATCAAGGGGCTCAAGGATTTGGCGCAAGACAGCGCCAACGAGCCATGGACCATCGCGGAACTCGCGGAGAATCACGCGAAGCTCTACTCGGCCGAGGTAAAGCACCGCTCGCAGCTTTACTACAAACGTCGAGAAGAACAACGGCTCATGATCGGGGTGTTCAACGGTTGGCACAAACCCAAGAACGATGAACTCGAATTTCGCGGTGATGTTTACGAACCGGGGGACGCCAAGCGTTTGCTCAAGAAGGTCGAGAAGGAACTCGAGGCCGACATCGGCTGGCTGGCGCAGCTGGATCGCAAAGTCTTCATGACCTATTTCCAGATGGCGCTGCAGATCCACAAAGCGGTTGCGGAAGAGTTGTATCTGCGGTATGAGTTCCAATTGGAACTGCAGAACATCTGGTACGAACTGCAAAAGCAAGACGGTCCAATGGACGCCGCCATTGATTATCTCAACGCCCAGCAGGGCGACACCATCCCGGAGAAGGCCTTTGAGGAGTTGCTGACGATCTTTCGCGACACGCACAAGGCGATGAAGACCATGTTGAAGTCGGCCAAGAGCATGACGATCCCCGGACTTCAGAACATGCCGGCAGGCCAGTCGTTGCGTTCGTTCTTGCTTTCAGCCGATCTCATCGATGGGCTGAGCAAGTATGAACGGAGTGTCAGCATTGGATGGATCAACGAGTTGATTGGCCAGTTTCGCGAGATGCGCCGCAAAATCGACCGTGTTCACTTCAAGAGCCTGGCCGGCATTCTGGCGTTGCAAGAACGCATCGGCCTGGAATGCACGCGCCGCTGGGCCAAGCCGCAGCCAAAGGCCAAAGCGCCAGTGAAAGCGCCGTGAGGCAAATTCGCTGTTCATCGATTAGCGCTC
>VGZI01000177.1 GCA_016872605.1 Planctomycetota bacterium
TTGTCCACACGGCCTAGCACCTCCACCTTGCAAATCAAGAAATATTTACAGCTGTGAACTACTTGGCGCCTCCTTCGCGGCATCCGCGCTTCTTGCTTACGGTTTAGTATCCAACCACTCTACGAATGTACTCGCGCACGGCCTTGGTGTCGACGTCGGTGGCTGCCTCGACGTTCGGTGTTACTCGCTCCCACGTTCGGCGGTCAAAGACGGTCATTCCGCGGGTCAACTCGCCATGAATCTCCACATCTACATACATGTGCGCCGTGCTGAGCGCGCTGGCGAGGCCAACAGCGACCACGCCCAAAACATCCTTCAGATGGAACCCCTCGATGCCGTAATAATGCGACGTCGCGGCGATGCCGAAGGGCACGACTTGGCGGAGGAAATGGTAGGCCGGCGACAACTCGGACTCGCCGCCTAAGAGATCGGTTGGAGAATAGAGTACTTTGCGCGAGACATCAAGCGGGAGCAGCAGAACCGAGGCTGGGCAGTTGACGACGCGCCGGGCCGCCTTGGCATCGCAGAAGAAATGAAACTCGCTTACCGGTCCCGCGTTTCCCGGCTCCAGGATCGCGCCCCCAACCACGATGATCTGCTTGATTTGCGTCGGTAGATCGGGATAAAGGTCAAACGCGCGTGACAGCACGGTGAGTGGCCCCATGCAGACGACGGTCAACTCGTCCGGATATTGACGCACCAACTCCGCAAGCAGTTTCTCGCTCGGCGGCAGATGGGCCAGCGAGGCCGCCGGGAAATCCGTATGGCCGAGCCCATTGGGGCCATGCAGCTTGGCGCCGTCGATTCCGTAATCGATTTCGGGCGCCGCGCCGAGGCGGGGCAGACGGGGCGGATCGAGTTGCTCCAGGACGATTCGCAGGTTCTTGGTTGCTTGCTGCGCCGGCACGTTGCCGGGTGTCGCCAGCATGCCGACGACCTCCAGCTCGGGATCGTACAAGGCCAAAGCGATGGCAAAAGCGCCATCGATTCCGGGGTCCGATATGAGGACGACCTTTTTCGCCATGTTTCGGTCCTCCTTGTGCCCGAGGTCAGAAATCAGAGGTCAGAGGTCAGCAGGCATACGCCCTGTAACGCGGCATTCCGCCTTTTGCCTCCCACCTCCGACGTTCGAGTGCTGACCGCTGACTTCTGACCTCTGTTACCAGGAACCGTCTACGATTCCCACTCACGCGATATGCGTCGCAACTCATCAAGTACGTGGAGAGCGCGGCCCGACTCAATCGATTCTCGGGCGACCTCGACTCCTTGCCGCAACGTGCTCACGCGTAGAGCCGCCAAGAGCGCCGCGGCGGCGTTGGCCAACACCATACGACTTGCACCATCCTTCGTCCCGCGCAACACGTTCTCTATCATAGCGGCGCTGGCCGTCGCATTGGGAGCAGAAAGTTCAGAAAGTGTGCAGGTTCCCATGCCGAAGTCGGCCGGTGACCATTCGTGGCAGGCGATCGAGGCCCCCGTCACTTCACGCACGACGGTCGGCGCCGAGAGGCTGACCTCGTCGAGGCCATCGCGACTGCACAGGACCAACGCGTGCTGCGTGCCGAGCTGCGCGAGCGCTTCCGCCAACAGGTCGAGCAAGTCGATCCGACCGACGCCGAGCAGTTGGCGTTTCGCGCCAGCTGGGTTGGCCAACGGGCCGAGGCAATTGAAGATGGTCGGCACGCCGAGCCGCTGTCGCACTTTCGCGACATTTTTGAGCGCGGGGTGAAAAATCGGCGCGAAGCAGAAAGCGAAGTTCGCCTGGTCCAGGCAGCGTCGTGCGAAATCCACGTCGCCATCGATCTTGACGCCGAGCGCTGCCAGAACGTCGGCACTGCCGCATCGACTGGACACGGAGCGATTGCCGTGCTTGACCACCGAGACGCCGGCGCCGGCCACGACCAACGCCGTCGCAGTGCTGATATTGAACGTTCCGATTCCGTCCCCGCCGGTGCCGCAGGTGTCGAGCAGATCGTCGCGTCCCGCGTCCCAGCGGATCATGTGCTCGCGTAGGACGCGTGCTGCGGCGGCGATCTCATGTGCGGTCTCGCCTTTCATCCGCAGGGCGACCAGGAATGCCGCCGATTCCACATCGCCCAATCGGCCGGCCATTATCTCGCCGAGAATCCATTGCAGTTGCGGTTCCGTTAACTCGTGCCGAGCCAACAGCGCGTTAAGAATCTCAGGGACCATCAGAGCCTGAAGCGTTTGCGAAGAGTATTCGAATGGAACCTGGGCGTACGGAGATCTTACTCGAAATGACCGAAATCGGCAAAACTGCTCTTTTCTTGTGTACGAGCGTATAATATACTAGGGTACAGAATGTAAGGCTGTCGATTAGGTAAAAATAACTGTCCACCAAACCCAATTTACGGAGGGGTTGCCATGCCGGACTTCAGCCAACTCACGGAACGTCAGAAGGACATCTACCATTTCATTCGCAAGAAGATCGAGAGCCGAGGCTACGGTCCGACGGTGCGCGAGATCGGCGAAGCGTTCAAGATCAAGTCACCCAACGGCGTCATGTGCCACTTGAAGGCGCTCGAGAAAAAAGGGTTGATCACGCGAGAAGAGCATTCCGCCCGTGCGATTCAGCTGGTCGATCATCGACCGCCGGCGCAGGGACTTCCCTTCCTCGGCAAAGTCGCGGCCGGCGCCCCGATTGGAGCCGCCGAGCAAAACGAACGCCTCGAGATCGACGCCATTTTCAGCGGCCCCAACCGGTTCGTCCTGCAAGTCCACGGCAACTCGATGATCAACAGCCATATCCAGGACGGGGACTACGTCGTGATCCAAAAGCAAGAAACCGCGGCTAACGGCGACCGCGTCGTTGCCATGGTCGACAACGAAGTGACGCTGAAGCGTTTCTACAAAGAGAAGGATCACATCCGTCTCGAACCCGCCAACGACGACATGGAAGCCATCATCGTGGACGCGAGCAAGAATACGCAGATCCTCGGCATACTCGTCGGCGTGCTGCGGAGGTGTTGAGCGTGCCCGTTGCGGCGTGGCAGGCGATTCTGTTACGCCGCAAGCGGCACTTGTTTTTTTGTTTGCGCCGATGACAAGTAGCTCTCAATCACACACTCGGTAGGCCCGTCCTCGCGCACTCTGCCTTGCTCGAGCCAAATGGCCCGGTTGCAAATCTGTCGCAGAAAGGCCAAGTCGTGGCTTGCGACCATCACGATCCCATTGGCACGGATCATCTCCAACATCCGTTCGATCGCCTTCTCACGCACCTGCACGTCCGCGGTCGATAGGAACTCGTCGATCAACAGGATCTCGGTGTCGAAGCAGGTCGCGATGGCAAACGACAATAACATGATTCGGCCCGTCGAAAAGCACTTGAGCGGACGATCGAGCATGTCGCGTAGGTCCGTGAATTCGACAATGGCGTCAAGCCGATCGCGCAACGTTGTGGGTGTTTCACCCTGCAAATAGGCACGGAGTTCGATGTTCTCCCATCCGGTGGCGTTCCATTCGAAGCCAGCGGCGATGTCGAAGAGGGATGCGATCTTGCCATCCGTCTGGCACGAGCCCGCGCTGATCGGATAGACTCCAGCGATGGCCCTTAGCAGCGTGCTCTTGCCGGCGCCGTTGCGACCTAAAACGCCGACGCATTCGCCACCTTCGATCCTGAGCGTGACGCTATCGAGTCCTTGCACCATCTTCGACGCTTGACCGTGATTACCGAGAAAACTGAATAGTAGCTCTTTCAGCGTCGGCCGGCTGTGGACCTTCGTTGGATACAGCAGATCGACGTTGCCCAAGACGATTTGTGCCATAATCGATCTCCGGCCAACCGTTACAACCAGAGTGCCAGGCGGCGTTCGACGCAGCGTATGGCAAGCCACGCTGTAGTCGCTGCAATCGCCATGAACGCCACGGCAAGCATGCATGCATGAGCGCTTGGCAACTCGCCGTGCAACATCGGCCGGCGGATCAGTTCCAGGTAGGCGGCGAAGGGATTGCACCAAACGAGCGTCGAGAGCCAACCCGAGGAATGCAGCGATTCCGGCAAATAGATCACCGGGGTGGCGTAAAAGAGCGCCTGCAACGAAATCTCGGCGATCTGTTGCGTATCGGAGTAGAGGGTATTCACGATGCCGCAGATGCACGCCAAGCCCCAAGCCGTGACTGTGAGTATCGCGAAAGCCGGCACAAGCGCCCACAAGGCGCCGAGCGATTCGAATCCGTGGAGAACGGCAATGACGCCGATGGCGGCGCCGAAGCCGATCAAAGCATGGATCCCGGCGGACAGTACGACGCGAAGCGGAAAAATACCGATCGGAACCGGACGGACTCGCAGATAGGTGTTCGCCAGTCGAAAGGCGTTGCAGCCTTGCACGATCGATTCGCTCAAGAACTGCCAGGCGACGAGCCCGACAAACAGAAATGGCGCATATTCTATGGCAGGGACTTGAAACACATTTGCGAAGACAAGCGTGAGGATACATGTCATGCCGGCCGGCTTGATGAGCGACCAGCCGATGCCGATGAACGAACGGCGATAACGCTCGTTGAGATCGTGTTTGGCCAGCGCGAGCCAGAAGTGCCGCAGTGACCAGACTTCGCAAAGCATGCCGAGCAAGGCGGAATCCTCGGTGATGGTCAGTTTTCTCGGATGCCAGAGTGCCGAATCGGGCGGTGAAAAGCAAGATCAGGTAAGCGGGGCAAGCCATGTAGCATCCGTATCTCGCCCATCCTGCCCGTCAAATGCGACATTGCTCGTACAGAACTTTATCTTACAGAATTGTTCTCTTGACACGGAAACGGCAGTTGCGCTTGCCAACGCGTGCGAATGGCCTGGCTTACCAGCTGAAAACGTGGCGGACGTTTTCATTTTTTTTCTGCATGCAATCGACACGTACCGCCTCGCCGTCTTCATCGATTCTTCGGCATATTTTTTCCATCTTCTCTCGATTCGATTACGCATTTTTTCGGATCATGCGGCGGCGACTAAAATTGCCCTCGTCGGGGATGGAAAATCTTTCCTTGTCATCCCAGGTCGTAAGATGGCTAGACCCATTGTCACGAAGTAAAAAAAACGCAGAACCAGACTACTATACGTTTGCTTCCTGAGGAATATCTGTTAGGGTGAACAGTATCCAACCTTCGTCGGAAAGGGATACCGCGAAGGGCGTTCATGGAAGTACGACCGGATCCCGTAGGCCCTAAGGTACGATACCATGCGTATTCCACGTCGCTTCACCGCGCAAGGACAGGATCCTTTCGCGAGCATCAAGTTTGCTCCACGCAGTTCACGGATCGTGAATCCGGACGGGACCATCGTCTTCGAGATGAAGGACATCCTGGTTCCAGACGGCTGGTCCCAGGTCGCCGTCGACATTCTTGCGCAAAAGTACTTCCGCAAAGCCGGTGTGCCGGCTTCGATCGACAAGGTTCCTGAATCAGGCGTGCCCATTTGGCTGCAGCGCGGCGTCGCCGCGCCGGCCAGCAAGATGGGGGGCGAAAGCGATGCCCGCCAGGTGTTCCGTCGCCTCGCCGGCTGCTGGACCTATTGGGGCTGGAAGGGCGGCTACTTCTCCAGCGAAGCCGACGCATTGGCGTTCTTCGACGAGTCGTGCGCCATGCTCGCCTTGCAAATGGCCGCCCCGAACAGTCCGCAATGGTTCAACACCGGCCTGCACTGGGCCTACGGCATCGAAGGTCCGCCACAGGGACATTACTTCGTCGATCCTTCAAACGGCGAGATGATGAAGGCCACCAGCGCCTACGAACGGCCTCAGCCTCACGCGTGCTTCATCCAGTCGATCAATGACGACCTCGTCAACGAAGGCGGCATCATGGACCTCTGGGTCCGCGAAGCGCGCATCTTCAAGTACGGTTCCGGTACAGGCTCCAACTTTTCCAACCTCCGCGGTGAAGGCGAACCGCTCTCCGGCGGCGGGAAATCGTCGGGCCTCATGAGCTTCCTCAAGATCGGCGACCGCGCCGCCGGCGCCATCAAGAGCGGCGGCACCACACGCCGCGCCGCCAAGATGGTCGTCCTCGATCTCGATCATCCCGACATCGAGGAGTTCACGAACTGGAAAGTCGTCGAGGAGCAAAAAGTCGCCGCCCTCGTCGCCGGCTCCAAGCTCCTCAATCGGCACATGAATGCGATCCTCAAAGCATGTGCCACCTGGTCCAATCCCGACGAACGTTTCGACCGCAAAAACAACGTCAATCTGCGCCGGGCGCTGCACGAAGCCTATGTGGACTTGATTCCGTCGAACTACTGCGAGCGCATGATCCAACTCGCCAAGCAAGGCTTCACCGAGTGCCACATCGAGGAATACGACACCGACTGGAACTCCAAGGCGTATCTCTCGGTGTCCGGGCAAAACAGCAACAACTCGGTGCGCATCACCAACGATTTCATGACTGCCGTCGAGAACGATGGCCCATGGCATCTGTACTGGCGCACCGAGAAAGAGAAGGCTCGCAAGGAAAAACGCGAGCCGAAGCCGAAGAAGACGCTCAAGGCGCGCGACTTATGGAACCAGATCACGTTCGCCGCCTGGGCCTGCGCCGATCCGGGAGTGCAGTTCGACACCACGATCAACGAATGGCACACCTGCCCCGCCGATGGACGCATCAACGCATCGAACCCGTGCTCCGAATACATGTTCCTCGACGACACCGCGTGCAACCTGGCGTCCATCAATTTGCTCAAGTTCTACGACTTCGCCACGCACAAGTTCGACGTCGAATCGTTCCGCCATGCGACGCGTGTGTGGACGTTGATTCTTGAAATCTCCGTTTACATGGCCCAGTTCCCGAGCCAGCCGGTCGCGCAGAAATCGTTCGATTATCGCACGCTCGGCCTCGGTTACGCCAATCTCGGCACGCTCTTGATGGTCCAGGGCATTCCGTACGATTCGCAAGAAGGCCGGGCTCAGTGCGGGGCCATCACCTCGCTCATGCACGCTGCTTCCTACGCCATGTCGGCGGAGATGGCCGCGGAAGTCGGGCCGTTCGCACGCTATGACGCCAACCGCGAGGCCATGCTGCGCGTCGTGCGCAACCATCGCCGGGCGGCCTACAGCACGCCGGCGCAAGAATACGAGGGCTTGACCATCAAGCCGGTCGCCATCGACGAACGGCACTGTCCCGATTACCTGCTCCATGCGGCCCGCGAAGAATCGGACCTCATGGTTCAACTCGGCGAGAAGCATGGCTTTCGCAACGCCCAGGTCACCTGTATCGCGCCGACCGGGACCATCGCCCTTGTCATGGATTGCGACACCACCGGCGTCGAGCCCGATTTCGCTCTCGTCAAGTTCAAGAAGCTCGCCGGTGGCGGTTACTTCAAGATCATCAACGCCTCGATCCCGCCCGCGCTCCAGCGGCTCGGCTACTCCGCCCAGCAGATCGAGGAGATCGTCAAGTACTCCAAGGGAACCGGTTCGCTCGAAGGCTGCCCGTACATCAATCGCGCCAGCCTCAAGGCGAAGGGTTTCACGGATGATATCGTGCAGCGCATCGAGCGCGCTCTGCCTGGCGCCTTCGATCTCAACTTCGTTTTTAATCGCTGGACCCTCGGCGACGATTTCCTCAAGGCGATCGGCATCAAAGAAGAACAGTACGGCGGCCTCGGCTTCAACCTGCTCGAGACGCTCGGCTTCACCAAGCCGCAAATCGCCGACGCCAACAACTACGTGTGCGGGACGATGACCGTGGAAGGCGCCCCGCACTTGAAGCAGGAACACTATCCGGTATTCGATTGCGCCAACAAATGCGGCAAGCTCGGTCAGCGCTTCCTGTCGGCCGAATCGCACATTCGCATGATGGCGGCGGCGCAGCCGTTCATCTCCGGCGCGATCTCGAAGACCATCAACATGCCGCACTCGGCAACGATCGAGGATGTGAAGGATTCGTACAAGATGAGCTGGCAGTTGATGCTCAAGGCCAACGCGCTGTATCGCGACGGGTCGAAGCTCAGCCAGCCGCTCAACACGGTGGCCGACGCCGACGAGCCGATTGTGATCGAGGAGGCCAAGGCCGAGCCGGTCAAGGTCGCCGAGAAGATCGTGCATCGCTACATCGCGCGTCGTCGCCGCTTGCCCGATCGCCGCGCCGGCTACACGCAGAAATGCCGCATCGGCCATCACAAGATATACCTGCGCACCGGCGAATACAACGACGGCACGCTCGGCGAGATCTTCATCGACATGCACAAGGAGGGCGCCGCCTTCCGTAGCATGACCAACTGCTTCGCCATCGCCATCTCGCTCGGCTTGCAGCACGGCGTTCCGCTCGAAGAGTTTCTCGACGCTTTCCTGTTCACCCGCTTCGAACCGAACGGCATCGTAACGGGCAATCCGCACATCAAGATGACGACGTCGATCATCGACTACATCTTCCGCGAACTCGCCATCACCTACCTCGGTCGGCATGAGTTGGCCCACGTGCGCCCGGAGGATTTGCGCGGCGACGCCATGAACCGCGAAGACGATGATGAACCCGATGAGTTCGAGGAGGAAGAGCCGGACGCTCGCCCCAAGAAGGCGGCAGCGCCCTCCGCGTCCAAGGCCTTCGTCACGCCGCGCACCGAGCATCTCAAGCCGATGCCCACGAACGGCAACGGAAATGGGAATGGCAACGGGCACGGCCATGCGCCGAGCCACGCCAGCGACGGCGGCGGCGTGGCCGTCATGACCGAAAAGGTTCGCCAGGCCCGCCTCAAGGGCTACGAGGGCGACCCGTGTTCCGAATGCGGCCAACTCACCCTCGTCCGCAGCGGCACCTGCTGCAAATGCGACTCCTGCGGCGCCACCAGCGGCTGCAGTTAAAGTTCGCCGCGAGAAAACGCAAAAAGCGCAGAGGAGGTCTATTCATCTCCTCTGCGCTTTTTGCGTTTTTTCGCGGCTACCCGTCACGCCAGTACTTCGCGGATGACTTCGCCGTGGACGTCGGTGAGGCGCATGTCGCGACCGCCGAAGCGGAAGGTTTGGCGGGTGTGGTCGACGCCGAGGATGTGAAGCATAGTGGCGTGAAGGTCGTGAATTTCGCGAACGCCGTCGACGGCCTTGTAGCCGAACTCGTCGGTGGCGCCGTAGGAGACGCCCCCCTTGACGCCGCCGCCGGCGAGCCACAGGCTGAAGCCGAACGGATTGTGATCGCGGCCATCGGCGCCCTGCGCGAACGGTGTACGGCCGAACTCTCCCGTCCAGACGACGAGCGTTTGTTCCCAGAGGCCGCGCGCTTTCAAGTCGCGCAAGAGCGCGGCGATCGGCTGATCGACGGCGCGAGCGTTGTCTTCGTGGCCGCGCCGCAAGTTGCCGTGCTGATCCCAACGATCGTGGCCGAGGTTGGGGCAGGTCAGTTCGACGAAGCGCACGCCGCGCTCGACAAGCCGGCGGGCGAGCAAGCATTCTGTGCCGAAGATGCGCGTGCCGTTGTAGGTCGAATTGACGCCGTACAGCTCGCGAGTCGCATTCGATTCGCCGGAGAGGTCCATTAACTCGGGCACGGCGGCCTGCATGCGAAACGCCGTCTCGGCATTGGCGATGGCCGAGTCGATTTCGTCGGATCGGCCGAAGCGTTCCTGGCCGGCGCGATCGAGTTGGCGCAGCAGGTCGAGCTTGCCGCGCTGCTCATCGGCGCTGCGTTCGAGCGGGCGAATGTTGGCGACGGGAGGATCGCCGGGCCGAAAGACCGAGCCTTGATACGCGGCCGGCAGGAAGCCGCTGTTGAAGTTATCGAGTCCGCCCGGTGGTATCAGCCCGCCGTTGATGACGATGAAGCCGGGGAGATTACGGTTCTCGCTGCCGAGCCCGTACCCGAGCCAGGCGCCCATGCTCGGCCGGCCTTGCAGCCCCGAACCCGTGTGCAGAAAGTAGTTGGCGCTCGTGTGCTCCGAGAATCGTGACGTCATCGAGTGAACGACGGCGAGATCGTCGGCGTGCCGCGCGATGTTCGGAAAGAGATCGCTGATCGAGCGCCCGCACTGCCCGTATTGACGAAAACGCCACGGTGACATCATGACCCGGCCGACGTTATTGAACTGTGTCGGCTCGACCGTGAACACCGTGTGCGGATCGCGGCCATGAAAGCGCTCGAGCATCGGCTTGTGATCGAACGAGTCGACCTGGCTGACGCCGCCGTCCATGTAAAGGAAGATGACGTTGCGCACGGGCGACGGATGATGGGTGCCTTGCGCTTGCGGCGTGGCGGTCGCGGAGAGCGCCGTCAGCGCGACGGCGCCGAAACCTCCCGCGCAGGCCGCCAACATCTCGCGGCGTGACAGTGGAACCGGGCGAAAGCGATTGCAGTGGTGCATAAACCGTCTATTTCTTTTTGTGGTTCTCGATCCGATCAAGGATCACTTGTAGCCGTGATTGCGGAATCACCCCGATGCACCCGTCGATCTCTTCTTCCGTGATCTCGAAGAGCCATGAGCACATCGCGGCAGATCGCTTCTTCAATCCAGTTCGCGCGTTACCGGTTGGTTTGTAGGGCAGCAGTACCCGTTCGTCGGGCAACGTATCGGGGATCGCGCTGGTGATGGCGACGCGGATGATAGCACCGTGAGACTCAATATCATCCGTTCGACTCACAATCACCGCCGGACGGCGCTTGATATTTCTGCCCTGCGAGCCAGGAATAGTCGCCCAAATGATCCGGCCTTACTCCGGCTTCGGCACGCGGCACTCCCCCTGGGATCTCACGAAATTCCGCTGAAGTCCTCGTCATGCCAACGCTGGGGAGGTTTGTGGGTCTTGGCGAGGTCTCGCAACTTGCCGACTGAAGGACCGCGCTGCCCCTGGAGCTTCGCATTGCTGCGGGGTTTTTTCGCATTACCCGTCACGGCAGGCTTGGATGCCACTGCGCTGCCCGTGGCAGATTTTTTCTGAGCCATGGTGACCTCACAATCTACCGTTGAGCATACCAAGAAAAAGGCGAGGCCTCAAGCCGGTACGGATGACACGCGAGCCCAGGCTTCGGCGTACCTCACCCCTGGGCTTGATGACGACCTCAGTTCAAGAAATAAAATTCCTTCGTGTTGAATAACACATGACACAGATCGGCCCAGCGGCGTTGGTCCGCGGCGGCGCCGAGGTAGCCTACGCATGCTCGCAGTTCCGCATCGGTCGGTGGCCGGCTGAAGGCGTCCAGGTACATGCCGCGCACGCGGTCCTCGGGCGATGTTTTTGCCGCCAGCACGCGCTTAGCCCAGACGTCGGCCTGTTGGTGTACGAACGGGTCGTTCATGAGAATCAGCGCCTGGGCGGGCACGTTGGACGACGTGCGCCGGCCGACCGTCGAGAACGGCGCCGGCGTGTCAAAGGCCAACAGGAATGACGACAGGAAGTTGCGACGCACGGATAAGTAGACGCTACGCCGGCCGTCGCCATCGAGCGGACCGCTGGCCGGTTTGCCTCGGCCTTCTTGAAACGGCGTCAAAAATACGGGAACGGACGGCCCACCCATCGCAGCGTTCAGTCGGCCGGAGATGCGCAGCATCGCATCGCGGATCGCTTCACCTTCGAGCCGACGCAGGCGCATGCGGTGCAACAGCAGATTCTGCGGATCGGCTTCGTCGGCCTTGGCGTCGGGTTGCGACGACAGCTGGTAGGCCTTCGTTAAAACGAGGGCGCGAATGAGTTTTTTCGTGGACCAGGCGAAGCCCCTCACCTCCGGCCCCTCTCCCGAAGCGAGAGGGGAGGCAAAAGCGTGCGCCAAATAGTCGAGCAGTTCCGGATGTGTCGGCGCCTCGCCCAGGACGCCGAAGTTGTCGACCGAGCCGACGATGCCTCGGCCAAACAGATGATGCCAAACGCGATTGACGTAGACGCGCGTGATCAGCGGCGTGATCGACGGGTCGGTCATTTGCGTGGCGAGTTCGAGCCGCCCGCTGCCGGCATTCACCTTGAGCGGATCGGCGCCAGCGAACGCTTCGAGAAAGCGGCGCGCTACGACCGGGCCGAGCATCTTCGGATTGCCGCGCACGAACACGTGCTCGTCGGTCCCGCTGCCATCTTGCATGGCGGGCGTGAGACGCGAGTCTCGGCGGATTTCACTGACGAGCTTTCTCTGAGCGTCGAGGATCGGCGTGGCGGCTTGCGCGATGCGCTTTTCCGCCTCGCTTCCCGGGGGAATAAAGAGATCGAGGTTGCGCATCAACCAGTTGGCCAGGGGCGCGAAGCCGGCTTTGCTTGGCGGTTGAAAGAAGAGGTCTTTCTTCATCACGTTGACCAGGCCGAGATGCATGTTGCGCGTCAAGAGCGCGGTTCGATAGGCGCTGTTGGCGTTGATCAACGTCGAGCGCAACTGGGCTTGCGGGAACGCGCGATACGGCGCCGGCGGTTCGGCGCTCTGCACAACCTTGACGAGCGCAAAGTCTGCTCCGTCGTTGGGCGTGAATTCCAGATGCGCTCGCTGGCCGACGTACGCTTGCAACTGAATCGCCACCCACTGATATTTGTCGCCAGTGTTGAAGCGTTGAATCAAGCCGCCGTGCAGAGGCCCCGCGAGCATGATGTGCTGGCCGACGCCGGCGTAAATCATCCCCGCGCCTTTGACCAGGGCGAACGCTCGACCGTGCTTGATCGTGAACTCCGGCGTGCGCAGCGTTCGGCCTGCCCTGACGGCGCCGCCGAGTCCTCCCGATTCGTTCTGCGTGCCGGACGAGAGCAGCAGGCCATCCCAGGCGCGATCGCGTTCGACTCCCGCCTGCTCGACGACGCGCGCGATGGGGCGATTCGCCACGGAACCGAGCACGATATCGCCAGGCAGCAGGGAGGCAAAGCCCGGGCTATCGATTCGGCTCTCGTCGACACGCGTTTCGAAGTCAGCGATCATCTCCAAGCCCTTCGACGCCGGCGCTGCTTCGAT
>VGZI01000178.1 GCA_016872605.1 Planctomycetota bacterium
TCTGGGGGAAACAGACAATTCAGAAAATGCCAAACGGCCCTATCACCGACCAGGATTCGTTACCTGGGATTGAACCAGGCCTCCGAACCATTGAAATACCTGATCGACGCTGCCGCCGCCGTCGGCTTGTTCTTCGCGCTGTTGATCGTCTTTGCCGTCGATTGGCTGACCTCGGGCACGCGCGCAAACACGCTCACGAACGTCGAAGTCCGCCCCGCGTCTACCCAAACCAAGAAGCTTAAGCTGGCCGTCGTGAAGACTCATGAAGGCATGAATCAGTTGACGCAGCGCCGAGAAAAGTGGGACGACATGGGCAAGCTGCTCCGAAAGCTCGGAGAAGGTTATCCCTTCGACGACCTTGACGTTTTGGACGTTGTCAAGCTCCATGAAACTAACAAGCTCAAAGAGTATGACGTTGTGTTCCTCACCTGCAACCAGCCGAACCACGATGACCTCCTACGCGATCCGATACAGAAATACGTCGAGGGCGGCGGCATCCTGTACGCCTCCGATTGGCGTTATACCGCCATCGCCAAGGCATTTCCGGAGCTGGTCAACAAACAAACGGCGGATGCGGGAGTTGCCCAAAAGGTCAACGCCGACATCGTTGATCCTGCATTGCGAGAAGCCCTCAAGGAGAACTCCATTCGCCTGGACTTCAATCTCGACCAATGGAGAACCGCAGCTTTCAGCGGGCCTGGCGTCGAAGTCCTCATGAAAGGCGCCTACCGCCCCGTTCGAGGCGAGATGCGCACCGCGCCGCTCATGGTCCGATTTCCGTTCGGCAACAACAACGGCAAGGTTATCTTCACTTCGTTCCACAACGAATCGCAGAATAGCGATCTGGAAGTAAAACTTCTGCAATACCTCGTCTTCAGCCTCGTCACCGAGAGCATCGAAGCCGAGTTGAATGCGTCCAGCGCTAAAGAGGGCTTCGAGTCTCGCGGCTCAAACCTCCTCAGCACCCAAGCGAAAAAAGACGAACCGAGAATCTACGACAACCCCCGAGTCTGCACCCTGCGATTCGCGCTCGGCTATCGCGGCGAGCGCTACAAGCTGCGCTTCACGATCGAATCGCCCAGCGGCAAAATCTTCTCCCACGTCTGTGAAGGCACCACCACGCTCGAAGTGACCGAAGCCGAAAAAGGAAAGTGGAAGTACAGCGTGGAAAACATCAACGCGCCCGACAACCTCGCGTTCCGCATGATCGTCGTCGAGAAACGCTGATCGATTCCGCAGGCAAAGACGCAGGCCGCCGCATGTGCCGCTCTGGCGCGCGCTGTGCGATAGCAACCACCTGTGGCCTCCCAAGGTAACCTTTACACAAATCTCTATCTCGATTCGTCCTAACTGGTTGCGCCGCAATCTTGCCCAGTGCCGGCGCGGTATCCCGTTTGCAACCTTTTTCTCAGCTGGCAATTTCAATCGAATCGAAATGAAAACTCACCAGAAAGTTGTGTCGAAGGGAGGTTGCCATGAGCGTTTCATTCAAGTACGTGATCGCCTTGGGAGCCGCGGCGCTGATGGTGTTGTTTGTTGCGCGAGCGGCGTCGGAACCGCTGGCTGCCCCGGCAGCCGGCATCTACACGCTGAGCGTCCACAACCAGACACACCATCCCCTCCACGTTCACATGGATGGGGAATCGCTTGGCGTCGTCGGACGGCTCGAATACCAGATGTTCGCGATTCCCGCTCACCTGGCCCGCAAGCCGAGCGTCATGCTGACGGCACACAATCCGTTCGGAGACACCTGGACGCTTCGCGTGATGGGCCGGCACGAACACTTCCACTGGGATATTCACGCCAAGTGACGCTGTCCTTTTTCGTTTAGCGTTCACGCGGCGCCCTGCGAGCGCTAAACGAAGAAGGCAGGGGTTGAATCGCACGCGCGCATTTCTACAACAAGCGAGTCGGTGACGGAGCACCTTGGATTCATTGCCAACAATAATTCTTTGCAGAAGGTGTCGCTGTGGTGCAACCGCTCATCCTGCAATATTATCAGTTACTGCCCGAACTTATTCCTGACGATACGCCCGCCGACTCGGAAGAACAGTTTCGCAAAGCCCTGATGAAGTTCAAACGGTCGGTGGAAGCACGCTACAACGAAGCAACCTTGGAACACCTGCTCCCCTGCGCGGAGCCCCAGGTGCGTCAGGCGGCTGTTTTGGCGCTCGGGATGCTCGGGTCGATTCGCGTGAACGCCAGCGTCGCCAAGGCGCTGCGCGACGAGGATCCGCTCGTTCGGCAATTTGCTGTCGATGCGCTCTGGGCAATCTGGCAGCGTGCCGACACGGACGAAAATAATCGGGAGCTCCAGCGTTTAATCAGGCTCGTGGGCGACGAAAGCGATTCCGATGCGATCAAGGCCGGCTTCGACGCGCTCATTCGCAAGTCGCCGCGCTTTGCCGAAGCGTACAATCAACGAGCGATCTTTTATTTTCAGCGTGGCGAATATGGTCGATCCATCGCCGACTGCGAGAAGGCCCTTCGCCTCAATCCGTATCACTACGCCGCTGCTTGCGGGATGGGGCAGTGCTACATGAAGCAAGACAACTGGCGCCTGGCGCTGCGCATCTTTCGCCGTGCCAACCGCATCAACCCGCACCTCGACAATATCCGCGAGGCCATCATGTCGCTCGAACGCATGCTTGGCGAGGAAGGCAAGCGGTAGACCGTTTGGCGAACGGGTTCGCGCTCGCCGGAGGCGAGCGGCTCACCAACATCCATTTCCCTTGAGGAGCGCGTCATGGGTACCCGTCTTCTCTTCTTGATCTCTGCCTTTGTCTGGAGCAACGTCGCGCTCGGACAAACCGTCGACGGCAAGTTCGTCCGTTTTCGCACCGTCGAATTGCCAGAGAAGCTCACAGTCGGATATGCCGTCGTTTGCGTCGATGTCAACGGCGACGGGAAGAAGGACATCGTCATCGTCGATTCAGCACGCGTCATCTGGCTGGAGAATCCGACCTGGAAAGTACACACCATCATCTCCGGCATGACCAAACCCGACAACGTTTGCATCGACGCCTACGACATCGACGGCGACGGCAAAATCGACTTCGCCCTCGGCGCCGAATGGAAACCGTTCAACACCAAGTCGGGCGGCACGCTCCAGTGGCTCAAGCGAGGCAAAACGCTCGACGAGCCGTGGTCCGTTTATCCCATCGACACCGAGCCGACGGTTCATCGCATCCGCTTCGCCGACATCGACGGCAACGGAAAAAAGGCGCTCATCTCCGTGCCGCTCATGGGCCGCGGCGCCACCAAGGACAAGAACTGGATCGACGGGCTGCCCCTTCGCGTGACGGCGTATCGCATCCCGAAGGATCCGGTCAACGATCGCTGGGTTCCGGACGTGCTCAACGAGGAGTTGCACGTGTCGCACAACTTTCATCCGGTGCCGATGCCCGGCGTCCGGCACGAGAACATTCTCATAGCCAGTTATGAGGGGGTTAGCCTCCTGCACAAGCAAGCAGACAAGTGGAAACGCGAGCACCTTCATGCCGGTAATCAGATCAATCCTAATGGCAGCCGCGGCGCAAGCGAAATCAAACTGGGGAGGCTCAAGAGCGGCGCCAAGTTCATCGTCACCATCGAACCCTGGCACGGCAATCAAGTCGTCGTCTACACGGCTCCCTCAAGTGAAAAAATCAAGGGCGAGGACGGTAGGTATCGGTTCGACGTGGAATGGAAACGTCACGTCATCGACGACCAGCTCCGCTGGGGCCACGCCATCGCCTGCGCCGACCTCGACGGCGATGGCAACGACGAGATAGTCATCGGCGTCCGCGATGAGCCCGCCAAAGGGGACACATTTACCCAGCGCCGCGGCGTGCGCGTCTACAAGGCGACCGACGCCACCGCGACTAAATGGCAGCGCCAAATCATCGACAACGGCGGCGTTGCCGTCGAGGATTTGACGGCTGTCGATCTCAATGGCGACGGCAAAATCGACATCGTCGCCGTCGGCCGACAAACCAAGAACGTGCGCATCTATTGGAATGAAACCGGCAAGTGATTTCTTGATTTCGTTTAGCGCACGCATGGCGCCACGCGGGCGCTAGACGAGGGTTAAGACCCGCTTCACTTCGCCTTGATCGAAAAATTGAACTCGTTCTTCCCTTCCTTGAACACCATCTTCATGCCGTTCGGCGTGAGCACGTAGCCGGGCTCCTCGTGCCAGGCCATCACCGATACCGCGGCGCCGTACGGCACGCGCGGGATCGTGAACGTACCGTCTTCCTGCGTAATCGCGAAGTACGGGTGATCGAACACGAAAACGTAGGCGTTCATGAAGCGATGCAAGTCGCATTCGAGCGTGATCGGCAGCGGTTGCGGCTTGAAGGTGAACTCGCGATCGGTCTTGCTGATCATGTTGATATTGAAGGGATCGTTGAACTTGACCTGCGTCGTCGCTCTCACGTTATGTGTAACGATGGAGCTGTTTTTCACGAGGAATTTCTGCCCGGTGGACACGAGTTCCTTGCCGTCATGATACGAGGGATAGTGCGCGACCATGTGAGGAACAAAGGCGCAGAACGGCTGATCGATCGTCACCGTATCTCTGCGCTTCTTGTCGAGCGGATGAACGGGGAACACCGTCCCGGCCGGCGGCAGAATCCACACCGCGACGTTGGCGACGCCCTTGGTTTTGGGATCGACGACCCAATTCGGCTTGATCTTCTGCTTCGCCGGCGCCGCGTTGCAACAGGCGCGATCCACTGGATTGTTCAGCGCCATGATCGCCGGCGCCAGAGGCACGGCCGCGGGAACGTCGCCCTCCAGCGTGACCCGGCCCGACAGCGGCGCCCAGCCGTCCGTCTTCAGGGTGGTCTTTTCCTGTCCGAAAGTTTGCAGCGTGCAGACAACGATGGCGATCAACACAATCATCATGCGGCGCATGGAAATTGCTCCTTTGGAGTGCGGCGGCTCGACGCCGCTTTCTTTTTTTTCTTTTTCCGTCAGGAATTGCCGTGCTTCAAAAGAAAGAAAGCGACGTCGAGCCGCCGCACTCCAAAGTCATGGCAGCGTGAGTTCGATGTTGAACGTGGTCGTTTCGCCGTTCTTGATCGTGATAGGGGCGCCGGCTTTGCCTCCTTTGAGCGCCCAGCCCAGGCCTTCATGCCAGGCTACGATACTAACCTGAGCGCCGGCGGGTATTGCGCTGATTTCGAACTTCCCGTCCGCGTTCGTAATCGCGTAGTGCGGATGATCGAAGACGAACAGCTTGCCCGCCATCCACGGATGCAGATCGCATTGCAGCGAGATCGGCAGCACCTGGGGCTTCAGCTTCTGCTTTTCTTCAAGATCGTTCATGCAATCGAGCGTCGTCTTTGCCTGCAGCGTCTTGTTGAAGCCTTCGTTGAACAACGGATGCCCGATCACGCGCACGTTGTGGCTCACCGTGGCGCTGTTCTTGATGTGCAACTGCTGGCCGGTCGCGACATACTCCTTGCCGTCGAAAAAAACCGGATTGAAAGCCGAAACGCGGGGCACAAAGGCGCAGTTCGGCTGGTCGACGACGATCATCTCCTTGCGTTTCTTGTACTTCGGATGAATCGCCAGGTAGGTGTCTTTGGGCGGCGATATCCAGATCGCAACGTTCTCGACGGCTTTAGTCTTTGGGTCGATGATCCACGTCTGGTCGACCATCTCACCGGGTTTTCCCGCCAGGCAGCACGCTTTGTCCTGGTGCAGCATCATCTTGGCTTTGAGATCGATGATTTTGGGAAGCTCGCCGACAAACGTGACCTTGCCGACCACGCTGCCGAAGCCTTCGGTTTTGAGTTTTTCTTTTTCCTGAGCGCACGCGGGGGTTCCGAAAAGAACCACGCCGAGCGAGGCGACAAGAAGCAGACAGATGCGGCGCATGGCCTGAAGCTCCTGCGGAAAAGGAGGGAAGGTAGGCTACCCCCTAGTATACAGCCGCGTACGGAATTGGGAGCGCATTTTGTTAGCCGGACATGCCAGCGACGTGTTCTCCAACGGTTCGTCGCATGCGCGTCCGGCTAACGAGGCGGTTGGATTTTCGCGAATTCGCTGGACGTGGCGGCGCGAGCGCCGTTTCTTAATAGGATGACGATACCCTGCTGGTAGGCTCGGGGAGAGGTTCATGTCGTTTCGGTTCTTCGTTTGGTACTGCACCGTTGGCGGGGCGTGGGCGGGGTTTTTCGGCTGGTTACTAGGCCGCCTGCTCGCACAAACGATTCCGACGGGAAACGACAAGATCTTTCCAGTCATTCAGCACAGCAGCATTGTGGCATTGTTCCTCGGCTTGTCGGTGGCGCTGGCGCTCTCCTATCTCGACGCTGTGTTCAACGTGACTCTACAGCAGCTCGGGACGGTGATCGTGCGTGTTTTCGTCGCCACCCTGGTCGGCATCTTCGGCGGACTGCTCGGCGGATTCATCGGCGGCGCCATCTATCACTGGACGCAATGGGACTCCGTGTTCCTTTTGAGCTGGATCATCGTCGGTTTTCTCGTCGGAACGTCGATTAGCTTCTTTCAGGTATTCATGAGCCTGGTTTCGCAGAAAGACGTGTCGGGATCGCTTAACAAGTTCATCAAGTGCGTTGTCGGCGGCACGATCGGCGGGTTGCTCGGCGGAATCATCGCGCTCGTGCTGCTCAAGATCGGCAACGTCCTGTTCGAAGGTCGGGATCACAATGCCTTGTGGAGCCCGACCGGCATAGGCTTCGTCGCCATCGGCGCCTGTATCGGGTTGCTCGTCGGCCTGGCCCAGGTTATGCTGACGGAAGCCTGGATCAAGGTCGAAGCCGGCTTCCGCCCCGGTCGCGAAATGCTCATCCAAAAGGACAAGACCACGATCGGACGAGCCGAGGGATCCGACATCGGTCTCTACGGCGACATGGAAGTTGAAAAGACGCACGCCAATATTATCCTTGACGGCGGGCGCTATTGGATCGAAGATTTAGGAACCCCAGGCGGCACGTACGTCAACGACAAGAAAGTCGAAGGCAAGACGCCGTTGAAAGCCGGAGACGTGATCCGCGTCGGCAAGAGCCTCCTGGTGTTCAATGAACGTGTGAAACGGAAGGATTGATTAACCGCCGCTTGCGGCTTTGCGCTCACGCCGCGCGAGCGCGAAGCCGCAAGCGGCAGATGAATCCAAAACTATGCCTGTCATTATTAAGTGCCCGAATGCCGCCTGTGGCCGCGCGATGCAATTGCCGGACAACGTGGCCGGCAAGAAGGTGTCGTGTCCGATATGCAAGCACCCGTTTGTGGTGCCCGCGGCCGCGCCGGCGCCTAAGCCTCCGAGTTCGCCGTCGCAGAGCGGTTCGAACGGCCCCAAGGCGCCGACGCCGAAGAACTGTCCCGCCTGCAATTCTCCGCTCAACGAAGGCGCCGTCGCCTGCATGGACTGCGGCTTCATGCTACAAGCCGACACCGGTCCCGCCGAACCCGAAGGCCCACCCAACCTATGCGCCAATCCTCAGTGCGGCGTTGCCAATCCGCCGGGAGAACGCAACTGCGCCCGCTGCGGCAATCCGCTCCCCATCGCCGGCGGTACGCTTCTGCATGGCCGGTATCGCCTCGAAAAGCTCCTCAAGATGGGCGGCTTCGGCGCAGTCTATCGCGGCGTCGACACCAAAGAAGGCAATCGCGACGTCGCCATCAAGGACATGATCGGCAACGATCCGCAGGAATTTGCCATCCGCCTCAACTTCTTCCGCCGTGAAGCCGAGATTCTCAAAGCGCTTTCCAACGTTCCGATCGTGCCGCGCGTTTATGACTTCATTCATCAAGGTCAGACGGCCCACCTGGTGATGGAGTTTATCAAGGGCAAGGACCTGCTCGACATCATGGAGGCGAACAACAACAAGCCGTTCCCGGTGCCGTTGGTTGTGGAATGGGGCAAGGCGATTTGCGATGTGCTGCAGACTATGCATTCGCAGTCGCCCCCGCTGATTCATCGCGACCTGAAGCCCGATAACATCATGTTGTTGGACGACCAAAAGTCGATCAAGATGATCGACTTCGGCACCGCGCGCGATTTGGGACGAACCGCCAAGGAACGCGCCGCGGGCAAGACGCGCGTCTATACCGAAGGCTATGCGCCGCCGGAGCAAATCGTCGGCAAGCCGGAAGCACGCAGCGACCTGTTCGCCCTCGCCGCCACTTTGTATCACCTGGTGACCGGCAAGGCGCCGGAAGGCTTCTACACGGCCAAGGAGATCGAGAATCAGCTCGCCGATCCGCAATGCCCGATCCCGCAAGCGCATCGCTGGTTCTTCGAGTTGATTCGCGTCAACTTGTCGGAGGACGTCAATGACCGCTATTTCTCGGCCAAAGAGATCAAGGCAGACCTTGCCGCCGGTCGCGTGACGAAAGAGTTCCCGTGTGCCAAGTGCAAGACGATGAATAAAGTGCGGACGCCGTTCTGTTCGAAATGCGCCGAGGCGTTGACCGATCCGACGGCGCCGTGCGTGATGTGCGGCAAGTACAACCGGATGGGCAGCCGATTCTGCATCTACTGCGGCAATCGATTGCGGTGACGTTTAAGCGCTCGCCTTTGGCGAGCGCTTCCGTGGGGCACGTTTGTAACGTGCCCGGCCCCCGCGACATTGGCACGTTGAAAACGTGCCCCACGATCGACTTCGGAAACGACTATGAGCGAAAAATCGAGCAAGGGAGGGAGCTGGCTGGCGCGGTTGTTCGGCGCCCAGACGGAGGCGGAGGAACCCCCCGCGGCGGAGCCCGTGAAGGAAGAACCGCCTCCCGCTCCGCCGGAAGCGCCTGCGGCCGTCGCTGTGGAGGCCGAGGTGGCGGTAGCCGAGTCGGCGCCGCCCGAGCCGGAACCGGTCGTGGAAGAGCCTGCGGTGGTGGAAGTCGCTGCGCCGCCGCCATGTGCTGCTTGCGGCACGCCGCGTCGCGCCGGCGCCGCCTTTTGCCACGATTGCGGCTGGATGTTCCCTGCGAATGGTACGCCCGCGCCGGTTGTTGCTTCTTCCCCTCTCCGAGAAACTACCATGGCCGTCAGCACATCGAGTCGGTTGCGCAATCGTTTCGAGATCGGCGACCTGATGGCCGACCGGCAGGGGGTCAAGCGTTATCGCGGGACGGATACGACGAATGGCTACCCAGTCGTTATCGTGGCGTCGCCGCTGCCTGAGGTCGCTGTCGCTGTCGCTGAAGCGATTCCGGTGATTGAAGATGAGATCATGCCCGGTTTCGACGACGACGTTCCGCTGGCGACCGCCGTCGCGGTCGATGCCACGGAGCCTTGGCCGAGCATCGGCTGGGAAAAGTCGCTGTTGGAGAAGATGAAGTCGCCGGTGTTTCCGAATATCGTCGAGCATTTCACCGAGAACAACACCGAATACCTGGTGCTCGAATGGCCGCTCGGCCTGAGTATCTGGGACGCCTGGGATGAGCCGGAAAACGACTCGTCGGCGCGCTACGCCTGGCTGCAGCAACTCGGAACCGGCTTGCAGGCGCTGCACGCGGCCGGCGCGATCTACGAGGGGCTCCAACCGGACAATGTCGTCGTCGCCTCGGGCGGTCAGGCGCGCATCACCGATATGGGCGACGTCTTGCCCTGCCCGCTGCCTCCCGGCGCCCCGATCAAGGCAACGCTTTACACCGCGCCGGAGCTAGTTGTTTCCCCCAACACAGCCGACCTGCGCTCCGACCTCTATAGTTTCGGCGCCTTGCTCTATTCGCTCGAATACTTGCATCATCCGCTGGAAGAAAAAGACTTCGAACGCCAGTACACACCGCTGCAGATCACCGAGCGAAACCCCGACGTGCACCCGCTGTTCTTGCGGCTCATCAACAAGACGTTCGTGCGCGATCCGAACACGCGCTTTCCGACGGACGAAGTGCTCAAAGTCGATCCGTCCGGTATGAGCGAATTGATCCGCACGCTCGGCGTCGCGGGTAAAGCGTTCGACGACGTCCGGCTCGATGTCGCCGCCTGGACTACGACCGGCATGGTCCGCACGGGCAATGAAGATGCCTTCACGGTATTGCACGGAGTTGATTCTCGCCAGGACGAATTGACCGAATACCTCATGGTCCTGCTCTGCGACGGCATGGGTGGATACGAAGCTGGCGAGATTGCCGCCGCCATGACGATCAACGAAATGCGAAAGTTCCTCTTGCAACATCCGATTTTCGCCGGGCTCACGGGACGCGAGGTGCCGAAGCAAACGGTCGATCCGAAGATGTATCAGGATGTCCTGAAGGAAGCGCTCAAGCACGCCAATAAGGAAGTCTACACCGCGTCACGCACGCCGGGCAAAGGCAAGCGTGGCATGGGCTGCACCGCCGAATGCGTCTACATCGATTCGCGCAACGTCATCGCCGGGCATGTGGGCGATAGCCGAGTCTATCATCTGCATCGCGGCCGACTGGTGCAACTGACGCGCGATCAGACGCTGGTCAATCGTCTCGTCGAGCTCGGCCAACTGACCGCGGCCGAGGCCGAGGACCATCCGCGCAAGAACGAACTGCAACAAGCCATCGGCGGCCAACCCGACGTCGTGCCGGGGCTCTATAGCGCCAAGTTAATGCGCGGCGACTGGGTCCTCGTCTGCTCTGACGGCTTGACGAACCACATTTCGAACAAGGAACTCGAGACGATGCTGTCGCGCGAGGCCGCCAACTCGGCCGAAACCGCCGCCCGCCGCTTGCTGAACCTCGTCAACCTGCGCGGCGCCACCGACAACGCAACGCTTGTGGTGGTGCGGGCTAGTTGAGATGGGGCGGCGGTTTGTACTTGCCAACGAAAAGGCCTGGCATTTCCGGAGAAAACGCCAGGCCTTTTTGCTGCGCTTTGCGTCCTAGCGACGTTTTCCGCCAGGGGGGGCACTCTACGGACGCGGCGGCGCCGATGGTGTCACGCGCGGCGCAGGTGCGGGACTGGACACGCGTGGCGCAGGCGCGGGACTCGATACGCGCGGCGGCGGCGAAGTTACCCGCGGCGCCGCGGACGGGGGCGGCGACGTTATCCTCGGCGCCGATGGCGCCAGCGTTGTCACACGCGGCGCTGGCGCCGGTGGCGGCGAGGTTACCCGCGGCGCCGGAGCCGGAGGAGGCGACGTAATTTTCGGCGCTGGCGCCGGTGAAGGCGAGGTTGCCCTCGGCACCGACGGCGTCGGTGTCGTCACACGAGGCACCGACGGCGCGGTGATCTTTGGCGCCGGCGTTGTCGTTGTCACACGCGGCGGTGGATTGCTGGGTGCGACCACCGGCGGCGGATTGCTTGGCACAACGTTCGGCGCCGGCGTCGTTGTCGTCACACGCGGCGGTGGGTTCGTTGTCGTCACCCGCGGTCCCGTGCCGGGCGAACTCTTCGGTAGTCCTCCATCGGGCCGTGGGTCAATCTTGGATGTCTTTGGGGCCAGGGGGCTCGTTACGGCTCCGCCGGACGACACCACCTTGGGTGACGGCGTCAATGGGCTGGTCGCGCCGGGCGGAACGACGTTCGTGAGCATGCGCGTATCGATGGTGCTGCCAGGCGATCTTCCCTTGTTCGCCCAGGCCGTGTCGAGTTGTTGACGATTGACCGCGCGTTGCCGCGTGTCGGCCACGAACTGCTTCTGAGTCTGCAGTTGAGTCGCGGTCGCGGGGACCAACCGCGTGCTGGTCACTTGCGTCAGCGGAGTTACCGCCACCGTCGGCGGCGCGATGCGTCCGGCCGATCGGCTCGCGAACGTTTGCTGCACACCGGCTATCCAGTTTGGGTTGTTCCGGTGGTTTCGCCAACCGTAGTAGGAGAAGATCGGATCATAGCGGCCACGCCCTGCATACCACGGCGAGTATCCCAGGCGGGAGTAGAACGGATCGTAGTAGTTGCCGTAGAAGAATGATCCGTTGCGGACAAATGCGGAGTTCCAGAAGCCGCCCAGGTTAATCACCAGGCTCGGGCGATACCGCCAACCGGGATCAAGCCAGAGCGGGCGGCGGAAGTAGACCGAAGCATACGCTAATCCTCGATCTTCAAAGGGGCAATCCCAGTATCCATTGACGAAGATGTAACCGCCTGGGGTCCACAAGAAACGTGGCGGTATCCATACACGTCCCATCTGGATGGGCGAGTAGTAACCGGGACGCCACACAAATCGATCGTCGCGGTAGAACCACGAGCCAGGGACATACATGGAATTGTCGCCGGGCGCCGGCATCGACGGTCCGATGTCCAATGGCGCCGGCGGTTCAGGCGTATAGGGGATTGCCTGTTGTTTAGCGTCGGCCCAGAAGCCCTGGACCCAACGCCATCCGTCGTCGGACCGCTGCCAGTAGCCGGGCACGTAGACGCGGTCCTGGGGCGGCACGCGATGCACGCCGCTTATCCACACAAAATCCTGCTTTTGCGCATCCCAGGCCCAATAACCCGGTATCCACTGGACGTTCTCCGCTTCCGGTCGTTGGTCCGGCGGCTCCTCTGCAATCGGTGCGGGCGGCTCTTTCGGAACGATTGGTCCTGGCTCGGGCTTGCCGTCAAAAGGCTGAGCGAACGCCTCGTGTATTTGACTACGGGGCTGAATTTCAATGGGATTCTCTAAGTCGGGCCCAGACGGCGTTTGCTGGGTTGTTCCCAGGCTGGCCAAGAAAAACATGGTCAGCAGGCCGAGGATCCCAAAAAGGGGAATGGATCGTCGCATGGTGGCCTCGCTGGTTGTTGCGCGGAGCCAGAAATGCCGGCGCAATGCCGTTCAATCGCTGGTCCAACGCTCGTGCATGGGGACCATAACAATTCTAAACGCACGGGTTCATCATTACAACGCCTTAATGTAACTCGCTTGCGCTTTTTTTTTCTTTTCGATTGTGAAGAGGCCTGTACACCTGCTAAACTAACAAGCAACAGGTCGT
>VGZI01000179.1 GCA_016872605.1 Planctomycetota bacterium
TGAAACGCACCGGCGAGCGGAGCGGTGCGGTGCGTTACACGCACCGTACATCCATCGATCCATGGGAGCCAGCGCACGAGACTCTGGCGAAGAGCGATTCCTCTCTTTCTATAATAGATGGCACACAATCGCCGCCAGATTCGGCGTCAGGAGACACGCATGGCCTCGACAAACTTGCTCGCGGAGCTCAAGCCGTTTGCCGACATTGTGCAATCGAACGCCCCGCTTGCGCCCTACACGCAGCTCAAGATCGGCGGTCCCGCGGAAGTGCTGATTCTTCCCCGCTCGATTGAGGAGTTGGTCGCCGTCGTCAAGCGGTGCATGGAACACCGGCTGGGCTTTCGCATCCTCGGCAGTGGCGGGAATGTCTTGGCTCAGGACAGCGGCGTGCCCGGCATCATCCTGCGCCTCGCCGCTCCAGCGTTCACGCAGATCGTTGTCGAGGGCCGCATTCTCAAGGCCGGCTCGGGCGCCACGCTTTCGTCGGTAATCGCGCACGCCGCCCAGCACGGGCTCACCGGACTCGAATCGCTGGTCGGTTTGCCCGGCACCATCGGCGGCGCCCTGCTCCTTAACGCCGGCGATCGCAAGTCGGACATCGGCCAATTCGTTCGCCGCGTCGAGGTGGTCGACAACCAGGCCGTCCTTCGCCAACGGGAACACGATGACCTGCGCTTCACTTCGAGCGGCGCCATCCTCGACGACCCGGTGCTCCTGTCGGCCGAATTCGATCTCGAATCGGAATCACGCGACGCCGTCGTGAAGCGGCTCCACAAGGCATGGATTCAGTACAAGGCGACGCAGCCGTTCAGCTTTCAGTCGGCCGCCCGAATATTCAAAAACCCGCCCGGATTGACCGCGGCTACGTTGATCGAGCAAGCGGGGCTGGTCGGCACGAAGGTCGGCGCAGCCGTCGTCAGCGAACGCAACGCCAACTGCATCATCGCTGAGCCTGGCGCCACGACGCGCGACGTGCTTAGGCTCATCGATATTATTCGCACGCGCGTGCAGGATCGCTTCCACCTTGAGCTCGAGCTGGCTATCTCCGTGTGGTGATGGATGCCCCCGAAACCCTCCGCCGAACCAAGTCCGTCGAGCCAGAACCGGCTTGTGCAGAGCTTACTGCTCTTGTCCGTTGTCGGGCTGTTTCTTGCCGGCGTCATCTGGGCCGGTCGCTGGGGGCTCGACCAGCTTCGCGGCAATCCTCGCTATGACATCACGTTCGGCGAGATCGAGTGCGAAACGCCCGTCGGCATGACCAAGCAGGACTTTCTCGAAGAGGTGCAGTTCGTCGCCCATCTCCCAGAAAAGCTCAACGTGCTCGACGAAGGCTTGACGAAGAAACTGCGCGATGGCTTCGCGAAACACCGCTGGGTGGCGCAGGTCGATGCGGTCGATGTCACGCCGCCGAAACATGTCGCAGTCAAGCTAAGGTTCCGCGTGCCGGTTCTGGCCGTGAAGGTCGGCGACGGTCTGCGCGCTGTCGACAGCAACGGGGTGCTCTTGCATACGGATGCGCCAACGCAAGGTCTGCCAGTTTTCGAAGGCGCCGCCAAGCCGCCTCCCGCCCGCGCCGGCGTTCCATGGGGCGACCCGAAAGTCGAAGCCGCGGCGCGGCGTTTGAAAAAGTCTCCGTAGCCCGACGCGCAAGCGAGGGCGGCCCTCCATCCCTCACTTGCGCGTCGGGCTACGATTCCGGGCCAGCGACCGGCGGGTTTGACGTGTCGGCCGGCGCGACTGCCCCGCACCAGCGCTCCCAGCACTCGCAAGGCACCCACACGCCGTAGAGCGCGATCATGTAGAAGCTGAAAAAGCCGATCGCCAGCGTCAAGAAGATGCCGATGTGAAACAAAATGCCGAAGGCGAGCGTCCAAGGACGCGTGTGCCGCGACAGCACCAAAAGCGGAAACAGCGCCTCCCACCAGACGGTAATATACGTCACAGGCGCGGTGATCCAGATCGGCACGGGCAGGCTACCGTAGGAATACCGGCTCATGATGATATAATTGAGCGCGTAATGGATCGACGTGCCGTCCCACCATGTTCCCTGGAACAACCCGGACCACACCCCGTCCTCGTCGACGTTGAGATTTCCCTTAAGTTTGACGAGTCCGGTCGTGCAATAAATAACGCAAAGCTGGATTTGGATGAGCCGAACCGGCCACGCAGAGGTGAAAACCGGTGCATCGCTCAGCCCTTGTCGTCGTCGCCACCAGGCGTCGATCGAGAGCGCATCGCCGCTGGGGGACAGCATCAGCAGGAAGATGCAGATTTGCATGGTATCGTCGCCGCCGTCGAGCAGCATGCAGTTGCGCACCATGAAGCACGCGGTAAGAAACCAGAGCGCGACGTTCATCGTTCGCGTGAAAAAGCCGACCGTGAACGCCAGGGTGACCGCCATCCATGCCGCGAAAAAAGAATAGACCACTACGGGATCGTCCGAGTTGAAGATCAGCATCGGCCAATACCAGTAATCGAGCTGCGTGCGATCAAGCAGACCAGCCGGCGCGATGCCATGCGGGCCATAGTACTCGTCGAGAAAAGGAAGCATCTCGATCATCTGCTGGGCCAGCATGGAGACGCCGAGAATAATCCGCATCAAGGCGAGGCGCTCGGCGCGCAGAGGCTCGTTCCAGAAACGGTTCCAGGGTGAGGAATAGGTGGCGTTGTCCATTTTCGCGTTTCTTGGCATTGCCATCACTTGAGAATGGCGGTCAATTCCGCCGGTTCGTCCGCGGCGTCACGATCGATGAATATGGATCGGCGCCCGTCAAGCAGGTAGAGAAAATGCGGGCGGACCGTCTTGACCAACGACTCATGCCGCATCTTGTGCATCTGGGCGCGAAGATGCTCCACCGCATCGGCGCCTGGCGGAACAAATTCCACCATGAACTCGTAGATCATGATCGCGCGCAGTCGCGACCCATTCTCGTTGCGCGGGAACCGATGCTCAAGAAGATTGCAGTAGCCCCGACAGCCCCACCATCGCAGGCCGGAATCGGAGAACAGAAAGCGTTCGGGGATGAGCCGCTTTCCCATCGTCCGACGCAGAAAACTCGTGAAATCGTCCGGTTCGCTATGCGTGTTGACGACTTTTTCCGTGCCATCTTCAAAGCGCAGCCGGGCTCGTGCCAATCCCGTTTGCTCGCCGACGCTGGGCGAGAACATGGCCCATTCTTGGCTAATGTGCGCAATGCTTTCACACCAGCGCAGCCGCGACACCGTCCATGCCACGCCATAGGGGAACCAGTCTAAATTGGACCGCAGCTTGGTGCGCGTGTTCTCGTTCGGCAGAGGGTTCCAGTACGGACCCAAGGAAGCCGCCGACTTCCCGAATTCCTCCCATGCCTGGGATCGGCTCGCACATTCGGATAGCTCTTTGCGGGTCGGCAGTCCGCGAGGCATCCGGTCCATCTCGAACTCCCGGACCCAATCTCGCCAGGGATACAAGATCGACGTGCCGCGAACGATCATCTCGAAAAGGAGCAGGCACACCAGCAGAAAAACCGGCCAGCTCAATCGGGCCGGCTCGGCTGGCGTCGGAGAATTTTCAGGCGATGCCATGATGCGAACTCACGAGTCGGTTCATTGCACGATGCATATCTTATTGCCACGAAAATGAAAATCGCGTTGAAACGAGTCATGTCACGGGTGCGCCCTTCGGCTGTAGGGTTCCTGAAACGCACCGTTCGAACGCGCCGTGCAGCGGAAAGTGCGTGTAACGCACCCTAAGGCCGTATACTCCCATCGTCCCGAGCGATCGCGCGGATGAGCGAGTCGAGGTGAACCAGGAGCTTGCTCCGCAGGTGACGGCCAGCGTCGATCACGTCCTGATGCGAGATGGGACCGCCACCCATGCCGGCTGCTTTGTTCGTGATGCAGGAGATTGCGGCACACTCCATGCCCAGGCCGAAACCGGCTTGAATCTCGCGCGCGGTCGACATGCCCACGGCATCGGCGCCGCACGCTCGCAAGGCGCGAATCTCAGCCGGCGTTTCGTAACTCGGGCCTGTCAGTTGCGCATAAACTCCGGTTGGGAGTTGAACCATCTCAAGCAAGCGAGGCGAATGGAACGTTGACACCACGCCCGGAGCGCCTTCGCGCCACCAGCGCTCGCGCGTGCAATCGAGATGAGCCCGAATCGCCATCAAATCGCCGGGCTCAAGATCGTCGCGGATGCCACCCGCCGCGTTGGTCGTGATCAAGACCGACGCTTCGAGATGATGAGCGACATGCACCGGATGCACGACGGTCCGCCACGGATGCCCCTCGTAGAAGTGCAACCGCCCCGCAAACGCCAGGACCGGTACTCCGGCCCAATTACCCAAGAGGAGCACGCCGCGATGCCCAGGCACGCTCGGCGACATCAGGCCCGCGATGGAGCCGAACGGCAACTCGACGACCTCGTCGAGCCGATCGGCCAGGTCGCCCAGCCCGGAGCCGAGGATCATGGCAATGCGCGGCGATCGTTCGCGGACGAGCGCTTGCAGTACAGCGAATTCGGTAATGCGTCGCGGCATGGATGACCTTGCGCAAGGCGTCGTGCGCGAAACCGCCGAGCGAGCGCGATCACGCCTCCGGTGTGTCTTCGCCCCAGCGCTGGAGCAGGTTGTGTTCGACACCGAGTTGATCGCAGATGCGGCCGACGATGAAGTCGATGGCGTCGTCGAGCGAATTTGGCTTTGTGTAGAATCCGGGCGACGCCGGCAGGACGACGGCGCCCACCTCCGCACAGATCGTCAGATTCCGCAACTGGACGACCGACATCGGAGCTTCGCGTGGCACCAGCACCAGCTTGCGTTTTTCCTTGAGATGAACGTCGGCCGCCCGATGTATCAGATTCTGCGACAACCCATGCGCGATCGCTGCAGCCGTCCCGGAACTGCACGGACAAATCACCATGCCCGCAGTCAAGAATGATCCCGACGCAATGCCAGCCATGAAGTCGCGATGATCGTGGAACAGCACCTGGCCGGGCCGCACTTGCTTTGCCGGCGTACCCAGAAGATCTGTGAGGTCGAATGTGTCGATGCGTACGCTGCGCTCGAGTTCTTGCGCGATCACTTGCACTGCCGCCGGGCTGAGTATCAAGTGGACGGTGCGGCCCGCACGGATCAATACCTCCAATAACCGCACACCATATACGGAACCGCTGGCGCCGGTCATGGCAACGACGAGATCATTGGCGGCCATCACTTCGGCTCCCGTCAATTCTGCGGCGGCTCACTCGCCTTGGCATCTTCCATCTTTGGCGCCCCTTCGCCATTGCGCGACACATCCTCTGGCATCGGCGCTTTCGCCGACGCCGGTTCCGGTTTCTTGACGGCCTCCGTTTCTTTCGCCTTCAGGTCCGGATGCGATAGCCTCATCACCTTGTCCGCGACGCTGTCCGCCACCTCCTCCAGCGTCTCCGTCACCTCGCCGACGATCGGCGGCATCTCCGTCGGGCTCCCTTCCACCACGGGCTGCTGCCAAAAATGATAAGCGAAATACAGAATAATGCATGCCAAAACCACGATGACGATTATCGGTTTCACCATGGCTGTGTCGTTCACGAGGTCGATAATGCTGTCGGTAAACCAGTAGCCCAGAAAGAACAGCAACGACACGCCCGGAATCGCGTAAATCCCATCGGCCAGGATGAACTGCGAGAGCGGCAGCTTGGTAATCCCCGCCGTCAGGAATATCGGCGCTCGGATCCCGGGCGTTAGCCGCGCGAACAGCAGAATCCGGATCCCGTACGTCTTGAAGTTCTCGGTGATGCTCTCGAGCTTTTCCTGCGACAGCAAATAATCGCGGACGAACTGCATCTCGAGCAGGTTCGCTCCCCAGAAGCGGCCAATGAGGTACAGAAAGCTGTCGCCGATGATCACGCCGACGATGCAGACCGGCAGCATGATCCAGACGCGCACCTCGTCATTCGTGGCCAACACGCCGCCGACGACGATGGGAAGCTCCTCCGGCATGGGAAATCCCAAGCCGGTCGCCAGGATGCCGAGAAACACGCCGAGGTAGCCCCAGCTTTGAATGAACTCTTGCATTTAGTTCTCAAGCCCCAGGCCGTGCGCGAGTCCTGGGGGTCTCTCGAAATCATAGAACAATAACCAACGACGGTACAATATGAACTTGCCGGAGGAACTTCCCCATGAAACTCGGCCTCATCAATTCCGCCTGGGCCCAAGCCGGCCGTGAAACATCGTACGGCATCCGCATGACCAAGGAGATCGGTTTCGACACGATCGATATCTTCACCGACCCGCTCGACATCGACGTCAAGGAACGTAAGCTCATCAAGCGCGAATGCGACAAGGTCGGGCTGCCCATCGTCAGTGTGGCCTGCGTCGCCGTGGGCCTGGTCGACTTCAACCCGAGCGTCCAGCGCTTTCACATGACGCGCTGCAAGGCGTTTCTCGATCTCGTTTACGAATTCGAAGCCAAGAACCTCCTCCTGGTGCTCGGCGAGTACATCTGGGAACAGCAGGTGATTCCGCCCAAAGAGCAATGGCAGATCGCCGTCAAGAACTTGCGCGACCTCGGCAAGTATGCTGCCGACTTGGGCGTACAGGTCGCCCTGGAACTGGAGCCGTTCAAGTTGTCGCTGCTCAACAACGTCGACAACATGGTCCGCTTCATCGACGAAGTCAATCATCCGGCGGTCCGCGCCAACATCGACATTTCGCACCTGGAGCTGGCGAAGGTCAAGCCGGAAGAGTTGCGACGACTTAAGGGCAAGGCGATTCACGTGCATCTCTCGGACTGCGACGGCAAAGTGCACGGCGATCTTCCTCCCGGCCGAGGCGTCATGAACTTCGAGCCGTACCTGCGCGAGATCAAGGCGCTCGGCATCGACGGCGCCGTGTCGATCGAATTGGAATACTCGCCGGAACCCGCGAAGATCGCCGACTGGGTGCGCGAGGCGTACACGGCCACCGATCGGCTGATGCAGGCGGCGGGGCTGCGCGGATGATTCTCTTCGTTTAGCGCCCGCGTAGCGCGATCGATTATCCCGTACTTAGTTTTTTGTGGCAACCACCTTGACATTTTCTAAACGGTACTCGCCAGGTATGTTCCGCGCGGAACATGCGCGTCACACCTTCACGCATCGCTTTTCGCGGGCCGATGTCAACAGAGCGTCCATCACTTTCGCCGTCTTGATCGCTTCCGTTGGCGGGGGCCACACCGGTTTGTTGTCCAGCACATAGCGGCCGAAGTTCTCGATCATGCACTGTATCTGGTTGAAGCCCTCGACGTTGACTTCGCTTGACTCGGCGCTCTCGTTGTACGTTACCATGTAGTTCGACTTGCGCGGCACCCACATCTCCGGCACGCCGAGGGTCCCCTTCTCGCAGACGATCTCCAGCCACTGTCGCAAGGGATGCACAAAGCCGCAATCGAAGTTGGCGATGCGGCCGTCGGCGAACCAGAGCGTCGCACTCATAGCGATGTCAACGTCGAACTGGTATCGCGCCGCGGCCCAGACCTTTACCGGCTCCTCGCTGAACGCCCAGCGGATGCCATAGACGGGATAACAGCCGACGTCGAGCAGAGATCCGCCGGCGGTCTTCGCTTGTAGTCGAATATTAGACGGGTCCATCGGAAGTTGAAACGTGAACGTGCCGGTCACACGTTCGACGCGGCCCAGCTTGCCGGAATCCAGGAACTCGCGGATGGCTCGGGTGCGTGGATGGTGCGGCCACATAAAGCCGTCCATCAGCTTCACCTTCTTGGCATCGCAGTAAGCAATGAGCGCCTCGCACTCGCGGGCCGATGGCGTCAACGGCTTTTCGCACAGGATGTGCTTGCCTCGGTCGGCGGCCTTGCGCGTCCATTCGTCGTGCAGGGTGTTGGGTAGCGGATTGTAGACGGCGTCGATGGCGGCATCGTCGAGCATCGCTTCGTAACTGCCGAACGCCTTCGGGATGCCGGCAGCCTTGGCCGCTTCTTGAGCTTTCGCAAGCGATCGACTGGCAATGCCGACCACCTCGGCGTTGGCCGCCTTCGCGAAAGCCGGCAGCAAGCGGTCGTTGATCTTAGCGACGCCGAGAATGCCCCAGCGGAGTTTTTTGGACATGGGTGTACACAAAGAAGCCCAGGGCTGAGCGCAGCGAAGCCCTGGGATAGGTGCAGCGGAAATCCCCGGGTTTCGCTGCGCTCAACCCGGGGCTTCGCGGTTACTTGCCGATCGACATGAACCGCACGCAGACAGGGGCGCCGACCTCGACGCGGCTGCCGGTCGGCGTGAGTTCGCCGGTCGATTGGTTGATGCGGAAGGAGATCACGTTGTTGCCGCTCTGGTTGGCGACGAGCATGTATTGCCCGGTGGGTTCGATGGCGAAGTTGCGCGGCGTCTTGACGCCGCGTGTTTCGTGACCGACGGCCGCGAGTTCGCCGGTCTTCTGATTGATGGAGAAGATGGCGATCGAGTTGTAGGCGTCGCGGTTGGAGACGTAGACGAACTTGCCGGACGGGTGAACGACGACCTCGGCGGTGCTGAACTGTTTCTTCTTTTCACCAGCCGGGATCGTCGAGATAATCTGCTTTTTGGTGAGTGCGCCCTTCGCGGCATCGTAGTCCATGGCGATGAGGGTCATGGACATTTCGCCGTTAGTGTAGGCCCATTTGCCGTTGGGGTGGAATGCGAAGTGGCGCGGGCCCGAGCCGGCAGGCGTGTCGAACTCGCCGTGAGGCGTCATCGTGCCCTTGTCGGCGTCGAGTTTGTAGATGAGTATCTTGTCGAGGCCGAGGTCGGCGCAGAAGGCGAACTTGTTGCCTTTGTCCACGTTGATGGAATGGCCATGCGGACCTTTCTGATTGGGCAGAATGCTCTTGCCCTTGTGCTGAAAGAATGAGCCGCCGTCGAGCAGCTTGCCGTCGGCGGCGATGGGAATGGAGACGCAACTGCCGCCGCCGTAGTTGGCGGCCAGAACGGTCTTGCCGCTGGCGTCGACGACGAGGTGGCACGGCCCCGCGCCGCCGCTGGGCGCATCGTTGAGCCGTGTTAGGCTGCCGGTCTTGGCGTCGATGGCAAACGCGACGACGCCAGCTTTCTTGCCTCCCGCTTCGCCGACGGCATAGAGGAACTTCTGATTGGGATGGATGGCAACGAACGATGGCGAGTTCATCTCACCGGCGAGTTCGAGGTTGGACAGCTTGCCGTCCTTGAGATCGAGGTCGCACTGGTAGATGCCCTTGGACATCTTGCCGGTGTAGGTGCCGAGATAAACCCGGAACTTCGCGGGCGTTTGAGCGCTCGAAATCGCGGGCAGAAGGAAGAAAGCGAGCAGAAGGAGGAGAGTTCTCATGCGTGCGGACTCCGTGCAGAGGGTGGGTTGGAAATAGCAGCCAGCGAGGGATTTATACGGCGCGTCGGGCCGTTCGACCCAATACGTTCCACGAAAATAGGCAGGCGGAATATCTTCGTGTTTCGTATTCACACACCGCGTGCGATGGCCATGCGGCGCGTCATCCAGACTTCAGAGCACAACAGGCCGACGACGCCCAGGAGCAGGAGCCACCAGAGTTCCTCGCGGTGGGCGGGCTCGTCGCCGTCGGCCCTTTGCGCTTCGCCGTACCAATCGACAGGCAAGCGCGTGCGGATGCGTCGCCAGTCTTTGTCGGTGCAGCGAGCGAGATTCGACTCTTCGGGATCGTTCGGAACGAGATGCCACCAACTCCGGTCGCCGATGTGCAGCCGGTAAGGGCCCACCGCGCCCGTGTCGGTGTGCAGCCAAGGCCACGTGTTAACGTCGATCGTTTTCGTGTCAAACTCCGGCGTGCGCAAACGGACCTGGCGAATCGCCGAATCAACGCCGGCCACGCGGATGGGTTCGCCCGGCCTGAGCACGCTGCTTGAATGCCGACGTGCCGCCAGGTAGTTCGTGAGTTCATGCACCAGCACCGGGAACTCGGCCACGGTCGGCAGCCGCGAACCCAAGCGCCGATCCGGCGGGACGGTGCAGACGATTACTCGGCCGCGCTTGTATGCCTTTTCCACCAGGAATGGATCGCTGTTTGTGAGCCGACCGATGACCGATGCCCTGTCCCGGGCATCGGTCGAAACGCGCCACCACTTCTTGAGATGGGCCTGGCTCATGCTGTTGGCTGTGGAGCGGAACAGTTCGAGCGCGGGATGTTGAAACGAGCGTGGATCGGGTTGCGTGTCGTCCTTCGAGGTCACGACATCTTCGAGGCGAGCGGGGAGCCAGCCCTTGCCGTCGCGATGAAGGCGCTCGTTGTAGAAGGTCTTTGCCTGAGCGACGCGTTCGCCGAGCAGAACGAGCACGCCGCCGCCGGCGTCGAGAAAGCGTTCGATGGCGTCGAGCGAATCGGCAGCGAGATCGGGGACATCCGCAAGCACGAGCACGGCCGGGCGATCGGCGTTGCCGACGTTGGATTCGAGCATCATAGGCGTCAACGCCTTGGCTGGCACACCGTCCTTGCAGCGCAGCGCCTTCTGAAGAAAATACGTGCTGCTGTCCACGGTCACTTCGGTATCGCCGTCAACCAACAGTACTGGCAATTCGTTAACGACATCGACGACCAGATGCTGCGCGTTGTCGCCGGGCAAAACATCGTGGGCCGAGTCGACGTCAACGACCAGCGAAATCAGGTGTTGCCCTTCGCGATCGAAACGAAGCGAAAACCGTAACGGCATGGTGCCGGCTGTGAGCGTGTCGCGTTTCGAGAGCGACAGCGGCTGATGTTCTTGACCGTCGACAAGTATCATGGCCCCATGCGGACGCTTGGCCTTTTCAACGCCGGACAGCCGCAACTCGCTTTCGACGTGAATCTCGTCGCCGACCTTCACAAAGCCACGCTGTGCGACGAGCGGGGACAGGGAATAATTCGGCAGCATGCTCGGCACGGATGGCCCCACGGTCACGATCCGCAGCGACGGCAACGCCATGCCTTCCGACTTCACGCGCTGCACTTCGGCGTGCCACAGCCGTCCAAGATCGTCCATGGCGGCCAGCGTTGCCGAATCGACCCAGCCATGCAGTTGCCCGTCAGTCAGAACGACGATCTCCTTGTTGGTCGCGTTGCTACGCTCGAGGTGCTTCCAGGCAGTGCTTAGAGCGCCGGGCATGTCGGCGCGGCCAATCGGTTGACGGTTTCCCAGCTCCGCGGTAGAAACGAAAACCGGCGACTGCCGGGCCAGAAGGATCGTGACGTTCTCGCGGGCATGGGCCTCGTCGATTCGCTTGCGGATCCACGCCAGAGCCGACGTCCATGGCGTCGCCTCGCCGGGCAATCGCAGTCCCATGCTCAACGACCCGTCCAACACGATGACGACCTCGCGCGAAGCGCGATCGCCAATCGGAGCGAGCCAGGCGCTGGTGGAGATCGGCGTTGCCAAAGCAATGACGATCAACCCAATCATCAGCATGCGCAAGAGCATGAGCAGCAGTTCGTCGAACCAGCGCTTGCGCTCGGCAACGACGTTCTCAGGCAGGAATTGCATCGCGCCCCATGGCACGGTTTCGTGATCGCGGCGTTTGAAAAAATGAATGAGGATCGGAATCGACAGTGCGAAGAGGCCGAATAGGACGACTGCGTTTTCAATCCGGAAGCCCATGGGGCTATTGTATCGCTCGGCGCCGTGCGAGCGCGAAGCCGCAAGCGGCAAAAAGCAAGGCAAGCCGCGCGGTAACTGCCTCTCGGCAATCCCTGGATCGAACGGATGTCTCGCGACATCCGGGGACGGACGGGCTATTCGCCGGTCTCGATCCCTTCGGCAGCCTGGCGACCTTTCCATACGGAGGCAAGTTGGCGACAAGCTCTCACTTGCCGCATAGACTTACGCCCGGCCCAGAAGGCGAAGGCCCATGGCTTTGCGTCGCCGTCTTTCGACGGTTATGCCCTTTCGAGGACGAAAGGCGTTGCGATCCAGGCAAGACCCTCGCGACTTGCCCCAAGCTCGCCACTAATACTGGCGATCTCGTTTGCTTGTTGCAAAGATAGCCCACGATTATTGACAACGCAAATTCCCAAGTGCGCACCCGGGGTCGGTATGGACAATGCCGCCACGATTCGGTATCGTCGGCGCATCGAATTAAGAATCATGCCAGGGACAGCGGCTTCATGCAAACGGAACACCCGCGCACGCTCTTGGTCATCGCCGACGACTTCGGGATCGGCGCCGCGACGACAGCGGGAATTCTCGAAGTCGCCGCCAAGCGCGTCATCACGGGTTCGGCATTCCTTGTCAACACGGCCGACAGTGAGGCCGCCATCCGCGCCTGGCGCCAGGCTGGGGCGACGCTCGAACTTGGCTGGCATCCCAATCTCACCCTGGACACTCCGCTTGCCCCTCCCGGCCAGATCTCCACGCTTGTCCAGCCTGACGGCAAGTTCTGGCCTCTGGGCGACTTCCTTAAACGTTGGATGTTTGGCCGATTCGACGCCAAGGACATCCACATCGAACTAACCAAGCAACTCAACCGGTTCACTGAACTGGTCGGCCATCCACCGCGATTCGTGAACTTTCATCAGCACCTGGCCCTGTTTCCGCCGGTCGGTCAGGTGCTGCTCGACGTGCTTGCGACGCTGCCAGTCAGGCCGTACGTTCGCCGCGTCCGCGAGCCGTGGTGGACGGTGATGACGTTGTCGGGTGCGCGCGTCAAGCGGATCGTGCTCAACTGGTATGGCCGACGCCAAAGCAACCTGCAGGAAGCCCAAGGGTTCCCCGGCAACGATTGGTTGGCGGGGCTGACCAACCCGGCAGCGGTCGAAAGCCCCGACTTTTTTGTCAACTGGTTGACGGCTGTTCCTGGCCAAATCGTCGAACTGATGTGCCATCCGGGCC
>VGZI01000180.1 GCA_016872605.1 Planctomycetota bacterium
TCGGCTGCGCCGCTCGGCGCAGCTCGAAGTCGGCGAGCGCTTCGGCGGTTATGCGCCATTGCGGCCGCGCGGAGAGTGACACGTTCACGGCGGCCAGCTCGCCGCGTCCGATCAGCGTGAGAACCTTATGGATTCCGACGCGGTAGCGCTTGGCGACTTGCGCGGTGGAGTAGGTCACGTCGGGTAGCGCACTGGCACACTTAGACATGGCACGCCTCCTTCTTACTGGGCGCGCGTCTCTTGCCGCGCTTGCGTCGGTCGCGCGCATGTGCGGCGCGCAGCAACACGATGATGGCACTGCGCTCGCGTTCAAGCCGGTCAAGGTGTTCGCGCAGCTCGCGGGTATCAAGTCGGTCGATCTTGTCGAGGATTTCATTCGCGCTCATGATGCGAGTCTAACAGAGCGCGTTCGATGTGTCATTCAACGAAAGTATTTGTTTAACGGAGGGGCCACGGTTTCCCGTGCTTCTGGGCATATCGTCGGGACGCTTGCGACACGGCTTGCGACGTATAAAGTGGTTCCCAGGTGGGGCGGTCATTGACTGCTTCCATGATTGCCTTGAGCGAGTCCCCTTTTTTCAGTCGTTCATAACAATACTTGTCGCGCGGATTCGACTTGCCGGTTTTGCAGAGCGATTGCTTTAGGTTCGCTAGGCGCTCGAGGATGTCGGCTACGTGCTTTTTGATTGCGTCGACGCAATCGGCCTGCCATTTTCTTTGGTTCGTCTTGTTCGGCCGTTCCCGCGCGCATTGCGCCGCGATGTCGAACGCGATGCCGACAGTCATCGGATTCGTTATCGTTAGCATCTCGGCTTCCGGATGATATCGACAAAGTTTCTTTGTGGCGACGCCGATCGCGCCGGCGGCCTGGAGCGCGTTGTCGTAGTGGTTCGGCGCTTTCGGATCGTCATACGTCTCGATGTGTTTGACTAGCTCGTCGCACACGCGCTCATGTCCGACAATCATGCGCTCAATGGCGTCGATGCAATGGTGACGTGCGGTGGCGGAGATGATGGTCTTCATGACGTGTGCTCCATATGTTCGGGCCGGCCTCGGCCAGCATCGTGAAATGGAGCATTCGCGATGCGTGGCCGGGGCCTTCGGCGGTTAATTAGGCCGCCGTTCCCGTTGCCTGTATTTTACGCGCTCAACGGTTGTTCGTCGTCGTCGGCGCTGACGATGCGCAGCCGTGGCCGGTCGCTTTTGCTCGTCGCCTGTTCTTTCGCCGGCGTTCGCTTGTCGGCTTCGGCGTCCTGGCCGTCGTTCTTGGCGGGCGTCAACTCGTAGAGCCAGTCGCGGACGACGTTGACCACTTTCTGTAGACGCGCATCGGACGGCAGCTTTTCGCGGTAGGTTTCGCCTTCTGTGCCGTCGCTGTGACCCATCAGGCTATTCACGGCAACCTGGTCGCAAGATTCGCCGCCGATCGTGGCGAACGTGTGGCGGATGGCGTAATAGTTGCGGTGTCCGCCTATCTTGAGCCGGTCTAGCAGCTTGCGCACTTCGTTCGTGAGGGGCCGTGCTTTGATGTCGGCAGTCCAGCCTCGCCTGTCGCGCGACGTGATGAAAACAAGGTCTGCGTCATCAGGATTCGCGGGCGTCGGGCGCAACGTGAACCATTCGCGGAGCGATTCGAGCGTTTCTGGCCATAGTGGAATGCGGCGCATGATCCCTGTTTTCGGGCGCGGGTAGTTGAGGTATCCGGCATCAAGGTCAAGATGTTTCTTTCGCAGTTCACCAACGTCGTTGTTGCCAAGTCCGCCGTTGATCGCCAACAACAGCATTGCCTTCACGGGTTGCATTGCAGCGTCGATCATGCGGCGCAGTTCGCTCGCCTCGAACATCTTCGGGCCGCGCTCATGCTTGTGTAGCAACAGGCTTTTGCGCGATGGTCGGCAGAACACTTCCCCGAAGTCGATGGGCGCGGGAATCAGTCGCCGCTTGAATACCCAGTTGAACACGACGCGAGCGCGATTGATCTCGGAGCCGAGTCGAACGGGTGACCAGCGTTTCGACCAGTCAAGGGCGAGCGCATCGAAGTCGCTCGTCGCAATGTCGTCAATGAGGCGGTCCTTGCCGAAGTGGCGCAGAATCTCGGCGCAAATGTTGTGGTATTCGCGGAACGTCCAGCGTGACAGGTTTCCGGTATTGAGTTTGGCTTGCTTGGCCTTCATGAACAGGTCGCAGAGATAGCGGAGCGTCGGTGCTTCTTCTTCCGTTCGCCGTCCGCGCGGCGTTCGTCCGGCAAGCAGCGCGTCTTTGTCGCTCAGCCATTGATCGAGCGCGGTCTGGATCGATGCGGCGGGATTCTCAGGATCGTATCTGCCGAAGTAGTGCAGCGTCCTTCGGACCTTCTTGCAGAACCTGCCATCGGCGCGGAGCGTCAATGGGAAGCCGGGGGGAAGTTTTGGTTTTCGGGGTTTGCGTGTGCGGGCCGGCGCGGTAGAATTGTCTTTCGTCATGGCGTATTCTCCTTGAACGGTGTTCGCCGTGGCAACCGGCCACTCGTTACAGCGGGTGGCCATTTTTTCGGTTGTCAGCGGTTGTCAGACAACCGGAATATGATCGATACTACTAGGTGTATCGGCATCGGGTTGTCAAACTGGTTGTCAGTACCATATGGGAGACAAAGGAAAAGTCAAGTAGACGTGATAAAAACCTAGGTCGGAGAGGTGACCGAGCGGCCGAAGGTGCAGCACTGGAAATGCTGTGTGGGGGAAACTCCACCGCGGGTTCGAATCCCGCCCTCTCCGCTATCCGTATCTGCAGGAAGTTGCGGCAATCCGCACGGGGTGGCATAACTCGCCACCCCGTTGTCGTTTGGGCTATCCTTGGTAACCTCCATGCGATTCCCCACGTCTACCCGCTGCGCTTGATTTTGCGCGTTTGGTGAGCCGGATTCTGCGCCGCTCGCGGCTCGCTCGAAATGCTCGTCGGTCGTCTGTGCGTAGTGCTTCAGACTCACCTTTGCGTCATGCCCCATCCAGAGCGCGACGACGTGGACCGGAAACCGTTCGAGCAGCTCGGTCTCCCGGCTCGAACGCAGGTTGTGAAAAAGTCGCGGCCACGGCTCGAGTCCGGCCCGCTTTATCAGCTTGCCGAACGACGTCCGCAGGTTACATGATTTCCATCCCGTTGCTCGGCTCGCCTTGACCAGGTGGTTGCCACCAATGACGTGCGTCTGGCCCTTCTCCGCCAATTCGAGGGCTTCTTCCAGATGCATCCGCAATTCGGGGAAGAGCGGGATCGTGCGGCTTTCCTTGCCATCGTACCGATCGGTCTTGGGTGATGGGACGGTCAACCGCCCGCGCTCCCAATCGATGTGCCGCCATTCAAGCGACAGCACCTCGGATGGACAGCGTAGCCCTCCGAAACGGGCCAGGGCGATGATCATCCGCCAGGTTGGAGTCGCGTGGTCGAGGAGCCTCTGAACCATGTCGCGGTCGATGAACCGTTGGCGAGCGGCGACGTTGGCCGTCGGGATCTTCACCTCGCAGAAGGGATTTACCTCGATCAACTTGTGTTTGCGCGCGACGTGCAGGAAGGTCCGGGCGAAGGAGAGCCGCTTGGCCACTGTCGCGGGCGCCAGGTCCTGGGTCAGGAGCCAGGCTTTGAACTGGTCGCCAGTCCCCGGACCGCACAAAAGGCCCGCACACTAAACCCGGGCCTTGCTTCCTTCGTCCCAGAAGCAGTCGGTCCTCCCATCCAGGTCAGGCTCTCTACCGCTAGAATGCTGGATCGACAATCCCCAGTTGTCAGGTTGGAAAACCTGACCTACAGGCCACGCAGCACTCCGGTGCTGTTGCCGACCCGCTCCGTCGGCGCTCCCATGCGTTCGAGCATGCTGAGCCAGAGGTTGCAAATGGGTTGCTCGCTTTCGTAACGAACGTGCCGGCCGGGATTGAGGGTGCCGTTGCCGCGACCCGCGAGGATGAGCGGAACGTCGTAGTAGCTGTGGGCCTGGCCATCGTTGATCCCGGAACCGTAGGCGATCATGCAGTGATCGAGCAGCGTCCCTTCGCCTTCCCGGATGTCCTTCAGCTTTTGCAGAATGTAGGCCAGTTGGGCCGCCTGATATCGCGCAATGCGGCCGTATTTCTCCTTCAGCGCGTTATCGTTGCCATAGTGCGACGTGTTGTGGTGGCCATCCGTGATGCCGATCGCTCGGTACCTCGACGACGAGTCGAGTTCGTTGGTGAACGTGAGGGTGCAGATGCGGGTGCTGTCGGTCTGGAAGGCGAGCACCATCAGATCGCCGAGCAGACGAACGTGTTGCTCCCAATCGGCAGGAATCCGGTTTTCGGGAGCCGGCTGATTGGGCGTGGGCGTTTGCCAGCGCAAAGCTCGGGCGATGCGAGTCTCGATGTCGCGGATCGCGGTGAAGTATTCGTCCAGCTTGCGGCGGTCGGCCGTGCCGATTCGTGTCTGCAAGTCGGCGGCCTGCTCACGGACGAAATCGAGGACGCTGTTGCGTTCTTCGCGGCGAACGCGGTCGCCCTGATCGGTCGAGAAAAGGCGATCGAACACCTGGCGAGGCGCCTGCATGGACATTACCGGCGTGGTCGCATCTCTCCAGGAGATATTCATGTAGCGCTGACTGTAGCGCCCCTCGTGAGTGCCATCGCCGTCGGCTCGCAGTTCCAGCGAGGGGAGGCGGGTCCGGTCGCCGATGCGGGCGGCAGCGATCTGATCGGCGGACACGCCCAGGCGAATGTCCGAATCCATGGTCTGCCGCGGACAAACTCCCGTCAGAAAGGCCGACTGCGGGCGAATGTGAGCCTCGTTGTCGCGGGCCTGGCAGGCGTTGTTGTGCAAGTTCGAGAGCACACTGAACTCGCTCCGCAAATTCGCGAGCGGCTCGAGGATGAGGGGCAACCGATCCGGCAGCCGGCCAACCTCGGCAATCGCCCAGTCGCGTCTGGGAACGCCGTGAGGAACGTAAAACATCGCCATGCGCGTGGGATGGCGTTGTTCGCCGCTCCCCCAGGCACTATGCGGACTCATGGCTTCAAGCCACGGTAGCGCCAGCGAGGCGCCGAGCCCCTTCAGCACGGTTCGGCGAGATAGTACCTGTTTCATTTCTTCGTCTCCTTTTTGGGCTCGGTACCCCGAACCATTCGGAATGCATCACTTTGTGCAATCGCGCTAATCAGAGCGTGAAAGCGGTAATCGTTCTTCTCCAGACTCATGACGACGTCGTCGAGCACGGGCACATCGTAGAATTCGGTCGTTCGGCCCACGGCGTAGATGAACATTTTCTCGGCGATGTTGCGGGCAAACAGTTTCTTCTGTTCGAGCAAGATCAGCTTGAGTTCCCCGGCCCCTTTGAACTTCCTGCCGCCGGGGAGTTCGGCCGAAACGTCGATCGGCTCTTTGCCCACTTTCTCGCGAAATCGGCCGATCGCATCGAAAATCTCGAAGGCGAATCCAAGCGGATCGATGCGGGCATGGCAGGCAGCGCACGAGGCGTTGGCGCGATGCTGCTCCAATCGTTGGCGCAGCGACGCCGCCTCCATTTTCTTGTTCTCGTCCAGGGCGGGCACGTCGGGCGGCGGAGGTGGCGGAGGCGTGCCGAGGATGCGATCGAGAATCCAGGCCCCGCGCACCACCGGCGAGGTTCGCGAAGGGAGCGACGTCAGCGTCAGCACGCTGGCCTGCGTCAACAGCCCGCCGCGACCGGTGCCTTTCAGCAGGACCTTCACGAATGTGTCCTCGGGAATCGGCTCGCCGGGATTCGCGGGGGTCTTGATGTCCTTGCCGCTCGGGTCACGGAACGGGTTCCCTTTCGTGTCGCGAATGTTGTAGTGTCGGGCCAGACGATTGTTGAGGAACGTGAAGTCGCTGTCGATCAATTCGAGGACGCTACGATCTTCCAGGATGAGGGCTTGCAAAAACAGATTCGTCTCGGTGAGCATGTCGTTTCGCAGCGGTGCCCATTTGTCGGTGGCGTTGAGTGAGATTTTCGCTTCGAATTCGGGAAACGCCTTGGGATCGACTTCAAACTTGGAAAGCGACCGAAGCTTCAGCCACTGGGCGGCGAAGTTTTCGACGAGAGCCGCGGACTTCGGATCGGCCAGCATTCGCTTGACCTGCGCTGCAAGGTTTTTGTGAAGCTGCTTCTGGGCGGCGAGATCGAACAATTCCTGGTCGGGCATCGAACTCCACAAAAAATACGAAAGCCGCGAAGCCAGGGCGTAATCGTCGAGCGGCTGAGCACCGGCGCCGGGCACATCCGCCTCAACTCGGAATAGGAAATCGGGCGAACTGAGCACGGCCTGCATCGCCAGCGCGATGCCGCTCTCCCACGGCCGTTTCTGGGTTTCGACGTTTGTCAGAATGGTCTTCTGATGTTCTTTCCACTGTGTGGCGGACAGCCGGATCCGAATGGCATTGACGAATGCGTCTTCTTCCATGAATTTCGACTTGGGCGATGGGTTGAAGGCCCGTTGAAGTTCTTGCAAAACCTCGCCTGGCACTTTCAGCTCGCGCAGCTTCTTCATGTTGGCTTCGGTCAACTTGTACTGCGGCACCTGCTCCGCCATCTTGACGAGCTTCATCAAGCGATCGACTTCGGCCTTCCTGGCCGGTCGGCGAAAGGCCCGACTGGCAAAGCGCTCGATCACGTGCCGCGATTTGGCGTCGCCTTCCAGCTCCTTCGGAGCCGCCAATAATTCGGCATGCATCGGCGGCATGAGGGGACCGATCAGCGCGATCTCATGCACGATGACTCCGCTTTTGTTTCGTGGATCCTTCGGATCGGCGTCCTCGTTCAGCATCGCCACGCCGATCCGCATCTTGCCCGGCTTCAATTGCAGGGGAACGACGTGCTCCTCAGTTTTCTCGCCGCAAACGCCCTGAAAGACCTCCTTGCCATTGACCAGCAGAGCGAACCTGGGAGCTTCTTTCCCGACCTTGTATCCCTGCAAGCGTGCGACGAACTTGTATTCACCAGGATCGAGCAGGTCGAGGAGGTTGGCTTCGATCGGCGTCTTCTCGCAATGCAGCCGCCAGCCGTCGCCAGGAAAATTCGGCACCGCCGGTTTGAGCGGTTTGCCCTCAGCGTCGGTGGTGAGTCGGCCCTGTTGATTGCGTCCCTTCGGGGGCCCCGGATGCAAGCCATGCACGCCGGCACGGCCTTGCCTGGGTGGCGGCGGCGGTTCGCCGATGACGATGGCCGCCTGCACGAGCAGCTCGGCGGCGGCCATGTACCGGTCCAGATAGTGCGGCGAAAGCGCGTTCGCATCGCCGAGATTGTCGAAGCCGTGCGCGACGACATCGCCCGGGAAATCGTCCGCCAATGGAATCCGAACGCCGAGCAGGTCGCGAATGGTCGTCTGATATTCGAACTTGCTGAGCCGGCGCATCGTCACCCGACCGGGATCACGCTTCCCGGAGCGTGCGTAACGTTCGAAGACGCCTTTCACACCCTTCTCGAACTGCTCGATTTCCTGCGGCGACGGTCGCGGCTTGCCCTTGGGCGGCATCTCGCCGGAGCGGACCTTTTCCACGACCGCCAACCATGTCTTGTGCGCTTTGAGGATCGAGTCGTCGTCCTTGAAAGTGCGCAGCGACAAATCGCCCTTGGGCTTCTTCTCGCCGTGGCACTGGACGCAATGCTTCTCAACGAACGGCACGATCACCTTCGCCACGTCAGACGCATCCTGGGCGAACGCGGCCGAATGCGAGAGGGCGATCGCAAAGATCGCCGAGGCAAAAATCTTGGTGACTCGATTCATGGATACATGCACTCCTTGGCTGCGGCTTCCAGCTACGACGAACTACGCCTACAACCCTCGCAGCGCCCCCGTGCTGTCGCCCAGGAACGGGACGCGGACATCGACCCGTTCGAGCATCGATAGCCACAGGTTGTTGAGCGGCGTGTTGGCTGGGTAACGAATGTGGCGACCGGTGCGGACCGTGCCGCCGGCGTTGCCCGCCAGCAGGATCGGCAGGTTGCGCTTCGAATGTCCGTTGCCATCGCTGAGGGCCGAGCCGTAACAGATCAGGCAGTGGTCGAGCAGCGTGCCGGCGCCTTCCCGCACGGATTTCAGTCTGCCCAGAAGATAGGCGAGTTGTCTCAAGTGGAACCGGTTGACCACGGTGAGTTCGTCATAGGCACGGGGACCTTCGTGTGTGATACCATGGTGCCCTCTGCGGATGCCATGTTCCGGAAACGCTCGGTCGCTCAGTTCGTTCGTCAGCAGGAAGGTGCCGATGCGCGTGATGTCCGAGCGAAACGCGAGGACGATCAGATCGCACATCAATCGGCAGTGCTCCTGGTAGTCTCTGGGAATGCCCGGTTCGATCGCCAACTCCGGTCTTTCCAGCCGCGGGAAATTCGCGGCTCGCTCGATCCGTTGCTCGATTTCGCGGATTGCTGTCAGGTAGTCATCCATGCGGCGGCGATCGTCGGCGCCGAGGCGACGGGCCAGAGCCCTCGAGTCTTCACGCACATGGTCGAGGATGCTGCGGCGCAAGTCGTCTCGCTCGGCGCGATTGGCGTCGTTGCCTTCAAAGAGGCGTTCGAACACAAGCCGGGGCCTCACTTCCTTGATCATGGGCTGGGTCGGCGAGCGCCACGCCAAGGTTCCCTTGTAGACGCAGTGGTAGCCGAAATCGCAAAAGCCGGTGTTCTCTTCGGTGCCGACCTCCAGGGAGGCCAGACGGGTTTGATCTCCGATCCGTGATGCAGCGACCTGGTCGGCACTGACCCCGGCCCGATAGTTCGGTCCCGTGGTGTCCAGCGGAGTGATACCGGTCAAATAGGTCGCGATGGCGCGGGCATGGTCTCCGCCGCCACCTCGCTCTGCGGAAAGTGAATTGAGGCCCGAGAGGATGTTTACGTCGCCGGCGAATTCCCGTACCTCCTGGAGAATCGGCGGCAGGTCGCGAAGCGGCCCCTCCTCCCGCGGCGTCCAGTTCGGCATCGCCATGCCGTTTGGCACGTAGAGCCACAGCAGCCGATTGGGAGCAGCCGGCGTCCGATCGTTGGCGTGAACCCACGACTCCAGCGGTCCCATCGCTTCCAGCCACGGCAGCGCAATACTTGCACCAATGCCACGTAACATGGTACGGCGCGACAAGAGCATGTTCATTGTCACTGTTCCTTTCCTCGGCGTAAACGAAACGGATCGCTTTGTGCAATGGCGATCACCATCCGCGATAATTTGAAGTCGTCCTTCGCCACCTCGGACACGATCCGATCGATGGCGCGTTTGTCGTAATATTCAGTGCCGCGGCCCAGGGCGTAGATCAGCATCTTCTCGGTTACGTGCCGGGCGAACTTTTCCTTGTCCGCGAGCAACGCCTTTTTGAGGTCGGCCATGCCGTTGATCTTTCGGCCATCCGGAAGCGTGCCGCTCGCGTCGATGGTCTTGTTCGCTTCTTTGGTACGGAATACTCCGACTGCGTCATAGTTCTCGAAGGCGAATCCCAAGGGATCGATTTTGGCATGACAGCCGGCACAGGTCGCATTGGCACGATGCTGTTCAAGCCGCTCGCGCAGGGTCGTGGCCTTCGTTTCCTTTTGATCCAACTCGGGGACATCGGGCGGGGGCGGAGGAGGTGCCGTACCCAGAATATTCTCCAATACCCACGCGCCTCGCTTCACGGGCGAGGTCCGCGTCGGGGGCGAAGTCGACATGAGCAGGCTTGCATGAGTCAGGATGCCGCCTCGCTCGCTCCCCTGCAACTGGACGCGCACGAAGCGGTCCCTCGGAATCGGATCCCCTTTTGTTTTCACCTTTGCGCTGCTCGGGGTGCCGAGCGTGTCGGCAATGCGATAATGGTTGGCCAGCCGGCCATTCAAGAAAGTGTAATTCGCATCGATCAACTCGAGGAGGCTGCGGTCGTCACGAAGGATATGGTGCAGGAACCATTGGGTTTCCTGCTGCATCGCCTGAGGCAATTCCTTGTCGAAGTTCGGAAACAGCTTCGGATCGACCTGGTGCGACTTCAGCGAATCCAGACGCAACCACGGGAGAGCGAAGTTATCGACCAGCGCTTTCGACCGGGGATCCTTCAGCATTCGCCGGACTTGCGCCTCCAGATTCGCCGAGAGCTTCTGTTCGCCAGCCAGTTTGAACAACTCGTCATCGGGCAAGCTGCTCCAGAGAAAGTAACTGAGACGCGAAGCCAGTTCGAATTCGCCGATCGGGTGCGGATCCGCGGCATCGGCTCGGTCGTTCAGCTCCGGACGGAACAGGAAATTCGGCGAGCAGAGCATCGCCATCAAGGCGTGCTGCATGCCCACTTCCCACTTCTTTCCTTTCGCCACGGCTCGATCCGCGAACTTGGCGACCGCTTCGATTTCGTCCTTGGTGACGGGGCGGCGATACGCTCGCGGGAGAAACCGGCCGATGATCTCGCGTGTCTGCTCGGCCTGCGACTTGTCGGCGGAACAGGCGAGAATGTATTGGTGCGAAACCGGCAGCAGCGGCCCCTCGGCCTCGAACTTGAAGTGGAGACGCACCGGCGCATCGTGCTTGGGTTTGATCAATCCGATGCCGATCATGCCGAGCGGTCCGCTCCGGCCGTGCCGGCTGATCGGAATCTCAATGTGCTGCGGAGCCTCGATTGAACGCGCCGTCACCTCCGCGATTTTTAGGATCTTGATCGATTGAAACTCGCGGTGTTTGATCTCTCCCAGGATTTGGTTTCGTTCTTCGGCCGTGGAGTATTCCGGCCAACCAGGCCCGCCCACGAACACCGCCACCCGCACCGGTTCCGAGCTTTGTTCCACGAACAGCGTCGCGCGGAAAAGAAATTCGTCGGTGTCCCCGTACCGCAAAATCGGAGGTTTATCGCGGGACTGACCATCTACGAATAGCGGCCCCGTGAATTCCGGCAGGCCCCGAGTGGAGTCCAGCAGACGGTATTTTCTCCAGGGGCTGCTTTCCATGGGCTTCTTGAGTCGCTCCGCCCGCTCGTTCAGAGTTTTGATCTCCTTCGCGTCCGCTTGCTTGTCGAGAAGCGCCCTCAGGTGATGCGTCCCCTCCCGCACAAGGGAACTCTCCTTCCAATCGACCGGTCGGAGTTCTTTTTCCTTGATCCATGCCGCCTCAAGCGTCGCGCGAAACTCCGCGATTGCTTTTGCTTTGTCGCCCGACTGCTGCAGACACCAGGCCAAGCCCAGCCGCGCTGATAAATTCTCCGGCGCGAGTTGCACCACCTCGCGATACCGCGCGATCGCTCGTTCCAGATGCTCGTTGGCCGCCTTCAATTTCATCGGGTCATTGACTCGGCTCACCTCGAAAGGCAAATGCTGGGAGTTGAGGCCGAACCAGACCCCTTCGGACTCCTTACCAGGAATCACCTGTAAAGTCCCAGATTTTTTCGCATAGGCTGCGGCATGCGCCCGGGCCAGCCGATAGCGCACGAGTGTGTCCTTTGGGTTGGCCTCAGCCAGAGCCGTCATCGCTTCCAGCACCTTGACGACGTGCACTTCTTTCACGGCACCCCGGTAGTCCGGACCAAGAAATCCTTCCGTAAGAAGTTCTCGCTTGGGAAACTCCACGCGAATCGCTCGTTCCGCTACCATCTGGGCGGCCACCAGATAACGGTCCAGCAGCACGGGCGAGATCGTGAGAGCCTCGGCGTTGTTTTCGAAGCCATGCGTGATGGCATCGGTCGGCAATTCGAGTTCGGGCTTGAAATCCAGATCGAGCTGCAACAGATCGCGAACGGTGTTGCCGTACTCGGTTCGCGTAAGCCGCCGAATCAGACTTCGCCCCGGATCGGGTTTGCCGGTATCGGCTTTCGCGTAGATGGCACGGACGCTTTTTGCAAGCGCGACCTTTTCATTCGCAGTCGGCTGTGGTTGTTTCGCTGGCGGCATCTCGCCGGCCTCGATCAGATGCATCGCCGCATCCCAGAGTTTGCGCTCCTTGAGGATCGCCTTCTCGTCCTTGAAGGTGTGCAGCGACAACCCCGCCTTCGGCTTCTCGGCGCCGTGGCATTTCACGCAATACTTCTCGACGAACGGCACGATGACCTTCGCGACGTCAGACGCATCCTGGGCTCGGACATTCGAACAGACTGAAGCCACAACGACGGCCGACAACAGGAATTGCCAAGGAGGTTGGAACACCTGGTTCATGCCATGATCTCCGCCAGCGGTCCATTCTGCTCAGCTTCGTTCATGTTTGGATCACGTTCACCGAAGCGTTCGCGGCGGTCGCCGACGGCGTGCAGGAGCGACAGGTAGAAGTTCGCGATCGTGCGATTTCCGGCCGTCTCGTAGTTCGGATACTGGAGGAACCGTCCCGCCGTGCGCAGCCGACCGGCCAGGCCGCCGACCAAAACCAACGGCCATTCCCCACAGAAGCCGTGATGCTCTTCGCCCGAGTCGCTCATCCAGATGATGAGCGTATTGTCGAGCATGGTGCCGTTGCCCTCGCGCACGGCATCGAGGCGGCGGGCCAGATCGGCGACGCGCTCGGCATGGAAGCGGCGAATCGGCAGGGCATGGGGTTCGCGCTCGGGTCGGCCGGCCATGTGGCCGATCGAATGGCCGTCCATCGTGACGCCGAGTTCGGTCCAGGTGTGATAGGAACCAATGCCGCCGGCCGCATCGATTGTCACCACATTCGTGAGCCCCGACGCGAGGGAAGCAGCGGCGATTGCACATTGTGCCTCGAAGCGTTGCGTCGTCCGTCGGCTGTCGAAGCGATCGAGGGAAGGGAGATTGGCCCGGAGCCGTTCGCGATTTTCATTGATGCGGTCCTGGCGCGAACGCATCTGCTCGAAGGTATCGAGATAGACGTCGAGTTGCTCGCGGTCCATGGCCGGCAATTCGCTGCGCAC
>VGZI01000181.1 GCA_016872605.1 Planctomycetota bacterium
TTCCAGCACTTTGTGCGTAGGCTCCCGGAAGACTACCGGGTCGATAGGCCGGATGTGTAAGGTCAGCAATGGCCTCAGCTAACCGGTACTAACAGCCAATCGCTTGACCGCATTGATCAACTCCTTGTCTGAGTAGTGGAGAGTGGTGAGTGGAGAGTGGCGAGTAAATGCCATTCAACATTGATCGCGATTCACCATGCGAATGCCCGCATGAATGACAAGGAGCGCATACAGACGCAACGCTTCCGCTGCCTTTTTGATATACTCGGCGATCGTAGAGTTGCCGTGGCATTTTCTCGCCACTCACCACTCTTCACTCGCCACTATGCGTCTTGCCGGTGACCATACCCAGGTGGCCACACCCGTTCCCATTCCGAACACGGCCGTTAAGCACTTGGGGTCCATGATAGTGCGAATAGCGCGAAAGTAGATCATCGCCGGCTTTTACCAAAACCCTCGTGGGGCAACTCACGAGGGTTTTGTTTTTCGTAAAAGGAAATGATCCACCACGGCAAGGTGATGCGAGTGACGCGCGCGACGAAGAACCGCGCTGGGGTTGTTCCGAGAGTTCCCAGAACGCTACACGGCATGACCTCACGCATGAGGCGCGTGATTGCAAAACGCATGCTTCTGACTCGTGGACACCTCGATTCTTCACACTTGCCCTAGACAAAACTACATCAGGATTTATAATACTAAAGCTGGTTTCGCTCCCGCGGGATCGGCTGCAGAGTATGGACTGTCGTTTGCGCCCTGTTCTCTCCGCCGGGGAGAAAAAGATCGAACCCGGCATTCCTTCCCGCAGTCCAAACGTATTCAAACGCGAAACCTCCGGAATACGTTTTTCCGGCAGGCCGCGTGTTTTTGTTTTTCAGGAGACGGTTGCTGGTTTGCGTTTGGCGCTCGCCCCGCGCTGGGGGAGAGCTGAAGGTAAACCAGCAAACGCCAGACATGCTCGACAAACTTCGCAACATCGGCATCATCGCGCACGTGGACGCGGGCAAGACCACGACCACCGAGCGCATCCTCTATTTCGGCGGCTCCAAACACAAAGCCGGCGATGTCGATGAAGGCAACACCACCACCGACTTTGATCCCTTGGAAAAAGCCAAGGGCATCACCATCAACAGCGCAGCCGTCTCGCTCGAATGGCGCGACTATCGCTTCACGCTGATCGACACACCCGGCCACGTCGATTTCACGGCCGAGGTCGAGCGCTCCCTGCGCGTTCTCGACGGCGCGGTCGGCGTCTTCTGCGCCGTCGGCGGTGTCGAAGTCCAGAGCGAGACCGTTTGGCACCAGGCCAACAACCACAAGGTCCCACGCGTCGCTTTCGTCAACAAACTCGATCGCATGGGCGCCGACTTCTACGACTGCATTAAGCAGATGAAGGAAAAGCTGTCGATCGTACCTGCTGTCTGCACCATCCCGGCCGGGCAGAGCGATCAGTTCGAAGGCGTGATCGACTTGATCCGCATGAAGATGTGGAAGCAGGATCCGAAGGATCCGACGCACATGAAGTACTCATGGGTTGCCATTCCCGACAAGTACATCGCCGACGCCGCCAAGGGACGCGAAGAGCTGCTCGAAGCGGCATCTCACGGTTGCGACGAACTGCTGGCCGCCATCCTCGAAGGCGGCGAGATCACCGAGGACATGATTCGTCATGCGTTGCGCGTCGGCACGCTCAGCGGCAAGTTGACGCCGGTGCATTGTGGCTCGTCGAAGGAATACTACGGTGTACGCCTCCTGCTCGACGCGGTATGCGACTACCTGCCTTCGCCCTCCGAGCGTCCGCCTGTCGAGGGCATTCATCCCAAGACCAAAGAAGCGGCAATCCGCAAGCCGCTCGACAGTGAACCGATGTCGGCCCTGGCATTCAAAACGGTGAGCGAGAAGCACGGCGACCTGGTCTTCCTGCGCATTTACTCCGGCGTCTTGAAGCCGGGCGACACCATCGTCAATCCGGTCGTCAAGAAGACCGAGCGCATCAGCCATATTTATCGGTTATTCGGCGATCGCCGGGACCGGTTGGAAAGCGCCGGGGCGGGCGAAATCGTTGCCGTCGTGGGACTCAAACACACGGCGACCGGGCACACGCTCTGCGCCGAGGACAAGCCGATTACGCTTGAAGAGATTCGCTTCCCCGAGCCGGTGATCTCGCAAGCCATCATCCCAGCCAAGAACGTCGATGAGACGAAGCTAGCCGAGGCGCTCGGCAAGATGGTGCGCGACGATCCGACGCTGCGCACCAAGACCGATGCGGAGACTAACCAGCTCATCATCAGCGGCATGGGAGAGCTTCATCTGGAAGTTTCGATTCATAAGCTGCAGCGCGACCACGGCGTGCAGGTCACGGTCGGCAAGCCGATGGTGGCCTATCGCCAAACGCTCGCCAAGCCAATCGAGTTTGAGACCCGCTACATCAAGCAGTCGGGCGGCCGTGGAAAGTACGCCGTCATCAAAATGCGCTATGAGCCGCTCTCCAAAGAGATGATCGAGGAAATCCACCTGCACCTCGAAGAGGAAGGCGAAGGCGAGAAACCCGATCCGAACAATATTTACTTCGTCGACGAAGTTTTCGGCGGCGCCGTGCCGCGCGAGTACATCCCATCCGTCGAGCAAGGCTATCGCTTGGCGTGCGTCAAGGGGGCCAAGTACGGCTTCCCGCTGGTTGACATGCGCGCCACGTTGCTCGACGGCAAGGCGCACGAAGTCGACAGCTCGGCCGATACGTTCAAGCTGGCCGCGATCGATAGCTTCCGTGACGCCCAAGCGATGGCGGGGCTCGTCATTCTCGAGCCGATCATGAACGTCGTCGTCCTGGCGCCGGCAAACTATCAGGGCTCGCTCGCCGGCGACATCAACCGCCGGCGCGGCAACATCCTGAACCTTTCCAGCGACAAGGGCCGTTGCATGCTGCACGCCTACATTCCGCTGGCCGAGCTGTTCGGCTACACCAGCGACTTGCGCAACGTGACCAGCGGCACCGCAAGCTTCAGCATGGAGCCGAGCCACTACGCGCCCGTGAAGGAAGAGCTGGCGGATATTCGCATCGCCAGTTAGCTGCTTGCGTTTCGGGCGAGTGAAACGCATCGTCGGCGTCACGCTCTGCGTGAGGGATTCCTCACACGTAGAGCGTGTGAGTTTTTCCGGGCGGGTCACGCGACCCGGCCCGTCAGCGATTTCCCTGGCGTTAGTTGGACTGCGCCACGATTCAAACTGGTAAAGAGCCTGCAACGCATTTTTCGCACATAACTCCTTTAGTCAACAGTACGTGCGCGCATTCGTTGCACACACACACTCGCACACCCCCCTCCCGAAATGCAACGAAAGTGCTCGTTCCCCGCGAGTACGGGCGCCGGGGCCTGAATCTTGGCACAGTCCGATTAGGACGGGTTTGGAAACCCGTCCTAAAAAAAAATCACACGCTCGGAGCGTGAGATCTAAGATGTGGCCAGGTCGCACCCTCCGGAAATCTCACAACAATTGAGCGTTCTCTTCGGCTCGCCGCGCTGGTATGATAACCAATCAATCGAACGCGATTGGAATTGGGGTGTGTGATGGCGAAGCAAGCCGGAAACCGCTGCCGCGGGCCAATCGGTCGGCGAGACTTTTTGCGCGTCGGCGCCTTGGCCCTAGGCGGCTTGACGCTGACCGACGTCGTGAAGGCACGGGCTAACTCGGGCGCGGAACGCAGCGACACCTCGGTCATCCTGCTGTACCTGAGCGGCGGGCCATCGCACCTGGAAACCTACGACCTCAAGCCGAACGCCCCGATCGAATACCGTAGCGTTTTCGATCCGATTCGCACCAACGTCCCCGGTATCGATGTCTGCGAATACCTCACCGGCCACGCCCGCGTTGCCGACAAGTTCGCGCTCATCCGTTCCGTTCGGCACACGATGACGAGCCATTCGGACGGCGGCATCGAAATCCTCACCGGCAAGACGCCGAGCCGACCGGACCCGACCAGCACGTCGTCCAGCGAACATCCCGACTTCGGCGCGATTGCGAGTTGGCAGCGCGGCTACGGCTCCAATGTGATGCCACCGTACGTCGCCGTTCCCGGGCGCATCTACATGGTTCGGCCCAGCTACCTGGGCCCTCAGCACGGGCCGCTCAACGCCAACGACCCGTCCCAACCGAACTATCGCCTTGCCAGCGCCAGTCTCCCCTACGGCGTCGACAGCGGGCGGCTCGACGATCGCCGGGCGCTGCGTGACCAATTCGATCAACTGCGTCGCGATCTCGACGCTTCCGGACAGATGAACGCCGGCGACCAGTTCCGCCGCACCGCCCTTCAAATGTTGACCAGCCAGGGGGTCGCTCGAGCCTTCGACATCCAACAAGAAAACGCCTCGCTGCGCGATCGCTATGGCCGAAATCCGTGGGGCCAGGGCTGCTTGTTGGCGCGACGCCTGGCCGAAGCGGGGACGGCCGTCACCACCATCGTCATCAACACCCCGTTCAATGGCGAACAGTTCACCAACTGGGACGATCACATTCAAAACGCCATGAGGCCCGGCCATTTTGGCTACTACATGAGCGTTCGCCTCCCCTACTACGATCAAGCCCTGAGCGCGCTGATCGAAGATATCTACATGCGCGGTCTCGACGAGAAGATCATGGTCGTGGCGATGGGGGAGTTCGGACGCACGCCGCGCTTGAGCCACAACGCTTTCGGCACCGGCCGCGACCACTGGCCCGACGCGATGAGCGTGTTGATCTCCGGCGGCGGGCTGCAAATGGGCCAAATCGTCGGCGCCACCAACGCGCGGGGCGAATACCCCGCGCAACGCCCGCTCACACCGAAGGACATCTTGGCCACGATCTACCGCCACCTTGGCATCGACACACGTCACGTCCTGATCGACCACACCGGCCGCCCCAATCCCATTCTTGCCGAAGGGACGCCGATCGCCGAGTTGGGATAAGGACTGAAACGCCGACCTCGCCCACGACGAGTGGAGCGGCAAGCCGGTTGCGCTCGCTGCGTTACCGCACACGCCGCGACTGATTCAACTCATTCGCTACTCATCCAGTAGAAGGACAGTCAATGCCCGACAACCCAACGCCGCGCTACTTCCTGACGATGTACGGCTATCAGACCTTCCCGAATTTCTTGCGCACCGCTCATACCTTCGGCGAGGTCACCCGCAAGAAATACCTCGACGACGGTTCCGTTGAAGCGGAGTCAACGCTCATCAGCTGGCTGCCGGCGGGAGGCAAGATTCACCTCTTCGGCGGCGAGCCGGGCCGAAACTACACGATGGATGAGACGCTCGCCTGGGCCGCCGATGTCGGGGCGGAGGTCCGCGCCACGGAGCCGACGGAGATCATGCCAGAGCTGTACGATTCCTTCATCGAACGCCGAGCCGAGCTGGATAGCGGCAGCGTGCTTTACATCATGAATGATCGATTCACGGATCGGCCCAACGTGATGACCAATTGCATCCACGCCATCAGTGACTTGCCCGTGGTTCTCGCCGCGAAGCCGATGCTCGATACGGGCATCTTCCATGGATACCTGTCGAGCTGGGCGGTCTACGATCACCTGAGCGACTGGTTTGTCGAATCGCCGTCGCCCGATCCCGACGTCACACCAACGTCGTTCACGGAGCTTGACGAAATGACCGACGAACACGGTGTCGCGTGAAAAGACAACGAGGGGTCCGAGGCATTTCTAAGGGGTCCTGACTCCGCTTTTCCGCGCTGGACGCTCGCACGCCGCGCGGTACGATGAACTCCACTCTCGCCTCATTACCGGAGGAACCCATGAAACACTGTCTCAGTCTCGCCTGCGTCGCGCTCCTTGCGACCATTGCGTCGGCCGACCAAGGCAATCCGAAGCTGAAATCGATCGAAGCCATCCGCTTCGGACCGAACGGCATGCTGATCATTGGCGGCGGTTCCGATGTCGTCACCGTCGAAACCGGCGACACCAAGGAAATCACCTGGACCAAGACCGACATCGACAGCTTTGACCAAAACATCGCCGGCAAGCTCGGCCTCATGCCCAAGGACATTGAGATTCGCCGCATCGCCGTCAACCCTGCGTCGAAGAAGCTCTATGTCGCTGTCCGCTCGCTGAAGGCGAATCAGTACGTGATCCTCACCGTCGACGGCGACGGCAAGGTCGACGAGTTCTCGCTTGAAAACGTGAAGTATCAAAAGTATCCGCTTCAGGTCGGCGTCAAAGCTGTCACCAAGATCACCGACGTCGTGTTCGCCGGCGGCCGAATCGTCGCGGCCACCCAGGCCAGCGACCAATTTGCCTCGCGCGTCTTCACCATCGTTCCCGGTAAAGCGGCGTCGCAGTTCTACACCGAGACCTTCCACACCGGCCACAACGCTGTCGAAACCAAGGCCCCCATCCTTTGCCTCATGGCCTATGAGGACGGACCAAAGACCAACGTCGTCGGTTCCTTCACGTGCACACCGATTGTCAAGTACCCGATCGACGACGTCGAACCCAACGTGAAGGTCAAGGGCACCACGGTCATGGAACTCGGCAAGGGTAATCAACCGCTGTCGATGTTTGCCTACGAAAAGGACGGCAAGAAGTTCATCCTCGTCAACGTGCTGCGCAAGTTCCCCATCGGCGGCGAAGTCGGCCCGAGCAAGAACTGGGTCGCGAAAGTCGATCACGAATTGCTCAAGGAAACAGTCAACGTCGATGCGAAAGCGCTCTGGCGGGTCGACCCGAAGGGCAAAGCGTCCGTGTCCGTTACCGATCGCGCGACCGTCGCCACGACTTTCCACGGCGTCCAACACATGGACCGACTCGACACAAGCCGCGCCATCGTGGTCCGCACCGTCGGCAAGGCACAAAACCTAAGCGTGCTCGCCTTGCCGTAATGAAAGGGTGTTAGCGGAAAAACAAAGGTGTTTGGGGAGATTGGAAAAATCCCTACGCCAAGATCGCCCGGATCGGATTGCCGGTGCTGACAACGAGGGGGCGGCCTTGTTGATCGGCGATGTGGGCGCGCGGGTCGATGCCCAGGCAGTGGTAGATCGTGGCGGCGATGTCGGCGGGGTGGACCTGCTGCTCTGCCGGGTAAGAGGCGCTGCGGTCCGACGAGCCGAGGACGTGCCCGCGACGGATGCCGCCGCCGGCCAAGACGACCGAGTAGCAGAACGACCAGTGATCGCGGCCGGCGTCGCGATTGATCCGCGGCGTGCGGCCCATGTCGCCCATCCACACCACCAGCGTCTCATCAAGCATGCCGCGATTGTCGAGATCATCCAAGAGGGTCGACAGCCCGCGATCGGTCGGCGGCAGCAGCGTGTTCTTCAAGTTGTTGAAGTTGTTGCCGTGCGTGTCCCAATCGCGATTTGCGAACGAATAAAGCGTGACCATCGGCACGCCGGCTTCGACCAGACGCCGGGCGAGCAAGCAGTTCTGCCCAAACGCGCCGGGACCATACTGGTCGCGCACCCGGCGCGGCTCGCTATCGATATGGAACGCCTCACGCGTGGCGCGGGACGACAACAGTTCAAAAGCGCGGCGGGTGAAGCGATCGACATTGCGCGTCGCCGCGGTGTCTTCCACCATCGGCGTGAAGTCGCTCGTTCGCTGCAATAACTCCTGGCGGCGTCGCAGTTGAACCGCGTCCATGTCCGCCGTCACCGACGTGATGCTCGATAGATCGAGCTGTTGTCCGGATCGCGTCACGAAAGGCAACACGTAGGGATCGTACGTGCGACCCAAACAGCCGGCGCCTTGGCCGAGGCTGTCGTTGTGCCCGAAATGCCGCAGGTCGCCCAGCGTGACGTAGCTGAAGATGGGCCGCTCGGACGGGCGAACCTTGCTGAGGATCGAGCCCATGGACGGCAGGTCGGTGGGGGCCATCGGGAACTCGATGCCGAGCACGTCGTTGCGCGGATGCGAGTAGCCGGTGAGCGCGAGGTAGGCGCCGATGGCGTGATCGTTGTCGCGATGATGCACCGAGCGGATGATCGTGTAGCGATCGGCAATGCGGGCCAGACGCGGCAGGTGCTCGCTGATCGTGACGCCGGGGACCGACGTAGCCATGGGCCGAAACTCGCCGCGAATCTCAGCGGGAGCATCCGGCTTGAGATCGAAGGTGTCGATGTGTGACGGGCCACCGTAGTTGAAGACGACGATGCAGGCCTTGGCTTGGCCGAACGTGCCGTGGCGAGCCGGTCGCGCCGTCTTGGCGGAGGGGCCGTTGGCGCGGAGCAAGTCGGCCAACGTCAATCCAGTGAAGGCGAGCCCGCCGAGCCGCAGCGCCTCGCGCCGCGTGATCCCGTCGCACAGCCGAACGTGATTGCCAAGAATGGAGAGCATGCGAGCATCCTCAAGAACATCGGATGGTCGTATCATCGAGCATGCAGGCCGGAAAATCAAGCATATTTTCACACGTCGCACGCTGATTCTGCCGTGGGGCACGATTCCAACGTGCCACACTGCTGCGCATGTTGAAAACGTGCGCCACGATCAAACCGCAAGCAATTCGTAGAAGACGTTGCGTTGCCGCGGTTCGTAGCCGAGTTCGCGGATGGCGTTTTTGATTTGCTCGAGCGTGAGGTAGTGGACGGTGCCGGCGGAGGCGACGACATTCTCCTCGATCATCAGGCTGCCCATATCGTTGGCGCCGAAGAGCAAGGCGAGTTGGCCGATCTTGAGTCCTTGTGTCACCCACGACGATTGGATGTTTGGAACGTTGTCGAGGTACAGCCGGGCGATCGCCTGGGTGCGCAGGTATTCGAACGAGCCGGCCGGTGGGAGAATCGACATGTCCACCCCCTCACCCCCAACCCCTCTCCCCCGGAGAGGCGAGGGGGGACTCGCCGGCGGCTGCAGCGTCCAGCAGATGAACGCCGTGAATCCGTGGGTCTCATCCTGCAGCTGGCGCAAGCGATCGAGATGTTCGATGCGCTCCGCGACGGTTTCGATGTGGCCGAACATCATGGTGCAGGTGGACCGCCCGCCGAGCTGATGCCAAGCGCGGTGGACGTCGAGCCACTCGTCGGTGAGACACTTATTGACGGTGATGGCCTTGCGAACACGGTCGACGAGGATTTCGCCACCGCCGCCCGGAAGGCTGCCCATGCCGGCGCTCTTCAATCGCTGTAACACGTCGCGCACGGGAAGCTTGTTGATCTTGGCAAAGTTCCAGATTTCCGGAGCGCTGAAGGCGTGCAGGTTGAAAGTCGGATACCGGGCCTTCAAGTCGCGCAGCAGGTCTTCGTACCACTCCAGCTTGAGCGATGGATGGTTGCCTCCTTGCAACAGCGCCTGATCACCGCCCAGCGCGATGGTTTCGTCGATCTTCTTGTAGAGTTCCTCGCGCGAAAGGACATAGGCGTCGGCGTTGCCGCTCTTGCGGAAGAAAGCGCAGAAGTCACACACGGCCGCGCAGACGTTGGTGTAGTTGATGTTGCGATCGATGTTGTACGTGCGGATCGGTTCCGGATGCAGCCGGCGCGTGACGGCGTCGGCGGCTCGGCCCAGCGCGTTCAGGTCTGTGCAATCAAACAGCGCGACGCCCTCGGCCAAGTCCAGGCGTTCGCCGGCGGCAGCTTTGTCGAGGATCTTTCGGATCGTCAGGTCCATGCGATTATTCCTATGAATTCATTTAGCCAAGGGGGAGCGAACCCCCGGGCCTTGAACCGCATTCTCCAGACGATCACAACCGCTAACTGGGATTTCACCGCAGAGCACGCGGAGATCGCAGAGAAGTCGGGGAAACGTCGACGAATTAGGGTGTTGTCGGCTCAAACGATCGCTGAGTGCGTACATTGTTTGTTGGCCGAAACTCTGCGCTGACATTCCCTGGCGTCTCTCTGCGCTCTCTGCGCCCTCCGCGGTGAGAAATGTGGGCTAATCACATCATGTACCAGTCGTCCCGGTGCTTGTGAGCGAACACGGACTCCGAATACTCGAACCGGTATTCAATCGTAGCTCGCGTGTCGCGGCCCGGCGCAGTGGTCACGGCCTGGTAAATGAAGTTCTGCGAGATAAACGCAGCGTTGGCGTTGAACAGGCCATAGACCGCGTGGTTGTGGTACGTCCCCGGCGCCCAGCCGTTGGCATCGGTGCCCCACGGGTTGTACACCTTGAAGGGATTGCCCGCAGAGGCGTTGTAACCGACAACGGCATAGGCGTGAGTCGAAGCCGAGTCACCGACGATGTACTGACTGGCCGGCCGCGTGCTCGAGGTCAGGACGATGAACTTGCCCGCGTTCCAGGCCGCGGCAATGTTGTTCGGGTCGATGCTAAAAAAGCTCGCTGACTTACCGGTGATGGCGCGAAGCGCCCAGGTGGCTTGACCGCCGTTGAGAGCGCTGTAGGCGCTGGTGCCGGTCTGCGCGCTGGTGACGTAGCGGAGGCCGGTGGCCTGAGCATAGGCTTTCTCGGCCAGGGCGACCCAGAGGGTACCGTTGACGGGGTGCGCATATTTGCCGCCGCCGTTGGGCAACTTGGTGTCGACCAGGACGCTGCGCACGACGCCGGAGTTGTCGTAGAAGCGCACGTTGTAGAGGCTGACGGTAATACCGTTGTCGACCGTCGTGCCGGCGTAGCTGAACATGTTGGTGATGTAGGTGGGCGCGCAGGCCGCCACCTCGGCAAATGCCGCCATCAGCCAGCAGTCGCCGACACCCCCCTGGCGCACATCGAGATACGACGGGCCGCCTGATCCGAAGAGAGACCCGTTCACGTTCGTGTAGGTCCCCTCGGCAATCGGATGGTCGACGCGGATCGTGTTGGCGAAGGTGGTGGCGCTCTTGTACGCCGCCCAAGCCGTCCCGCTTGCGTTGGATGCGCCGACGGTAAAATAGTACGTTGTGCTTGCGGATAGACTGGACACCATGCAACTCGACGTGCCGCTGCCGAAGTTGCCGATCTGCTTCCAGGCGCCACTGACCCACTGATTGACCAGGTAGTTGGTGGCTCCGGAAACGCGATTCCAGCCCAGGCTGACTTGCGTCGAGGAAATGGCGCTCGCCGTCAGCGAGGGAGCGGCCGGCGGAGCGCTCGCGAACGTCGTCACGCTCTTGTACGGTGCCCATTCCAGGCCATTGGCGGTATAGGCGCCGACGTCGAAGTAATAGGTCGTGCTCGGGCTCAGGCCCGTGACGGAAACGCTCGTTTTCGTCGCACCGAGCGTGGCGATCTGTTTCCAGGCTCCGCTGATCCATTGATCGACGATGATGCTCCGGGCGCCGGCGACTGGGTTCCAGACAAGATTCACCTGCGTCGGCGACGCCGCCACCGCCGTGAACACCGGCGCCGCCGGCATGGCCCGATCCTCCAGCGATTCAACCTGTAATGTCACATCCTTGCGGCGCGAAGAACTTTGCCGCGACGTGAAAACGTCAAACAGCGGGCTGGCAACGGCCTTGAATGCATCGATCAAATTGGTAATGAACCGTTTCATGGGATTTTTCCTCAATGTGGGAGTCCAGCTCGTTCCCTATGAAGGAAATCCCTCGTTGTGCCCAAACGGACAATTATTTTCGCCATTTGTCCGAAATACGGATGGTGGCGGCACAAGCGTTTGAATGCAAAGGAGCAATCCATGGCCGACTACTTAAGGCATGACGTGCTAACCGATCCGGTCGTTCAGCACATGCGCGACGACTTCGTGCAGCTGCGCGCCGATCAAACCGTCGCCCAGGCCTTTGAGCAAATCCGGGCGAAGCAGCCCGCGGGCCGAATTGTCTACTTCTATTTATGCGACGCCGCGGGCCGGCTGATCGGCGTCATTCCAACTCGCCGGCTGCTCTTGTCGCAGCCCGATCGGCTCTTGAGCGACATCATGGTTGCAAACGTCATCGTAATCCCACATACGGCGACGGTGCTCGAAGCCTGCGAGTTTTTCGTCTTACACCGCTTCCTCGCGTTTCCCATCGTTGACGGCGAGCAGCGCATGATCGGCCTCGTCGATGTCGATCTCTACACCCAGGAACGCAGCGACCTCGACCTGCGGGAAGAGAGCGATACGCTGTTCCAACTGATCGGCGTACATCTTGCGGATTCCCAGCAAGCATCGCCAATCGATTCGTTTCGCCAGCGATTCCCGTGGCTGACTGCCAATATCGTCGGCGGTATCCTGGCGGCGTTCTTGGCGGGACTCTTCGACGCGGAGTTGGAGAGGGCCGTGGCGCTGGCGCTGTTCATCCCCGTCGTGCTGGCCCTGGCGGAGAGCGTGTGCATTCAGTCCGTGAGCCTGGCCCTTCCCTCGCTGCATTTTCGGCCCGTGGATTGGACGGAATACTGGTCGCGCCTTTCACGCGAGTCGATCACGGGATTGATTCTCGGGGGCGCGTGCGGGCTGGCCGTCGGAGCAACGGCACTGGGATGGATTGGGCAATGGCACATCGCCCTGTGCATCGCCGGCGGGGTCTGCGGTGGGGTTACTTCCGGAGCATGTCTGGGGCTGTCGGCCCCGACACTTCTCAGGTTCCTGCGACGCGATCCGCAGGTGGCCGCAGGCCCCGTTGCGCTTGCGCTCACCGACATGGCGACTTTGTTGATTTACCTGAATCTCGCGCGCTGGCTTCTCCCACTCGGGTAGACAGATGCGCCAGCCATGGTCCAGTGCGAACGATGCGTCCAGGCTGCGCTTGACGCGCCTGACCACTGCCCGACTTGCGCTCCTGGCGCGGGCTCAGGGAATCCTGTCTTTTTTTCGAGGTAGTTGCGTTGCTGAGTGATCGCGCGGGCGGCGCGCCGGCACCGGCGAGCACGGATCGGGGTCGCCGGCGGCAACTTTGGCAGCGCGCATGGACTGCCGGAC
>VGZI01000182.1 GCA_016872605.1 Planctomycetota bacterium
CCTCGCCCGGGGGGGGGGGGGGGGGGGGTAGTGGCTATCGTTCACGACGGATCCGTCCTTTGGCGTCGCCGAACGCCGGCCCCCTCAGAAACTGCCAAGAAACTGTCGAAAAGCTGCTGAATCGATGCATAGACCCTGCTAGCTCGTTAGCTCTTTAGTCCATTGAACAGCGCCTAATCGATCAATCCGCGCACTTTCTGAGATCGCTGTCATCGTACCGAACGCAATAGTTGTGAGCGTTCGCATGTCATGTTCCGGATTGACATCACGTCGGCCAGTTATGGACACTAGTTGTTGTCCCACTCCAAAGATGCTGTTCGGCACATACAACTGAACCATCCGTTCTCGTCGATGGGAGCGCCTCTGCAAGGCGGTACCTCCAGGAAACCGACTTATCGTGTCCTGTGCGCGGCGGTGCTGCTGGTAGCGGCCAGCGCGGCGCCCGCGCGTTCTCAATATTTGCCCCCCCCCGAATAATCGATCCAGCAATCTCCGTACGCTGACCGTCGGAATTATTCGAAGCTGTGCTTCGACCGTTTGCCGCATCCGATCCGATCGACCCGCGACGTCTCTCGTTCGCCATCTCCCAAGCTCAAAGACCATCGTCGTTTGAGTTAGCGGAACCTGAAGCGTTCGCTTTCCGCGACTATCGGAGCTGATCGGCGTGCAGCTGCGCGCGATTCGCGTTCGTGCCGTGGCGAACGCCACCGAAGTCGAAGTCCAATCCGAAGATCGGGTGACACTCGCTGCGCAATCCGCCCCTGACGGCAGGCTGTTCACGTTGCGGCTGGTGGCTGATGCGACCGCGACGGCCGAGGTTGCGACCAAACCGGTCGTTGCACGGGGCCTGCCGTAGGGTGTGGTCAGTCCAACTGCGACGGTTGTAGGGCCAGGTTCAACACCGAACGCGCAGGCGCAAGGTCCATCGGCCACGACTTTGGGTACGCTGCTGCCACGGGCCCGGCGCACCGACACAAGCTCCCGTAGCAGGAGCTCCGATATCGACTAAGTTCAGCCACCGCAAGCTCCCGTCACCGAAGTTATCCGAGCCCAGAACGCCGATCTCGCTCCGCTTTCGAGACTGCTGCTTTCGACCTTTCGCGGGGTTCGCATTCAGGTCGACGAAAGCAGCCGATCGCTGATCATCACTGGCCCACCGGCGACCATCGCGTAGATGCGGCCGGTCATCCGGCAATTGGACGTCCGTCCGCCATCGGCGCTGACGACCGCAGTGCTCACATTGCGTGCCGCTGACGCGCAAGCCGTGGTCGGCGCGCTACGGCAAGCCCTACCGTCGGTGCAGGTCTATGCGGATGTAGCGCTGGGCGCAGTGGTGCTGCAAGGAGAGGCCGAACAGGTCGAGCGCGCTCGCGCTATGGTTGCGGCGTTAGATCAACCGGTCGCAGCCGGTGGCGCCGGCGTTCGCACGGAAGTCATCGTGCTCAAGCACGTCCCGCCCAGCGAGTTCGCCCAAGAACGCGCCACAGGCCGGCTTGCCGAAGATATCGCCAATCGGCCCACAACGCCTTGCAGAACGCCTACCCCGACGTACGTGTGGCGGTCGACCGGCGCCAGCAAGCCATCATCGTCACCGGCGGCAATAGCGCCGTCGATGCCGCCCGAGAGCTAATCGCCAAGCTGGATGTACTGAAGCTGTCCCGATTTCGTGGACGGGTAACGACAAGGTGATTTTGACTTCGCTTTGCCGCATCCTCCCAACTGCTTAACCTCTCTCCGCAGTCCACCTCCCCCCACCAGGACACCCTCGCCCCACCGCGAACACCCCAAGCGTGCCCTCCCAAAAGAACATCGCGACGAACGACAGGCCACGCCTTCCCGGCCTCCGTCTGTTGATCACCGGCGCCAGCCGGGGCATCGGCTGCGAGATCGCGCTGCGTGCCGCTGCCGAGGGCGCGCGTATCGTCGTCAACTACGTGCGGAGCGCGGCGGACGCGAATGCCGTCGTCGAAGCGATTCGTCACGCGGGCGGCGAAGCGATCGCCGCGCGAGCCGACGTCTCAGACGCCGCCGCCGCGACGAACCTCGTGCGAACGGCCATCGCATCGTTCGGCGGCCTCGACGCGGTTGTCTGCAACGCCGGGTTCGCGAAGCGCCAGCCCTTCCTCGATATCACGCCCACCGACTGGGACGCCGCGCAGGCGACCAACCTGCGCGGTGCGTTCCTCGTCTCGCAAGCAGCCGCGCGGCACATGGCCGAGGCCGGCGGCGGCGCGATCGTGCAAATCTCGTCGAGCACGGTGCATCGCCCAGCAACCAACACGGCGGACTACACCGCCGCGAAATCGGGCGTCGAGGCGCTGACGCGCTCGATGGTGGTCGAGCTCGGCAAGCACGGCATCCGCGTCAACGCGGTCGCACCGGGGCTGACCGCCACGGACAGGAATCGAGAGGCACTGAAGGATCCATCGTCGTATCCTCTCGGCTCGAACGCATTCCGCTGCGGCGCATCGGCGATCCGGAGGACAGCGCCGGCGCGGTCATCTTCCTGCTCTCCGACGACGCTCGCTACGTCACCGGCGCGACGATCCGCGTCGACGCGGGATTGTCGATCGGCTAGGCTCATCAGCGAGAGTAACTGCGAGGCAACCGTCCGGCTCGCCCAGCGACGGCGCACGCCGCGCACCGCACACGCCGCCACGCAATTACACGGGAGGACGCATGCGACTGAGCACCATCCGCACCGAGCACGGAGAAGAAGCGGCCGTCCTCACCTGGCGCGGGCTCGTCCCGATTCGCGCGATCAACGCGCAGTGGGGCACGACGGTTCCCATCGACGTCCTCGGCCTGCTGAAAGCGGGGTTGTCGAATCGGCTGGAGATGCTCGCGGCAGAGGTCCCCCCGCACGCCGTCGTCGATGCCTCGACGGCGCGATTCGGACCGCTGTACCGCAAGCCGCGCAAGATCTGGGGCATCGGCCTCAACTACCGCGAGCACGCCGACGACCTGCAGGCGCCGTTCCCCGAGGAGCCGGCATCGTTCATCAAGGGGGATCACACGATCATCGGCCCCGGCGAAGTCATCCCCTTGCCGGAGCAATCGCGGCGCGTGACGGCGGAGGCCGAAGTCGGGTTGATCATTGGCCGCCCGTGCTGGCGCGTCCCGGAGCGGGAAGCGCTCGAATATGTCGCCGGCATCTGCCTCATCCTCGATCAAACGGCCGAGGACATCCTGCAGAAGAACCCGCGCTTCCTCACGCGCGCGAAGAACTTCCCGGGATTCTTCAGCTTCGGCCCTGAGCTGATCACGCTCGACGAAGTGCCCGACCTGCTTCAGCTGCGCGTGACGACCGCGAAGAACGGCAAGGAGCACCGCTCGAACACGCCGTCCAACATGGCCTACCCGCCCGCATACCTCATCTCGTTCCACTCCTACGTGATGCCATGGTACCCGGGTGATATTCTGTCCACCGGCACGCCCGGCGCGGTCGTCATCGAGGACGGCGACGTCGCCGAGTGTTGGATCGAAGGCTTCGGCGTGCTGCAGAATCCCGTTCGGCGAGAGGACTGATCCCGCGACATGCATCTGTTCGACCCGTTGACCCTGCGCGGCGTGACGCTGCGGAACCGCATCGCCGTATCCCCGATGTGCGAGTACTCCTCCAGCGACGGCTTCGCGAACGATTGGCACCTCGTGCACCTCGGCAGCCGCGCCGTCGGCGGCGCTGGGCTGATCATCGCCGAGGCCACGGGGGTCGAAGCGCGCGGGCGCATCAGCCCGCACGACCTCGGCTTGTGGAATGACGAGCACGTCGAGATGCTCGAGCGCATCACGAAGTTCGTGCACAATCAGGGCGCGGTCATGGGCATCCAGCTCGCGCATGCCGGACGCAAGGCGAGCACGGCGCGGCCATGGGAGGGCATGCACGCGGTGCCGGTCGAGCAGGGCGGATGGCAACCGGTCGCGCCGAGCGCGATTCCGTTCGCCGACGGCCATTGGGTGCCGCACGCATTGACCGAATCCGAGATCTCCGACGTGGTGCGCGCGTTCGCGGACGCGGCGAAGCGCACGCTCGCGGCCGGCATGAAGGTCATCGAGCTGCACGGCGCGCACGGCTACCTCATCCACGAGTTCCTATCGCCGTTGACGAACCATCGCACCGACAAATACGGCGGCTCGTTCGAGAACCGCACGCGCTTCTGCAAGGAAGTCGTCGCGGCCGTCCGCGGCGTGTGGCCGGAGTCGCTGCCGCTTTTCGTGCGGTTGTCGTGCACGGACTGGGCGATGACGAGCTGCTGGGACGTCGATCAGACGGTCGAGCTGGCGCGCGCGCTCAAGGGCATGGGCGTCGACTTGATCGACTGCTCATCGGGCGGCGCGATCGCCGGCGTGACGATCCCACTGGGGCCTGGCTATCAGGTGCCGTTCGCGGCGCGCGTGCGCAAGGAAGCGGGCATCGCGACCGGCGCGGTCGGACTCATCACCGAGCCGGCCCAGGCGGACGCGATCGTGCGGAACGGGGAAGCCGATCTCGTGCTGATCGCGCGGCAGCTGCTGCGCGACCCGTACTTTCCGTTGCACGCGGCGCGCGCGCTCGGCGTCAACGTCCCTTGGCCCGTGCAGTACGCGCGCTCGAAGCCTTCTTAGCCGGGCGCGAAGCCTTCTTCGTCAATCCCAGCTCGAGCCGCATGATCGACCACGACGGCGACGGCGTCGTGACCTCGGTGAATCCGGCCGCCAGGAACGACCTCGGCAGCCCTGTCCGCGCGAACGTGTCGGGCATGCGCCCCGCGCGCGCCCGTACGGGATAACCTTCCAAGATCGTCCCGCCGCGCGCCTTCGCGAACGCGGCGGTCGTCCGCAACAGCGCGACCGTGACACCCTGGCGCCGGTACGGCCGCGCCACGAAGCATCAGCTCACCGACCACACCGGCCGGTCGTCGATCGGCTTCAGCGTGCGCGACCGAGCGCGCCACGGATAATCCTCGCGCGGCGCTATCGCGCACCAACCCGCCGGCTGCCCATCCACATAGGCGATCAACCCCGGCGCGCCGCCGGACGCGACGATCTTGCGCATCGCGTCGCGATTCTTCGCGCCTTTGTTTCGCTCGAACTCCGCGCTGCTTAGACGCCACCACATGCACCAGCATCCGGCGGATGCGCCGCGTGGTCCGAACAGCGTCTCCATGTCCTGCCAGCGGTCGGGTGTTGCGGGATGGATGTCCATGGCTTCATGTTCTCGCGTAATCGCGGCGATCGCGCAAGCCGAACAGAGGTCGCGGCCGAAGGGTCGCTGCCGTAGCCAGCGCACGCGAAGAAGACGGTTCCACCGCCTACGAACGCTGCCGGATGAATCCGAAGGCCGCGCCGGGCGACGCCACGCGGAAACGATGGACGCTGATCGCTGCGGTGCTCGGATCCGGCATCGGTTTCCTCGACTCGACGATCGTCAACGTCGCGATGCCGCGCATCGGCCGCGAGCTGCCGACCGGCCTGGCGAACGTGCTGGAAGCGCAGTCGTACGTCTACTACGGCTACCTGCTCACGCTCAGCGCGCTGTTCATCCTCGCCGGCGCGCTCGGCGACTACTATGGGCGGCGACGGATGTTCGTCTTCGGCATGGTCGCGTTCGGCGTGACGTCCGTGCTGTGCGGCCTGGCGACGACGATGGAGGCGCTGATCGCGTTCCGCGTGCTGCAAGGCGCCGCCGGCGCGTTCCTCGTGCTCGGGTCGCCCGCAAGCTCAAGGCCATTGATGTCATCGACGTGCTGTCCGATCTGTTCATCCTGCGCGAAGTCCCTGGTCACATCCGATCCGATAATGGGCCGGAGTTCGTGGCCAAGGCTGTGCAGGAATGGATCACCGCGGTCGGCGCCAAGACCGCCTACATCACGCCAGGCAGCCCCTGGGAGAACGGCTACGTCGAGAGCTTCAACGAACGCCTGCGTGATGAACTTCTGAATGGCGAAGTTTCTACACGCTGCGTGAGGCCCAGATCATTATCGAAAGCTGGCGGCGCGACTTCAACGCCATAGGGCCGCATGAATCTCTCGGCTACAAGCCACCGGGACCGAAGTTGTTCATGCCTGCATCAGCCGCGTGGCCGGCTGCGCGACGCCGACAGGATTCGCCGGCCATGCTCCAAGTAGCAAAAAGGCCAACTCTGAACTAACATTCCACCTGGACCACTCGGTGAGGGCCGATCAGTGTTTTCTGCGTCAGGCGGGCGCGATCCCGCCACGGGCCGTTGCCGCGCAGCGCCCAAGCCGGACTTTTGTGCCGCCGCTGAGGTGACTCAGGAACTGAGGCAGTTGATGCTCAAGTTCTTCCGCCATTTGGAATAGAAAGCCTAGGACACCGCCAGCCGCTGCTTGAAGAATGCCTCGGTGCGACTCCAATATGGACTCGCACAGGAGTTGAAATGGGTTTGAAGTTCTGGTTATTTGCCTTGTTCACCGCCGGAGTGTCTACGTTGGCCTGGGCGCAGCCATCGATCAACTGCTTGCCGCATGAACGGGGTGAGCAGGCCTTGGTGACAATTAGCCCCGGATTCTTCACGGTTGCAGGGCGCATGGGCGGCTTTGATCCGTGCGAATCCAGCGTCAGATTCCGCATTCCGTCAGGAGCTAACAAGCCCCCGCTCATGATCAGTGTGCACGGTGGCGGCGGTATCAGCGATGTTTTGATGTCGGACGCGGCTTTTTTTCGGTACGGCATGGCAACACTGACCTTTGACGCGTATGCCATGCAAGGCCTTTCTGGTCGCACTTCTTCGTTTTGGGCGCGCTCGCTGACCAATGAAGCCCGTCAGCGGATGATCTACACGACTGCATTAGCTGCCTATCGTTGGGCCATCCAACGCCTTGACATTGATACTCAACGTATCTATCTATTTGGCATTTCCAATGGTGCTGCCGTAGTGGCGAATCTGGCAGGGGTGGTAGATCCGGCGCATGTCAAAGGCGTGATTGCAGAAGGGGTCACGCCGATTGGTTTGGGCTTACCGGACGCAATACGGGTGCCGGTGCAATTAGTCTTTGGAAAGCTTGATGACTTTGGCAACCAGGACCTCAAGGGTCATCGATGGACCTTGAGTGACGACTGCCGGCTCAATATCCAGTTTGCGTCTGTACCTACCGGCTCATCCACGTACTGCAACCAAAGCACGCCGGGCAAACGTATCCCTAACGCCTTGGAGTGGGTCTCGGCTGTGCAGAAACGGGGCGGGCAAATTGACGTGGTTTATATTGATGACATGGCCCACAACGCTTACTTTGGCCCCCTAGTACGTCGTGCCGAAACGTGGGGCAACGGACAGACCCTAGGAGCGTCGCTGGGGGCGACGGATGCGGCACGAGAGGAGTTCTTCAGGGTGATGGTCAACTTCATCGAGAACCACAGGTAATTCAGCCCTGACGAGATTCCGTTTCCTGGCGGTTGACGTTGTGCGCCGACCGCAAGCACTAAGAGGCAACAGAATCGGAAATCTATTGAGCGGCTGCTGTGGGTCCAAAGCCGACCGATGGAGGGGGGGGTTAGTCCGAATTCCCGATCCCATCAAAAAACGACGCATCCGGACCTGAGCAGGTTAGTGGGGCCATCCTCACTACCCCGCCATTAAGTCTTTGAATTATCTCGTTGTCCGGTTGAGATTCGAACTTCCGGTACTGATTGCGGCGTTCCGCGGCGCTTTTTGCCCAGCCGCTCTTCTCCGATCTCTTCTGCCCCATCTGAAAAATGAGGGGAGTCATGAGATCCCCTGCACGAAAAGGGTCGCGCATGATGACGCAAGCCGAACCGGTTCGGACCGCTGTCTCGACACAACGCTGCAGGATATGCAGCGGAGCGGTCCGTGACCTGACCGTTCCGATGCTCTCACCTCTCGTCATCTGCAGGGTGTGCAGGCATGTGTCGTGGCTGGACCAGCCTACGCCCGATGAGCTGCGAGAATACTACACTGGAGTTTACACTGACGGTCACGCTCAACGTCAACTGCAAGAGCAAAACCGGAGCTACTACCGGACGCATCTGCAGGAGTTGCGCACGAGAGTGGCTTTCGAGAAGCCTGCACTCCTGGACTTCGGCTCGTCCTGGCCGACGCTACTAGAGGAGGCGCAGGCGAGCGGACATTTCTCACGGTGTATCGGGGTAGAATGGGATGCCGAATCACGTCGTTACGGACGGGAAATCGGATTGGTCATGGTGAGCGCGGACGAGCTCGACACAGTGCTGGATCGCAGCGTTCACATCGCGCGGTTCTCGCATGTGCTCGAGCACACCATCGACCCATGCCGCACCTTGGCGGAGGTGGTCGCGAAAATGGCTCCGGGAGGTATCGTCTATATCACGCAACCGAGCTTCCCTGCCTTGCGTCTCGATTGCAAACTCGAGCGCCTGCAGGATGCAGTCTACCCGGAGCATCTCCACTACTTCACGCCGGGCTCGGTGGCGCGGATGCTCGCGCGCTGCGGTCTCGCGCTCGAGGAATTCGCTGCGCATGGGCGGGAAAGCGACTTGGCTCGCGAATACAATGGCCAGATCGCTACGGCCTTCGTCGAGCGCAAGTGGCGCCACCTGAAAGAGCTCAGCCCCCGGCACTTCAATCCGCTAGGATTGTTTCCGACGTTCTTGGGCGACAACTCGCATTGCTACGCTCGCGTCAGGTAGGCATCGGCCGCCACATTCGGTAGGCTACGTACTGGGGATCGTCCCGTCCGATGTTGAAATAGGGGAGCGGCGTTGCTCGCCTTGAGCCGTTAGGCTCGGGGTGTCGATTCCACGAGGGAAAGCAACGCCATGACGAAGACTACCACGACTCGCGCTGGCTCTGTCACGCCGGCCGTCGATAAGGCTTGGCAAGATGTGGATGCCTGCTTCGGCAAGTTCTGTCTGACGGCCGGCATCGAGGCGATCCAGGCGATGATGGCCGAGGACGTGACTGAGCTGTGCGGCAACCTCGCCCGACAACGGCTTGAAGCCGGCTGCAGCGGCTATGCTCGATCATCACCCGAAACCGACCGTTCGTTGCCATCAAGTTCGCAGTTTTCGCTGCGGTGCAACGAATTTTGAGCTTCCCGTCATCCAGCCGGCAGACCACAAAAGCACACGCAGTCTGATCATCCGTGTCGCCGGGCGGCAGGTTATGGCCCCAAGCAGGAATCGACCGTCCGGCCGGTCCCGGAGGACCAGCGGACAGCGGACGATATCGACCTTGCCGCCCTGATAGCCGATCTTGCCGGCCCCAGCGGTGACCGCGCCGATCTGGGGTCCGAGCATGCAGTCGACCACACAGGTCCTCGACATCGGCGGCCATCATGGCTTGCAGCGCTTCCACACCGGCGGTCAGACAGAAGCGTCCGAAGCAGGCGTCCATCGCTTGCCAAGCCTCTTCCATGCGCGGTGTGACGGCGAGCGTGCGTGAGATGGTAGTTCTCGTCATGGCGTTGCTTTCCCTGAAGGAATCGACACCCGGAGCCTACTGGCTCGCGGCAAGCAACGCCGCTCTGCCTATTTCAACATCGATCGGGACATTCCCGATGAGATCACCGCCAGAGAGTTATTCAATAGGTACTGCGATCGATCGGCCGAAATCGCTCATGATGAAGCCGTCTTTTTCGACTATCCAAGTGTGCCATTTGCGGTTGTTGTGAAACCAGTTCGGATCGGCGTAAACCACCTTGCTGACGCGGGTGGCCAAATCAAATCTTTGCAGCCACATACCAGCATAAAAGGTCGTCCCGTTAGATTTTCCATCTCCCGTCCGCAAGACGTACAGCGAGTTGACGGATTTAACGTACAAGAAGTCAACAATCGTCCCGGCACCAGGAACGGGCGGGATGATGATTTCAGCAGGTCTGTTCGACCGCGAACCACCGAAGTCGTTGTCGCCCGGATTAAGTATAACTTTTGTGGCGTCCTCCCATTCATGGCTACCAACCAGCAAATCGGCTTTGCCGTCGTTGTTCACATCGACGAGCTCAAGGTGCATGGCGCGGCGAATTTGCGGGATGGTGTGAGTGGCTGACTTCACGAAATAACCGGAGCGGTTGTTGATGAAGATGCCGACGCTTTGCATCGCGGAGACGATCAGATCAGGATACCCGTCGCCATTGATGTCAACGCTAGCGGCGCCGTGATTAAAGTCGATGTCGTTTGATAAGTAGTTCAATCTATACGTGCCATTCGGCTGGCTCAGCAAAACCCTGCCGCGTTCACCAGGAAAGGGGGGGGCATCCCAGCCATGGCAGGCAAAGGCAAAGTCCATAACCCCGTCACGGTTGAAGTCCGCCGCAACGGCTTTTCTGGGGTGGATACAGCCGGGCACACTGTTGACGGTGTCGATTATCGATCGGTTATCCTTCCAGACACCATCGACTTGCTTGAGTAGCAAAATGGCACCAGGGATGGCGTCTCGAATGTTTGCTGTATTCCAAGGACCGTTAACGAGTGTGTGTTGAACATAGCCCAAGGAGCCGTCCGGGTACTTGAACACTGAGCGCGCATCTTGCGGCCAAAATCCAGTTGGAAAGCCGGTAGTAGAAAAATGCTGGTATTCGTTACGTCGATTTTCATAGGAAAGCGGCGAGATCGTGTTTTGGGCTGGGGTTGAGCCATATGCCGCATGCAGCAAAGACCAAGGCGCGCATGCGGCAAAGAGAACGCTCAAAACGAACCATGTCGCGGCGAGCAAGGCGCTGAGCGCGGTACACGACTTCAGGCTTACCATGGGCCCCCCCTCTGTAGGGATGCTCAATGTGTAGCGCCGACCGGGCCACCCCGAGAATCAAATCCGGCGGAGGAATTGTCCCCCGCCACCTAGTTCATGTTTCCTAGCCGATCCATTTGCTGACGAGAAAATATCACGTCATGTGCGGGCCTTACCCAGGCAGGACGTTCTCCGTTCGGCGCGGTGAGGGACAGTTCCGGCTGGATCCTGCCCACTTGGGTCGAGGATTCTCCGGCCGGTTTCGGATAGCCCCTCTTCATGGCGTGGACACCGCGACGCCTCAAGCTCGATTATCAAGGCCGATCGCCGCGACGCTTTCGTCATCGCCAGCGCGTTGCGTTTCGCGAATGTTCCAGCAGGCTCACGTCGAATCCTCTGCCGCCCGCCAAGTTCGCATGATGCTCGTCCAGCGTCCTCCACAAAGGCCGGTTTATTCACGCGAAATCCCTTGTCGCTTGGGCCGGGAAGGTTACCAATTCCCTCCTGCGGAAAAACCGCATGACAGCATCGCGGCGAGAATCGCGATCCTGTCGAACCGGACGGTGGAGGCGGATAGGCTGCTCATGATCACGTATCCCATGGCTTGTGTGAGGTCCATCGTGTCGCGACGTGCACGCTCTCTTCTTGACCCTCGCCCCGCTGGCGGCCTACGCTGGAAGCCGCCGAACGCGCGTAAACCTTTGTGGGCGGTACGGAATCTTCTGCGGTAAGAGTACGCCCGCCGCGTTCGGCGCGGGAAGTTTCGGAGGTCCAACGGGTTGCGTCGGTTTACCCCTTTCGTCCTGGCCGCGGTCATTCCGGTAACGCTGCTCACGGCGTTTTCCCTTCCGACCGACTACTTGTTCGATCCGCTCATGCTGCCCTTGCAAGCGTTCCTGCTCGGGCTCGTCTTCTACCAGATGGGGATCGCGCTGTTTGGATTCCGACGACCGCGCCCGGTCGGCGCGGCTGCGCCCGCATCGCGGTTTGCGGTGCTGATCGCGGCGCACAACGAAGAGGCGGTCATCGCTCAGCTCGTCTCAAGCGTGCGGCGTCAGGAGTATCCATCCGCGTTGTTCTCGGTGTTCGTGATCGCCGATAACTGCACCGACCGCACCGCGGAGGTCGCGGGCGCCGCCGGCGCCGGCGTCCACGAGCGCTTCGATACGACGCGCCGCGGCAAGGGACCGGCGATCGACTGGATGCTCCACCGCTTGTGGGAGTCTGGCGAGTCCTACGACGCGATTCTGATCTTCGACGCCGACAACGTCGTGTCGCCGACTTTCTTGCGCGTCATGGACGCGCACCTGAGCCGCGGCGATCAGGTGATCCAAGGCTACCTCGGCACGAAGAATCCGACCGACTCCTGGATCACGCGCGCCATCTACACCGACTACGTGTACACGAACCGCTTCTTCCAACACGCGAAGGTGGCCGCCGGCCTCAGCGCCTCTTTGGGAGGCACGGGACTTTGCATCGCGATGCCGTTGCTGCGCCAACTCGGTTGGCGGTGCGCCTCGCTCACGGAAGATCTCGAGTTCCAGATGCGCGCGATCCTCGCCGGCGTGCGGCCGACGTGGGCGCACGACGCGATCGTCTACGACGAGAAGCCGATCGAGTTCAAGACGGCCTGGCGCCAGCGCAAGCGCTGGATGCAGGGCCACGCGAGCGTCGCCGTCCGCTACTTGCTGCCGTTATTCGCGCGGGCGTTCCGCCGTCGGGACCCGGTCGCGTTCGACGCGGCGCTCTACCTCGGAAGCCCGGTGTGGTATTCGCTCGCGCTCGTCGGCGGGCTCATCCAGCTCGGCAACGTGCTAACGCCCTTGTACGCGTTCCTCTATCCGATGTGGCTGTCGCTGGGCCTCATCGCGGTCTCCTACGTGCTTCCGTACGTGGCGCTGCGCGCCGAGGGGTGCCCGGCCCACCTCTATCTGTGGCCGTCGACGCTGGCCGCCCGGTTCGTGCTCGGGTTGTGCTGGGCTCCGCTCAGCGCGCTCGGCCTGCTGCAGCACCGCAATCGCCACTGGGACAAGACCACGCACACGCGCAGCTTGACGCTCGTCGAGGCGCAGTCGCAGGTCGCGTCGCTCGCGGAGCGGGCGCC
>VGZI01000183.1 GCA_016872605.1 Planctomycetota bacterium
GGCTGCAAATCGGACAGGGTTCGTATTCCCGATGTCGCCTTCTATTCGTGGGGCCTATTCCCCGATCGCGACCCACCCTTGGAGAAAATCCTAAGCGCCGTGCCGGACCTGCCGGTCGAAATCTTGAGCGAAGGCAATACCAAAAAAGAGATGGATCGTAAACGCAAGGAATTCTTTGGGGGCGGCGCCAAGCTGATGTGGATCTGCGACCCAGGAAAACGCACTGTCGATGTTTATTCCTCGGTCGATCAGTTCACAACGCTCACCGAAAACGACTCGCTCGACGGCGGCACGGTCCTGCCGGGTTTCTCGCTGTCGATCAAGGCGTGGTTCGAGCGTGCGTGGAAACGGGGATAGGCCCAGACCGGGTCATTTGGAAAGTCGCGCCCTTGTTCCTTGACCCTTATGCCGACAGGTGCTAATCTCCGGCCATGCCGATTGCGGCAAAATGCCCTGGATGCAACGCCCCTCTGCAAGATGCACCGGCGCCTGGGGCTTCCTATCAATGCCCGAACTGTAGTGGCGTATTTCACGCTTCCCATGTCGGCGAACCGGATCAGATCGCCGAAACCGCCATCTTTGATCCGAATGCCGCCAGCCAATTTCCCACGCTGCCTGACTACGAAATCCTCGAAGCGCTCGGCAAAGGCGGCATGGGACAAGTCTATCTTGCCAAGCAACTCAAGCTCGATCGCCTGGTGGCGATCAAAGTGATTCGCAGCGATCTGCTCAGCGACCGCGGCGCGGTCAAGCGATTCCAGCGCGAGGCCAAGGCGGTAGCGCGGTTGGCCCATCCCAATGTCGTGGCCATCTTCGATGCGGATGAAGCCGACGGAATCCATTACCTCGTGATGGAATATATCGATGGCGACGATCTCGGCTCACTGGTGCGAGGCGGAGCGCAATTGCCCATCGCTCAGGTATGCGACTGGGTTCGCCAGGCGGCGCTGGGATAGGCGCATCTGCACGAGCGCGGGTTGGTCCATCGCGACGTGAAGCCGCACAACTTGCTGGTGAGCGCCGGTCGGAAGACGGTGAAGATTCTCGACCTCGGACTGGCGCGACTCGAAGCCGACCCGCTGCAAGTAACGAAAGGCGGCGGCGGCGTGCTCCTGGGCACTCCGGCGTATCTCTCGCCGGAGCAAGGGAAAGACCCGCTCAGCGCCGACGCCCGCAGCGACATCTACAGTCTCGGCTGCACGCTGTATCACCTGTTGACAGGCCGCGTGCCGTTTCGCGGCGAGTCGGCTCAGGCGTGTGCCGAGCAGCATCGCACCGCGGTGGCCACGCCGGTCGAGGACCTTCGGCCTGAACTTCCGGAGGGGCTTGCCGAGATCGTGCGCAAGATGATGGCGCGCGAGCCGGCCGATCGTTATGCCGGCGCCGCGGAAGTCGCAGTGGCGCTCGGTCCTTTCTGCGGGACCACGACGGAAATCCGCAAAGGCCTTCCAGAGCAAGCCCAGACAAGCGCAGACTCCGCCAGCAACCCGTCGGCGTCGACGTTGCCGTCGATCACGTTGCGCCCGTCCGCCTGGAGCGGGTTGTCGGTTGTGATCATGGGCTTCCTGGGCATCTTCGCGCTCCTCACCTTGGGCCTTGCCGCTGGCGGCATCTGGCCCTTTAACTTCTCACCTCCGCCTACCCATGGAACTGGCAAGCCGATACCCGTGCTAAACAAGTTCATGACGGGAAACTCGGCGTACTTGGTCATCTGGCGTGGCGACAATCAGTTTACTGCCATTCATGAGACGGAAGGCTCCTTGAAGGTCGTCGTTGACGGCAAGATCGTCAAGGGCGATGCCGTTGCGGATTCGGTCGAGATTGTCTCTACCGGGAAAAAACTCAACGCGGAGGCCAGGGACGAAGAGCCATACGTGTCCTGGATTCGCTATCTCCTACAGCGAGCCGAGGAAAAGTTCAAGCATGCCCTGCCTCCTCCCAATGGCGTGGTCCCGAAGCACTGGCATCGCGCCTCGGACAGGGAGGACGTGCATTCGGTCGCGATGCCGATGAAGCCGTACGTTGAGCTTTCAAACGGCTGGCCCATCCTCCTGAGCCAGTCGCTGCACAAGTGGGGGGGGGGTACAAGACGCTCGCCGCGTCGATGCCGCCCACCGATAATCCCGAGCTGTTGTTTCGCAATTCCCGCAATACCGCGATGAAGACCTTGCGTGGCCGGCTGGAATTCGAGAAGTTTTACAAGTTCGGCTCGTTTCCTGCCTACGAGGCGCATGTCGGCCTCGTATACGCCGACGGCCAGCGCGGGACCGAGTATATGCGCTTGTATCTCGTCGGCAATCACGTCATTTACTTGCACGCTCAGGGCACGGGCTCCATTCCCAATGATGAGGTCGTGACGTTCTTTCAGTCCTTTGCCCTGTTGCCGCGCACCCGCTTCCACGGCGGCGTCCATTGGCAGGGCCGAACTGTGAGTTACCGCACCACCGCTCATGCCGACGCGGTGGTCAGCGCGGATGCCAAAGAGAACGAGTTGGTCCTGCGAGTCACCAGCGACGGCCAAGCACGAGAGATCGTCATCCTGCCGACTGGCGCCGAGTACGCCGGCCAGAAATTCCCCAAGGACAAGTGGACGACGTTACGTGTTCAATTGGACGACGCGAAAGCCGATTTCTCCTTCGATCAAAAGGACGCGGAGCTCGATATCAAGCCGCCGTTCAAGACGATCCCCACGATCACGCTCCGCCCCGATCGCAGGATCAGTGCAGCATACGCGGACGAGTTGACGGCCGTGGACATCACCGGACAGTTCGAAAAGGGCATGGTAACACCGCTCACGATCACGTTCGGGCCACCGCAAAAGTCGGCCACCGTCAAGACACTCGAGGCCGTGCCTGCTGCGCACCGCGATCTTGTGGATCGCTTGATCACGCGTGTGGAGACGCTCAGCAAGGACTATCGCAAAGCAGCCAAGAAATAACCTCCCATTCTACGTGCTTTTCCCCATTTTCCCGTTCCTCGGTAGCTGCAGAATCTTTGCTGAAGTTTCCGATTTGTCCGGTTCGATGATCATTTCCAATGGCACTGCGCTCACCGTTTGGAATGCGCCTCAGTCCGGGGTAAGTTCATGGTTCGGATCGATCACAGAATGTTGTCTGCGTGGTCGATCATCATGAGCCTGGCGCTAACAGGCTGCGGATCGACGCGATTCGCGGCCCTGCGGTCAGAAGCTGAAGCGTTAGCGAAGCAAGAGCGCCAAATCATCCAGGCGTCCCTCTCGACGCCGATCATTGTCCATGAAACGCCCAGGACCGAGCCCGGCCATCCGATTGCCACGCTTTCCGTCGATGGATTGGTTGCCGAGGTGTTGGCAAAAAACCCAAGCCTCTCCCAGATGGTCGCCGCCTGGCAGGCAGCATCCGCTCGCTATCCGCAAGTCCGCGCACTGGACGATCCGAGTGTGGGCGCCATGTTCGCGCCGGCGTCATTCGGATCGAACACGGTCGACAGCGGCTATCGCATCGAGGTGTCTCAGAAGTTGCCGATTCCGGGCAAGCTCCGATTACGCGGCCAGGGAGCGCTCGCGGAGGCGGCCGCGGCTCGAAACGACGTGGACGACATGCGTGTGCAACTCGTCGAGTCCACCAAGCTGGCCTATTACGAGTACTTCCTCGTCGATCGCGCGATCGCGGTGAACGACGAAGCCTTGAAGTTGTTGGGTGAATTCAAGCAGAACGCGGAGGCCCGCTCGAAAACGGGCCTGGCGCCGCCACAAGATATTCTCCAGGCGGACGTCGAGATCGGTCGGCAGCGCGAACGAGCCGTGACGCTGGAGCGCATGCGCAAGATCGCCATCGCCCGAATCAATACTCTGCGAAGCTCGCCGCCCGAGGCGGCGCTGGCGCGACCGCCACAGGAATTGAAGGCTGCGCCGCAACTGACATCCGTGGCGAATTTACGTGACCTCGCGCTGGCGAACCGGCCCGACCTGAAAGCGATTCAGGAACGCATTGCCGTCGATGAAGCCGCGCTGAAGCTCTCGCTGCGCGAATACCTCCCCGACGTCGAACTGACGGCGGCGTACGACACGATTATGGGCAACGGCCCGATGCGCGACCTGGCCTCACAAGTCGGGATTCGCATGAACTTGCCGATTCGATTCGCCCGGCGCAGCGGCGCGGTTGCCGAGGCGCACGCCAAGATTGCTCAGCGGCATGCGGAATACACGGCCCGCGTCAACCAGATTCAGTTTCAGGTGCAGGAAGCGTTTGAGCAACTCGCAGAAAGCGAACGCATCCTGGCGCTCTATGAGAAGACCATCCTGCCGGCCGCGCGCGAGAATGTGAAAGCGGCCCAGGCCGCGTACGTGACCGGCAAGACGCCGTTCTTGAGCTTGATCGAAGCGCAACGCAGTCTTGTCAACTTGCGCGATCGCAACTACGAAGCGATGGCCGACTACTTCCGCCGCCACGCTAACCTGGAACGCGCGATCGGCGGCCCCATCGAAGCCGGTTCCTCTGACCGTGCCTCGCCAAAAAAATGATGCTTGCAAGAAATCGCATCATCAACTCGACTGCCGTGCATTCGTCGCTTGCCCTCCGGCTAACTCGCATGCACGATCGGCTGTAGAATGGAATTGCCTGGCGAATGTCGCGGCGACCATCGAGGCGGCCATGCCCGATATCCTGGAACGCGAAGAAACCATCGAGCAAGCTTACTTCTTCCGCACTCTGCGCGAGCGCATGGTGGAGGAGCAAATTCCAACGCAGCAAGTCCTCGAACGCATTCACGAGGAAATCCTGTCGATCACGCGGCTGCCGTTGGCCGTGCAGTTTCTCGCCACCGAGTTGAAGCACTCCGGGCTGCTCGCATCCGGCTTTGCCAAGCTGCCGCATTACTTCACTGCGTTTCAGACATTCGTGGTCGAACAAGCGGAGGATGACCGCAATCGCTTCAGCATCGACATCGCGCTTCTGGTGCTTGAGCGCGAGGCGGCGTATCGCAGCGGCGACCCGACGCCACAAGGGTTGTTCGTCTTCCAATTCGAAACGTTGAGCCGCAATCGACTCGGCTACGACGCGGGCCTGTTGCGGATGCATGCCGACCCATTCTACGATGCGCTGTGGAAAGACTACTTGGCATTTGTGCGTCGCCATGTCGGCGGCATCGACTTCGCGGATTTGGTGTACCTTCGATCGGATTTGTACGTGACCGATCAGCGTCGCGTGACGCCGGATTACCAGCCGCCGGTCGTGCCGCTCTTCGGGGAGAAGGAAGGCAAGATCGCTCGCGCCAATCGTGGCCGTGATCCGCTGTACCTTTTCGCGGCCCTGCAGCGTCAGCTTGGCTATCCTGAAGTGCCGCGTGTCAAACCGAAGGACGACCCGACCACAAAGCTGTTGGAGATGCAAGCGAAGATCAAGGAACTCGAACAACGCCTGAAGCTGGTCGAAGCCGAGCAGCGCGGCAAGCTGGATCTGTCCGAGTTCATGGCGAAGCCCGAATTGCTGAAGCCGCCGGAGGGCGAGGAGTAGCGTAAACGCACGCTTGCACGACCGTGGATCGTAGCCATGGCGCCGCCTGCATGGCTGTTGCGCGCTACTTCTTTCCGAGGTTGATATTTGCCTCGGGCAGAGCCGCTTGAAGTTGCCGAATGCCCTCGTTGGTTACCTTGGTTCCCGAGACATGGATGAAGACCTGCTTGAGGGTTTTGATCTGGTGCAGATGGCGCAGACCCGCGTCGGTGATGTGCGGGTTGTTGGAGAATGCGAGCTTGATGTACGTCAGCCGCGTTTTTTCAAGCTGCTTGAGCCCAGCATCGGTGATGCGGGTTCCCATCAGGTCGAGCGAACGCAGAGTCTCCAGGCCCTTGAGATGTTCCAGAGCCGTGTCGTCGATCGGAGTTCGAACAAGGCCCAGCGTTTCGAGGGTTTTGCTTTGCAGGAGATGTTTGATTCCCTAATTCCCCACCGCCGTGTCGTCGAGGGAGAGCCTTTTGAGGTTTGGCATCGCCGCCAGGTCGGGCATACCGGCATCGGTCACGGCAGTTTTTTCGAGAATCAGCACGCCAAGGTGTTTCAATTCCTTAAGAGATTTGAGCCCCTGATCGGTGATCTTCGTTTTGGTGAGGTCAAGGTGTTCCGTCTCGCTTCAGTCGAATCTGGAAGATTGCTCCGGTCGGGTTAGTCTAACCTGAACGGAGGTTCCATCATGAACAGCGAACGTCGTCGGCCCACGCCCCAAGAGAAAATCGCCGCACTCAAGCGGCATCTTTTGGAGGGCATCCCCGTCTCTACCATCTGGGATGAGCTCGGCATCGCGCCCACCGTCTTCTACCGCTGGCAGAAGGAGCATTTCGAGAACGGCCACACCCTCTTCGAGATTGGCCGTGCCGCCAAGGCAGTCGAAGACGCCAAGGACGAGAAAATCCAAAAGCTCGAAGCCAAGCTCCAACGCAAGAACGAGGTCCTGGCCGAGCTCATGGAGGCCCACACTCAATTGGAAAAAGATCTTGGACGGGCCACGTTGCCGTGGCCGGTGTCGGTACTCGGACCCCGGCCGTCCCTGGCGATGATGATCTCCATAGCGAATGACCGCTGGCACCCATATGCTCAGCAACAGCCCTCGCCCATCCCATCGAGTTTCGCCATGCACTGGTAGAAGCGACTCATGCGGCGGCCAGCGGCGCAGGCTTCGATGCGCGATTACGCGCCACCCCCCCATCCGTACATAAATCTACCTATCCAGCCGTGTTGTCCAAACATGAGGCGACCTCCTGACGAATTGGGCCAAGAAATGTAACTGTCCCGAGTCTACGCGTGTTGCTGGGCCGCTGTCAAGGAAAGAAACATGCACAGTCGCTACGATCGTCCTGGCCCGCCTGGCGTGCCCGACAAGAAATCCTTGCACCACGTGATTTCCCACTGACGCATGCGACGTTTTTTCATTTCTTGGTGTGGCCCCTCGCCAGCCGGGGTGCGCTATTGAGGCTTTGTCCATGTTTCCGACCAGGCGAGGCAGCAGCTTGACGCGGGCCGGCCAAACCGATCTTGCAGGATCACCTTGCCAGTCGCGCTCGTGCCGTTCACGGTGAGCTGTGCTTCGCGTGCCGGCAGAAACGTCGAGTAGACGCCGAGCGGGCGATTCAACGCGCCGGGCGGCAGCGTCAACACGAACGGCGCCATCAGGTTCCACCACGACAGCACGATCGCGCCCTCCGCCGTGCCAATTCGCTCTTCGACGGTGCTCAGCGAATGCCCGCCGCGTTCGAACTTCGCGTCGACGATCGGCAGCGACTCGTCGGCGAACGGCTTGTACAGCAATGTCTCGATCTCGTGCTGCAAGAACCGGGCCACGCCTGCGTTGTCGGCGTAGATGCGCGGCACGCTGCCCAAGAGTGGCGTCTCGATGAACAGCACATGCCCCTGCCCCGCCGGCGACCACAACACGCGCCAGTGGCTCGTGCGATGCACGAAGCTCGCGCCGCCATCATTCGACAAGCGGAGAAACGAATTCTCTCCGGTCATCACGGGATCATGCGGATCGACCAGTTGCGGCTCTGCCATCGGGATGCTCCTATTCGTCTGGCCTTGGTGCGGGCAAAATTCACGCGTTTGAAATTCTTTAGCTGTCTGAAAAAAAGAACTATGAGGAAGGCAAGAAAACAGGTAGGGTGAGATAATCCATCTCTTGCCTTCCTAATGGTTTTGAGGCTTGTCGCGTTTTCGTGTGGGTGAATTTTACGCTTCGACATCGCTTTGACCTAGGAAATTATGCGGAAACTGCGCTTTCGTTGGCGTGAAAATCGTGACACGATTTGGCGATGGTCATTCCTCGACATCTGCGCAACGTTTACCGGGTCCGTGGATCCGTACCGACGGCTTCGGTGCGCCTACCCGGGCGATGCCGATGCCATCGTCGTTCCGTTGCGCCACCGCCAAAAAAACGGTCGGTGGACAGTGCGGGCAAGCGCCTCGCCGGTTCTACGATCAGCGGCCGCGTCGGATTCGCGATCTTTCTTGCGGCCACAAACGCGTCTACCTTGAGTTCAATGTTCGGCGGGTAGACTGCTGGCGTCGCGGCGCGGTGAAGACCGAACACCTGGAGTGTTTGCCGGAGTCGCCGAGCTACACGCAGCGGTTCGCCTACTTCGTCGCCGCTCGTTGCCACGACACGCCCGTGAAGGTGGTGGCCGAGGAGGTGCAGCTCGATTGGCACACCGTCAAGGAACTCGACAAGCTCTACATGCTCGAACAACTCCGACATGCCCCGGCCTCGAATCCGACGGCCATCGGCATTGACGAGATCTCGATGGGGCATGGGCACCCGTATCGTATCGTCGTAAGTGATCTCCTCGAGGGTCGGCCGATCTGGTTCGGCAGCCTGGACCGTTCGGTGGCCAGCCTCGACCTGTTCTATGCCTGGCTCAGCCCGGAAAAATCCACGGAAATCCGCTTGGCAGTCCTGAATATGTGGACGGCGTTTCGGTCCTCGACGCTCAAGCCGCAGAACGCGCCGCAAGCGACAATCTTGTACGACAAGGTTCATGTGCTGCGTCACTTGCAGGACGCGATGGACAAGGTGCGCAAACACGAATACGCGCGTCTGGCGCGACCCGGTCGGCGTTTCATCAAGGGGCAACGATTCGCTCCACTTGGCGCGAAGGCCCGCGTAGCGTGCGCGCATTCGTTGCACGCACACACTCACACACGCCCCCTCGCGAAATGCAACGAAAGCGGGAACCAGTGTGAGCAACGCTCGCTCGCCGCAAGCAGGGATCGCAGGGCTTTAGATGCGGCGTTGTCCAATGAATCGCTTTTCTCTTTATCCGTGCCATCAGTGTGATCCGCGGTCTCAGATAATCTTGTTGTCACACGAAGAAAATGATTGATAGTAGTAAAGGGAACGCGGGGAAATGCGAGAGGTTGGCCAACGCGACCGGAAGTAGCCGGGAAAAAACGCAAAAGACGCAAGATGAAGTTGGGCCCGGGCGCCCGACCGCTTGCGTCTTTTGCGTTTTTTTACCGCGAATCAGGGTTCGCGGTTTGGATCCGGGGCGGGGGTCGAGGGTTGCGGGGTCAGGCCGGGCCGCGGGTTTCCGGGCGGGACCGGCGGAATGGGAGGAGTAAACCTCGGATTCGGATTGGGCGTGTTGCCCGGAGCTGGAGGAACAACGCCTGGCCGGGACGGCGTTTTTGCGCCGGGTTTCATGTCATTGCGTAAGCCGCGCAACTCTTGAAGGACCAGTTCGAGTTTTTGCTCGACTTGTTTCAGGCGTTGCTCGAGATTGGCGCCCGGGCCCATGGGAGGCATGAAGCCGCCGGGGCCACCGCCGCCGGGCATCGGGAATCCACCGCCGCCTCCACCGCCGGGAAAGCCACCAGGACCGCCCGGGAATCCGCCGGGGAATCCGCCGGGACCGCCTGGCTTTCCACCGGGGCCGCCTGGAGGTCCACCGCCACCGCCGCCCCCCATGGGCGTCGGTTTGCCCCCAGCGCCGCCTCCGCCGCCCACTTGGCGGACAGCCTTCTCAAGCTCTTGGAGCCGATGGGCCATCGCCTCGATTTCCTTCATGCGATCTTGAAGCTCGGCCTGGCGCTTCTGAATGTCCATTTGCAGTTGCTTGATCTGCGCACGTGATTCGTCAAGCTGATCGCCGCCCTGCTTTTTGCCCGGGGGTCGATTGTCTTGGGCCTGGCTGAACACGGTCGGCAGCATCAACAGCGCGATGCCGGCGACGGCGAGCAGACCGAACGTGGTCAAGGCTCGCGGAGTATTGCCTTGCAGAATCATGGTCACTCTCCTTTGAAGTTGTCGCACGCCTCCAATGCCGCTCGCCAACACAGGCACGGCCGGAGCGTCGGACAGAAAATCCACCGTCTCAACGAGGGCGATCGCATAGTCCTTCGCGGAATCGGGCAGGATCGACACGACCCAGGCATCGCAGCATTCTTCTTCTGCTTGCCGAAGTTCCCGAACCGCCCACCAGACGAGCGGGCACCACCAATAGAGGGCGAGAACGACGAGTTCCAGCCAGCGCACGCGATCGTCGCGCCGCCGCCAGTGCGCGAGTTCATGAGCGATCAAGGTCGTCAGTTGCGCTTCACTGAGCCGATCGAGCAGCCCCTTGGGCAGAAGCAACTTGGGCGTGCCGACGAGCGTCCAGAGCATCGGCGAAACGACGCCCGGAATCACGCACACGTCCGGGCAACGAATCTCGAGGCGATCGGCCAGATCGCGCGCGATGGCCTGAATCGTTTCCGGCGCCGGCTCGGCAAATCGCAACAAGCGACTGAATTGCATCATTCGCACACCGGCCAGGCCCAACCATGCGATTGCGCCTGACAGCCAAACTCCCGCGAGCCAATCCCACCACGACCATGCGCTGCTGACGGCGACGACCGGCTCATTCTCCGGCTGCGGATTCGCGGCGACGGGCATCGGCGCCACGACCGGCGGAGCAGGCGCCATGTTGCCGGCGTCCTTGTTTGCCGCGGTCACGACGGGTGGTGGTTCTTCATCCTGCCAATCCGGCTCGACGTTCGGCGCCGGCTCGTGCGCGACTTCGGGAACGACCGGCACAGCCTCCTTCGGCACGACCGGCGGATCGACCTTCGCGATCGGTTCCGTCACATCGGGCGTTGCTGTCTGCAGCCATGGGATCGGGCAATCCACCAGTGGCGGCGTGATCAGCTTGAGCAGCACCAAGAGCCAGAGCGCGTGCGCCAGCGCGGGGCGGCTTCCCCACCAACCTGCGATCGCAGCCGGGATCGCCAGGATCGCGGCCACGCCGAGGTTTGCCAGCGCCATTTCCAGAAGAAACGTCATGTCATTTCCTCTCGCGCCGATCTTTCTTCGGTTTCGCCGCGTCGTGCTCGTCGATCAGTTCGCGCAGCATCTGCCGATCCTTGGCCGACAGCTTTTGCATCTGCACCAAGTTGGTCAACAGCGGCGTCAGCGAGCCTTCGCACAGTTCTTCCGCGACCGCTTGCAAACGTCGGCCCACCAGCTCCTCGCGATCCACTTGCGCCGAGAACACGTGCACGTTGGACGACCGGTCCCGAGCGACACATTCCTTGGCTTCGAGCCGCTCCAGGAGCTTCTGCACCGTTGCATACTGCGATGTCTTGCACTCGCCGTAGAGCAGTTCGGTGATGCGGCGAATGGCGAGCGGCCCGTGCTTCCAAAGCACCTGGAGCACGTCGAGTTCCGCGTCGGTCACATCCTGAGGCGCACGCGCCATCGGCAAAACCTCGCCCAGACAAAATGACTGAGATACATCCTAAGACAAGCTGACTGACCTGTCAAGAGAAATCGTCTTTTTTTCTGTTTCGCTAAGGATAAAACGAATCACAGAGAAACAGAGGCCACAGAGAGGTCAATTGGAATCGAAAACCTGCCCACTCGAACTTTGTTTTCGGAAAAAGAAAGCGCCTCCTCATTCCTTTTCATGTATTTCTCTTTGCCCTCTGTGGTGAAAACTCCAAGCGAGGTCCTTGATGTCGCTGATTCGCCTGATCATCTGGTGCAGCCTGTTGGGCGGGTGGTGCGCCTTCTTCGGCTGGCTCTTTGTCGAACCCATCCTCGGCCGATTTGTCAGCGGAGGTCATTGGGCGTGGGCGATTCTGATGGTCACCATCATCGCCGTGCCGATCGGCGGGGGCATCAGCCTCGCCTACGGATTGACCAACCCCAGCTTCGAGAACCTCGGCAAGCGCGCCCTCTTCGGGCTCGCCGGCGGCCTCGTCGGCGGGCTTGTCGGCGCCCTCTTGGGCTCCTGCGTCTTCGGTATCGTCTTATTCGTCGCTGAGAAGATCGGCTTCGGTCTGTTCTTAGGTCGCATGATCGGGTTCGCCCTTATCGGCTCGGGCATCGGGGTCGGCATCGGCGCCAGCGAAGGCATCCTCGATCGTTCCTTCTCCAAAATGCGCAACGGCGTCATCGGCGGCGTCATCGGCGGCATGCTCGGCGGACTCGTCTTCCACCCCGCGTCTCTCATCGCCAGCGACATGTCCAGCCGGGCGCTCTCGTTCGTTCTCCTCGGCCTGGCCATCGGCTTTTTCATCGGTTTGGCTCAGGTCATCCTCAAGGAGGCCTGGCTCACCGTCGAGGACGGCTTTCGCTCCGGCCGCCAGATGATCCTCGGCAACGAAATCGTCACGATGGGCACGTCCGAGAAATCGAGTTTGATTTTCATCGCCTTCGGCGCCAAGGATGTCGAGCCGACGCATCTGAAGATCACGCGTCAAGAAGACGGGCGTTATGTGCTTGAAGATAACCAGTCGCGTAAGGGGACACTGCTGAACGGCAAGGCGGTGACGGAGTCGACGCCGTTGAGCGATGGGGATACGATTCAGTTCGGCGTCAATGTGGTGCGCTTTAACGAGAGCACGGAGCGTCCGCCGGCGCCAAGTGTGCCGAAGCCGAGCGCTCCGAAGCCGGCAGCCCCTGCGCCGAGCGCATCGCCGCCGACCGCGGTTGAGGACGCGGCGCCGAAGACCGTGCCGATCGTCAAGACGACGCCGATCAAGGCGGGACCGGCGCCGGCGCCCGCTCCAGAGCCGCCGAAACCCGCGCCGACGCCGGCGGCGGCGCCGCCGCCCAAGCCTGCTCAACCGACGGAAGCCCCCTGCCCCAGTTGTGGAAAGAAGATCGTCGGCCTGCCCGGCCAACGGTTCTGCAAGAGTTGCTTTCAGACGTTTTGACGGCGCCATTTACGTTTAGCGCTCGTACGGCGCCAGGCGAGCGCTAAACGTAAACGAAATATCGGAATAACGAGGATCCCCCCATGTCCGAACCA
>VGZI01000184.1 GCA_016872605.1 Planctomycetota bacterium
TGGTTCGATCGCCAGGATTTGATCGATGGTCATCCTTGACTCTCCCGAGCGTCATTGCTCAGCTGGAGAGTCTACAAAAACCTGGCGATTTGAGTCAAGGTGCGCTGTCGAATTAAATCACGAGGTGTCGATAAGCAATCAGAAATTCTCTAATAAATCGGGATCTATCGATACATTTGTTCATTACTCAGTATTCGACTGCAGGTTGCTACGAAAATAAACTCGAAACGAAACAGGAATCGACCGTCGAATCTAGCACATACACAGTCGCCCATCACGGCGGCTCGATGCAGGCCGAGCCGTGGTTTTTGACGCTATTTACGTACGACCCCACCGCACGGCACAGCATCTGGTCCGCAGGAAATGGCCGAAGCAACGGTTGCAATGCGAAGGCATCAGTGATTTCGGGATCGATCCAGGCGGTCGCATCGGCGCCGCGCAGGATCACCGGCATGCGATCGTGAATGACGTGAGCGAGTTCGTTGGCGTCCGTCGTTATGATGGCGCACGACTCGATCGGCTGTGCGTCACTCTCGTCCTTGTTGGTCCAACTGTCCCAGATGCCGGCGAGCGCAATCGGTTGATCGTCCTTCATCGAGTAGTAGTAGGGTTGCTTCTTTTTGCCTTCCGCTTTCCATTCGTAATAGCCATCGGCAAGGATCAAGCAGCGTCGCTTCTTGAACGCGGCCCGAAACGCCGGCTTGCTCGCCACGGTGTCGCCACGGGCATTGATGTAGCTTGTCTTTTTGTCCTTGGCCCAAAACGGGATCATGCCCCAGCGCAGCGACACGCAGACCTTGTAGTCCTCTTGCATGCGGATGACGGCGATCATCTGCGTCGGGGCGATGTTAAAACTCGGTATATCTGGAACGCTGTCGACGCCGAACAGCTGCCCGTAAAGCTCTGGGGCCCTGGCGCGAACGAAGCGACCGCACATTTCTCTACTCCCCGCCCTTTGGAAGCGCAGTCCGACCGCAAAGCCGCAAGCGGGGAAATTCCGCTTGCCAAACCTTGCGAATTGCGGAAAATGACGATAGTATTCGAAGGTTGACTCTCCTGCCTTGTATCCTACCGCAATCGCCGAGAAAATCTCGGTTTCCGCCGTCTTGGTGCCACGATGCAACATCGGATTTTCGCTGCCGTCATGGTGATCGGATTCTGCGCGAGCGCGAGCCTCGCCAACGACCCTGACAAGATTGCGTTCTTCGAAGCGAAGATTCGGCCCGTGTTGGTCGAGCACTGCCAGAAGTGCCACGGCGAGACCAAGGCCAACGGCAAGCTCCGGCTCGACAGCAAGGCCAGCGTGCTCAAGGGCGGCGTGAGCGGTCCGGCCATCGTGCCGGGGAAAGCGGGCGACAGCTTGTTGCTCAAAGCGATTCGCCACGAGGACCCCGATCTGAAGATGCCGCCCAAGGAAAAGAAGCTTCCCGATCACGTCATCGCCGACTTCGAAAAGTGGATCAACATGGGCGCTCCCGATCCTCGCGACGGCAAACAGCCGGCGTCAACCGACGGCATCGACTGGAAAAAAGCCCGCGAGCATTGGGCGTTTCAGTCGCCGAAGATGCCGCCCTTGCCAAAGGTTCTGAACGAAAAATGGGTCAAGACGCCGATCGACCGCTTCATCCTCGCCAAGCTTGAAGCGGAGAAATTGACGCCGGTGCGTCCCGCAAACAAGCGCGAGTTGATCCGCCGCGCGACGTTCGATCTTACCGGGTTGCCACCGACGCCCGCGGACGTCGAAGCGTTCCTGAAGGACGACTCGGCGGACGCCTTTGCCAAAGTGGTGGATCGATTACTGGCTTCGCCGCATTATGGCGAACGCTGGGGCCGTTATTGGCTCGATGTCGCGCGCTTTGCCGAGGACCAGGCTCACACGTTTGCGGTCATTCCGAACACCAATGCCTGGCGCTACCGTGACTGGGTGATCGCCGCTCTGAATGAAGACATGCCCTACGACCGCTTCGTCAAGCTGCAGATCGCCGCCGACTTGATCGAGAAAGACGCTCCGTCGCGTGTGAAGAACCTGCCGGCCCTCGGCTTCTTCGGCCTCGGCCCGCAGTACTATCGCGACAATGCCTGCGGCGCTCGCGCGGATGCTGACGAGTTGGACGACCGCGTCGATACGCTGTCGCGTGGGTTCCTCGCCTTGACCGTTTCATGCGCACGCTGCCACGATCACAAGTTCGACCCGATCCCGCAAGTCGATTACTATTCGCTCGCTGGCGTTTTCAAAAGCTGCAAGCTGACGAACGTCCCATTGGCCGACAAGGAAAAAATCAAGCGGATGGAGACGACGCAAGCGCAGATCAAAAAGCTCGACGCAGAGGTCAAAGGTTTCTTGCAGAAAGAGAAATCGCAACGAGCCGAGGCGAAGATCGACGAATTGCCCCGCTACCTGGTCGCGGCATGGAAATACCAGTCGGCCAAGGCGAAGGATCCCAAGGCTTCGGTGGCGGTCATCGCCAAGGAAGCCATGCTCGATCCGGCCACGCTCAATCGCTGTGTCAAATTTGTCGAGAAAGCCCCGACAGGCTTCGAAATGATGCGGAAGACGACCGCTCTGGAAAAAGAAGTCGCCAGCGCCGCCGTCGCCATGCAAAAGCAGGTTCGCGGCACGATCGCCCAAAAGGGCAAGCTGGACAAGATGAAGCAGCAACTTCTCAACGAGTTGTTTTACAACGACAATTCCGTCTTCCAGCTTTCGGATGGTCAGGTCAAAGCCATGCTGCCTGCGGAGAAGAAAAAACAGTTTGAAGACATGGCGGTCCTGCTCGGCAAGCTGCAAAAGAGCGACGACGCCAAGCCGTTGCCGATCACGCATGGCATCACCGACGTCACCGGCGCCGACATGCCCGTTTACCTTCGCGGCAATCCGACGAAGTTCGGCGAAATCGTGCCACGGCGATTCTTAAAGATTCTCGCCGGCGATGATCCGAAGCGATTCACCCAAGGCAGCGGCCGACTCGAACTCGCCGACGCCATTGCCTCCAAGAGCAACCCGTTGACTGCCCGCGTTATCGTCAACCGCGTTTGGCAGTACCACTTCGGCAAAGCCCTCGTCGGTACGCCGAGCAACTTCGGCACCCTCGGCGATCGCCCGACCCATCCGGAGTTACTCGATTACTTGGCGGTCACGTTTTCCTCCCCTCTCCCTCCGGGAGAGGGGCTGGGGGTGAGGGGGTTCGCCTGGTCCTTCAAGAAACTTCACCGCGAGATCCTGTTGTCGGCGGTGTACCAGCTCTCCAGCGAAACGAACGAAAAGAACTTCACTAGCGACGGCGACAACCGCTGGCTCTGGCGCATGAATCGCCGCCGGCTTGATGTCGAAAGCTGGCGCGATTCGATGCTCGCCGTCAGCAGCAAGCTCGACGCCAAGATGGGCGGCCCGACCACGAACCTGGCCGCGGTTGATAACGTTCGCCGCACGCTCTACGCCAAGATCAGCCGGCACGATCTCAACTACGTGCTGCGTTTGTTCGACTTCCCGGATGCCAACATCACCAGCGAGCGGCGCGTCGAGACGACGGTGCCGCAACAGCAGTTGTACGTGCTGAACAGCCCGTTCGTGATCGAGACGGCAAAGGCGTTCGCCGCTCGCCTGCAGAAAGAAGCCGGCAGCGATACCGAACGCATCCAGCTAGCGTTCCGTTTGGCGTTCGCGCGTCCGGCCAGCGCGGACGAAGAGCAGCTCTTCGTCGCGTTCCTGAATGCCAAGGACACCGAACCGATGGCGAATCGCCTGTCGCGCTGGGAACGGGTGGCTCAGATTTTGATCGGGAGTAATGAATTCATGTATGTGGACTAGCAGCCGCGGAGGGGCGAACGCCGATAGCCGGACTTCCGAGGCTGTGGTAAGATGACATTCGTTGGTCATGACGAATTCCGATTCCAGCGGGAAGGTCCATGGCGACTTCGCACTCTCCGGATACCCGCTCCGATGGCGGATGCGGCTCGACGCTCCTGGGTTGTGCGGCGTTCGAGGCTGTGATCGGGCTCGTTGGCATTGGGATCGGCTACCTGTACCAACGCGAGGGAGGAAAGCTATTCGATAACCCGCTGGTCGAGCCGCCGCCTTTGAGGCTGGAGGGCGACAAGATTACGGTCAAGGTCAACTCCGGGATATTCACGCATGATGTGATTGTGATCAATAACAGCGATCACATCCTGACCGAAGCCACCATCACGGCAACCCTGATCAATCGCGACGGGACGAAGCTGGATGCGAAGGCTTATCTGGAGAAGTGGATACCGGGCGGATCCACCAAGATCAACGTGACCGCCGAGGGAACCCGCACTGCCGGTTTCGCCATCGCCATCACCGGGACGGCGATGACGAAAACCAAAGACGGAAGATCGCAGAAAGTCGTCATCATCAGCGCCTGGGACATGAAACGCCGATGGGAGTAGGCGGCGTAGCGGAGATCCGATGATCGACACCAAACGCGATATCATGGAGGTGCTGCGGGCCGCGAAATCGCTCTTGGAACTGCCCGGCAATGACTTCACGACCTCGCCGTGGAAAACCAGCGGCGAGGCGGTGCGGGAAATCGACGAATTGATTGCCTCGCTGAAGGCTGGCCGGATCGACCGCGAGAAACTGAGTGATCTGTTCGCGAACGCCGGCCCGCTTCAGGAAGTGAGCCTGACCAGCGGCTGGGGCGACGCGTTCATAGGCTTGTCGCGACGATTGGACGCGGCGCTGACGAGCCTTGACGTGAATTGATGCATGCTCGGAGGAGATGCTGTGAACCGGGCAACCACTCGCTATCGCCGAGTTCTCCGCGACCAGATGCCTTTGCTGGCGTCACGGTATCACGTCAAAGCTTTGGGCCTATTCGGCTCCTACGTGCGCGGAACCGAGCGTGCCGACAGCGATCTGGATATCCTGGTTACGTTTGATGAAAACCCGAGTCTTTTGGGCCTGATCGAGTTGGAGAACTACTTGAGCGACTGCTTGGGAGTCAAAGTGGACCTAGCAATACGAGAATCGTTGAAGCCGCAAATTGGCAAACGCGTGTTGCGCGAGGTCGTGCCGGTATGACGGCGAGGGAGTATCTTGACTTCCTGGAGGACATTCGCACGGCTGCCGTCAAGGCGCAAGAGTTCACGGCAGGGATGACCTTCGAAGCGTTCGCGAAGGATGAGAAGACGGCGTTTGCGGTCGTGCGGGCCTTGGAGATCATCGGCGAGGCGACGAAACGGATTCCGCAGGAGGTTCGTGACAAAGGTCCAGAAATCCCCTGGCGTTCGATGGCGGGCATTCGCGACAAGCTGATACATGACTACATCAGCGTCAACTTGGAGATCGTCTGGAAGACCGTGACCGATGATTTGCCCGGGCTTGTGCCGCAGATTGAACGAGTAATTGAGGAATTGACGAAGAAACCAAAGGCAGAGGGAAAGAAAAAGCGGCGAAAAAAATGAAGCGGCAACTCGGCGAACGCGTCGAGCGCCCGATGGACGATACGGCGTGATTTGCTGAGGTGCTTTATGCCACGCGTGGAGTACTTTGAACCAGGGTATGCCCGTGTGCGGGATTCCGATAACGTTTACAGCTATGAAATTGGTGGCAACTGCCCCGTTCAAGGATATGGCGACGTTCGCGGCCGTGAACTGTACTTCCGGGCTCGTTGGGTCTCGTGGTCTTTTGAAATCGCCGACAGCAATGGCATTCTTCCATCAAATGATGGCGACAGCGCCGACGGATTCTATCGCAAAGGTGATCATCCGGCCGCTGGTTGGATGCTAATTGAAGAAGCTGCAGCAATAGTTGAACGTTGCCTAGCCGAGTTCCTTGGAAATAAGAAGTTATCCTGCCAAACCAGAGAAAACCAATTATGCTAACCCGTCGTGATCTTCTGCAACGTATCGGAACCGGCTTCGGCGTCATTGGCCTTGCGTCGTTGATGAACGAGCAGAACCTGCTTGCCACGCCGCAAGCGGGCAATCCGCTCGCGCCGCGGGCGGGGCATTTCCCGGCTCGGGCCAAGCGCATCATCCACGTCTTCATGAACGGCGGGCCGTCACAGGTCGATACGTTCGATCCGAAGCCGGAGTTGACGCGCAACCATGGCCGGCTGCCGGGCGGGACCATCGCCGGCGAGCGCGGCGGGACGCGTACGCTGATGGCGTCGCCGTTTCGCTTCAGCCAGCACGGTCAGTCGGGCCTGCCCGTCAGCGAGATCTTCCCGAAGGTCGCCGAATGCGCCGACGATCTGTGCGTCATCCGCTCAATGTACACCAACGTGCCGAACCACGAGCCGTCGCTGCTCATGATGACCTGCGGCGACCAGCAACCCGTTCGTCCGAGCATGGGGTCGTGGCTCGTCTATGGCCTGGGGACCGAGAACCAGAATCTGCCCGGTTTCATCACCATGTGCCCCGGCAATCCGGTCGTCGGGCCGGCTCTCTGGTCGAACAGTTTCCTGCCCGGCATCTTCCAAGGCGCGCACATCAACAACTCGAACATGGACCCGCGCCGCGTGTTGCAGAATCTCTCCAACACCTACCTGAGCCCGGCCGCCCAACGTGAGCAGATGGACCTGATGCGCCGTCTGAACCAAATGCACCTGGAACGCCGGGGCGGTTCGGACAATCCACTCGAAGCTCGCATCCAGTCGATGGAGATGGCCTTCCGCATGCAGTTCGAAGCCCAGGAGGTGTTCGACCTCAACCGGGAGACAGCGGCGACGCGCGATCTCTATGGCCGCGGGCAGTTCAACGACGCGTGCCTGGTGGCCCGCCGTCTCGTCGAGCGCGGCGTGCGGGCCGTGCAGATCTTCACCGGCGCCGGTCAACCGTGGGACGATCACGGCAACATCATGAACCATCGCAATAACGCCCGCACCGTCGATCAGCCCATCGCCGCGCTGCTCAAAGACCTGAAGTCGCGCGGGTTGCTCGAAGATACGCTCGTACTTTGGGGCGGCGAGTTCGGCCGCACATCGACTTCCGAAGGCGCCAATGGCCGCGACCACAACAGTTCCGGCTTCAGCGTTTGGCTGGCGGGGGGCGGCGTCAAGGGAGGCTACGCCTGGGGCGCGACCGATCCGTTCGGCTTCTCCGCCGCCGAGGGCCGCATGCACGTCCACGACCTACACGCCACCATCCTGCACCTGATGGGCATCGACCACACTCGGCTAACCTACCGTTACTCTGGCCGCGACTTCCGCCTGACCGACGTAAGCGGCACGGTGAATCATAACTTGTTCGCGTAATCATCTTCGTTTAGCGCCCGCACGGCGCCGTGCGAGCGCTAAACGCTACCTCGGAAGCTCTTCCTTGAGTGCATCCCCCCTCTCGCCGGTCGTCGGTCAACGCCTTGATGCACTGGCATCGCGCGTGCGATGGAAACGCTGGCTCGTCAGGCTGCACTACACGGTTTGCGGGTTTGCCCTGGCATTTCTTCTTTGCTTCGCGGCCGACTGGCTGTTCGGCTTCACCGTAGGCACGCTACGGATTCTTAGTGCAATGCTTGCGGCTTCCGCTGGCGCCTGGCTTGTTGTCGACTGGTGCCTCGTCTGGCTGCCGCGAGTCGATCAGGTCGGGCTGGCGCATCTCTTGGAAAAACGCTTTCCCGACCTAGCGGAGCGCCTGGTAACATTGGTGCAACTGCAAGCCGATGAAGCATCGCCGGAATTCGCGCGGATATTGGAATCGGAAGTCGAGCTGCAACTTTCCGAGATCGATCCCCAGGAAGCGTGCCCGTTGGCGGCCGAACGGACACTTTGGCTTCGAACCCTCGGCGCATTTGTTGCCGTGCTTGTGGTGTTGGGCCTGACGACGCCGCTGGCGTCGTTCGCTCAGCGATTCTCCATGGCGTGGGCGACGCCGTTGACGCCGTTCCGCATCGTCCTGACACCGCAGGCCGATGTTGCATTGCGTGGCATTCCATTCTCGATACGAGCGTCCATCGAAATGATCGACGAAGCCGCGACGATGCCGGCGGAGTGCGAGTTGGTCATCACGGATCTCGGCGGAGCATCGAAGAGCGTTTCCATGACCATGGGTGCGGACGGCGCCTTTCTCTATCTCGACACCGTCCAGCATCCGGCCTTGTACCATGCTCGCATCGGAACCATTGTTAGCAAACCGATTAGCGTCGATGTGGCCGACCCATTCACGATCGCGCTCATTGAGGGAAGCGGATACGCCCTGCGCGGCGACTCGCACCGGATCGTAGCATCCCTCAAACCGCGAGATGCACGGGCCACGTTGCCGAAGGAATGCACGTTGCTCACCGAGGATGAATCGGGCCGATCGAATCGGCTGGCGATGAAGTCGTCAGGCAGTGGCCGATATGCGGTCGAGTTGAAAGACCTTCGCCGAGCGTTGACATTCCGTGTTAAGGCGGGCGAAGTGGTGAGCGAGAGATTCACGGTCCGATTGATCGACGTGCCGGCATTCACGAGGGCGCCGGCGCTTCGCATTGATCCGCCGCCGTATGTCAAATGCGCGCCGGATCCTGTCGCGTTGGATCCCGACTCCAAGTCGCCGACCCCAGTCGTTCGGTTCAGTCGAATTCGCCAGGTGTTGCAGCTGGATCGAGCACCGGTCAAGGCCGTCGTCCGGATTGAATCACGACCAACGTCCAGCACGAAGGATGCAACGGTACGGCTAGTTCCGTTGATGCTGAACAAGGACCTAACGGGCGAAATCGCAGAAATGCTCGCTGCCGACGTCGAACACTTTTCCGCCGCGCTGCTGCTCGACCTTGGCCACGGCCTTTCCAAGACGCTGCCGCTGGGCCGCTGGCAGGTGCAGGACGACCAGGCGCCGCGGTTTACGCAGCCGTTACGATTTCAAGACGGCTCGGCGCTGCTTGCCAACCTTGATTATCGGGTATCGGCCAAAGAGGCGCTGAAGCTCCGGGCCATCGTCGAGGACGACGCCGGTCTGGACGTGATCTTCTTCGAGTACCGCGTCAATGACGGCCCGGTGCAGAAGATTCGCTGGATCGACGCCAAATCGCAACGCATGATCGTCATCGACCACTGGCTGCCGCTGCCGACGAGCGTGAAAGACACCGATCGCGTGCAGTTTCGCCTGCTCGCGATTGACAATCGCAATTTGAAACGCGGCGACATCCGCAACGCAGCCGGCGTCGTTCTACCTGCGACCGACTTGCAGCCGCACGTGACAATCGCTCCGGATCAATCGTCCGGCGATCCCGCGTGGATCACGCTGCGGATCGATTCGTCAGCGGACGACTATCTCAAGGTGCAGGCCAAGGCTCAGAGCGACGACGTTTTCGACACGATAATAAAGATCAAGCAAAAGGTCCAAGGCGAACTCGATCAGGTCCAGCAGCTCCAGGGTCCGATCCATCGCCAGGCAGCCCTGACGCTCGCGCAGCTCAAGCAGGCGGACGACCTTCGGACGCTGAACAACGAAATCTCCGGTGATCTGCTCGCGGCCGCCAAAAAGTTCTCCGGGAATCCCGACCTAGCCAAGCTGTCCGAGCATTTTCTCGATATCGCGGAAATCGAGATGACCAAGAGCGCCGAGGCGCTCAAGCGATTCAGCGAGAAGGACCGAGCGCTCCTCGACGCTGAGAAGGATTTGCAGGCATCGCAGCAAGAACTGATTTCCGCACGGGCGAAGCTCGACCGCATGCTGGCGCTGAACAAGCTTATCACGCAGGATCGTCTCGACCAGTTTCAGCTCGATCGACTCGCCAGACGGCAGGAGGCGCTCGCCCAGCGGCTGGAGAAGTTGCTCGCCGACGAGAAGATGATGAACAATCCGGATGCCGCCAAGGAGGTCGAAGCGATTCGGAATGAACAAGCGAAGTTGACCGAGGAGGCGGCCAAGATCGAGGAGCAGAGCCCGCTGGTCAAGGAATCGATGCAGTCGCTGCAGGTGATGCGAGCCGAGCAGCTTGCCAAGGAGACCGAACAGTTGGCTGCCGAGCAGCGGAAGATGCGCGATGCCGGCCCGGACGAGTTGCCCAAGGAGATAAAGGAACGTATCGCCGAGTTGGCCAGGCGGCAGACGGATCTGGCGGACCGGGCTAAGGCGGTCGAATCGAAAGACTCAGCGCTGGCTGCCGACGCGGCCGAGGCGCTCAAAAAATCCGCGATCTCCCAGGCCATCGGCAAGCAGCGCGAGCACGAGAAGCAACTGAAAAATCGGCTCGATAAGCTGCTGCCCGGCACTCCCGCACTGGCCTTGCGGGACCAGATTCTCCAACTCGCCAAGAAGCAACAGGCAATCCACGTTGACCTGAAGCAACTGGCGCGCGATGTAGATAACCTTGAGTTCTCCGTTTTTGAGAAGGCCTATCGCGACCTCGGCGCTCGGCAACAAGAAATGGCGCCTGCGATCACGAAGTTGCCCATCGATGCGAAGAATGAAACGCTATGGTCCGTGCAGCAACGAGCTCACGTCCAGGCGAAGAACGCGGCCGACCAGATGGGGCGCGAGAACGCGGCCGGCGCCAAGCCGGCGTACGATCTCATGCATAACGTTCAGCACGAGCTTGAAAAGCTAGCCAGCCTCATCCCCGCGACCCTGCCGACCGATCCGAGCAAGATCGAAGATCCGAAAGTGCGCGCCACGGTTGAGAAGGTGCAAAAGCTCGCCAAGGACCAACAACATCTACGCGAAGAGACGCAGAAGCTTCTGGGCGACGCGGCGAAGGCGTCGGCCGGCAAGGGCAAGGGCGTCGGCGAGAAACTCGAAAAGCTCGCTGCCGACTTGAAGGAGCTTTCACAGAGCCAGGCGCCGCCGGAAACCAAGGCGATGGCCAAGGAGTCGGCCGAGGCGATCGATGCCGCCAAAAAAGCGCTGGAGGCGAGCCAAGAGATGAAGGCGAAGGGAAATGCCGACGACGCCACCAAATTGGAGGCCGATGCGGAGAAGCAACTGGAGTTCGCGGCGAAAAAGCTCGCAAAGCTATCGCAGGATCAACCGAAGGGCGACGCCAAGATGAGCGAGAACGCCAAGACGGCCGAGGCGCTGAAAGACGGCCTATCGCAGATGCGCAAGGCGCAAGATAAGTTGCCCACCGGTCCCAAGGACGCGCAGGCCGCGATGAACGCCGCGGCCAAGAATTTGCAGCAGGCGGCCCAAAGCGCCGCCAAGCTCTCATCGAACAAGGTTCCGCAGCCCGCCCGCAATCCCGCCACGCAGATGGCGGCTGGCCAGGGACCGCGTAGCCCTGGTTCGCTCGCAAAGGATCTCAAATTCGAGTCCCTGTCGGCGGAGGCGTGGGGCCAACTTCCCGGCGAACTCAAGACACGCATGTTGCAAGACGCACGAACACGTTTCGGCGCCGAATATGCCGAGACGATTCGCCAGTACTTCGAAAGCCTCGCGGACGCGCCGGCGCCCAGAGAAAAAAACCGCAAATGAGTGGTTAGCGAGACGCGAAACGACGGGTGAACGAGTTTCGTCGCTTACGCGTCCGGCTAACAATGTGAAAGCGCATGCATCGTGCTTCCAATTCGGCCAACTCTGTGCAGCATTCTCGCCACCATGGTGGCCGTGTTGGTCCCCTGCCCTGTTTTCGCGCAAGCCCCGAAAAAAGATCGCTTGAGCAACAGCGTCGATCGGGGCCTGGCGTTTCTTGCCGTGATGCAAGAAAAAAACGGCGCCTGGCAGCTACATGGCATGGACAACCCGGCCGTCACCTCGTTGGCGACGATGGCGTTCCTCTCCGCCGGCCACGTCCCCGGGGAAGGACCCTATCAATCGCACGTCGAGAAGGGCATTCGCTACGTCTTGACCCGGGAGCAAAGCAGCGGCGCTTTCGGATTGAGCGACTTCATGGAGATGTACCAACATGGCATCTGCACTTTGATGCTCTGTGAGGTCGCTGCCATGATGGATGCCAAGACATCCAAGGAACTGAAGCCCAAGTTGGAGAAAGCAGTCAAACTGATTTTGCAAGCCCAGCGGACCGAGAACAATCTGCATCGCGGCGGCTGGCGTTATCAGATCTGGGGCATCGACGCCGACATGAGCGTGACCGGCTGGCAGATCATGGCCCTGCGATCCGCGCGAAACTTGGGCTGCGACGTGCCGGCCGACCGCATCGAATCGGCCATGCAGTATGTCCTCAACTGTCGCGACCCGCGCACAGGGGGCTTCAGCTACATGGCCGGCCCGGGCATGGTCAATAGCTCCTGCACGGGCACGGGCATCCTGGCGCTCGAGCTGGTCGGCAAGCGTCGCCACCATTCGCGCGAAACGTTGCAGGCCGGGTCATGGATCCTCAAGCATCCTTTGCGACACGATGAGCCATACTTTTTCTACGCCGCCTATTACACGTCGCAAGCCATGTTTCAGCTCGGCGGCAACTATTGGGCCGCCTATCGACCCCATCTGCACAAGCTACTCTTGGATGGTCAGCAGCGCAACGGCAGCTGGCTCAACAATGAGCCGCAAGGGGCAGCCTATAACACCGCCATGGCGATCCTGGGGTTGACCGTGGAGTACCGATTGCTGCCCATCTATCAGCGCGATGAAGACGCCGACGCGGACAAGAAGTGAGCAGTGCCTAAAGCGCGAGTAGGGTGCGTGAAACGCACCGGCGAGTGGAACGGTGCGTTTCACACACCCTACATCCTGACCTACCGAGATTCGGGCACTGGCTATTTGTCTTTTTTCGGCATGGGGCGCGGTTTGTCATTGACGGGGTTGTTGACGGGGTCGTTGCCGCCGCTGCAGCCGCCGACGAAGCACAAAAACGCGAAAAGGAGCGTCCAAG
>VGZI01000185.1 GCA_016872605.1 Planctomycetota bacterium
GCCGGGAACCTTCGATTCCTTGTCGAGCCGATAGGTCGGGATCGGGAAGAGGTCCTTATCGAAAGCGCGATTGAACTTGCCGGCAATGTCGGCAGTCATCTCAAGATGCTGGACCTGATCCTTGCCAACCGGAACGACATTGGAGCGGACGATGAGGATGTCGGCAGCCATCAGGACCGGATAGGTAAAAAGACCGACGCTGGCCTCGATGCCCTTGTCGACTTTTTCCTTGTAGGAGACCGCCCGTTCCAGAAGCCCCATGTTGGTCACGGTGCTGAGAATCCAGGTCAACTCGGCAACTTCGGGAACATCGGACTGGCGATAGAACACCGCCTTGGCCGGGTCGAGGCCGAGCGCCAGGTAATCGAGTGCGACGTCGAGCGAATGTTGCTTGAGCAGATCGGCGGCCTTGAGCTTGCGGCTCTGCTCGACCGACATGCGTTCAGCGAGGTCGCGCATGGTGGTCTGGGCGTGGTAGTTGGCGATGAAGTAGAAGCAATCCCCCTGATCCTGCAGTTCGATGTGCTGTTTGATGGCGCCGAAGTAGTTGCCCAGATGCAACTTGCCAGAGGGTTGCACGCCGGAGAGGAATCGGGTCTTCTTGGCGGGTTGGTCCATTGGGTTCATTATCCTGATCGCCCGGAGGGGGAGAGGGGGAGAAGGGGAGAAAGGGAGAGGGGGAGAGTTTCATTTCTCCCTTTCTCCTCTTCCCCCCCTCGCCCCCACTCGCATTGGTGTTCGCGCCGAACTCAATTCACTGTACACTCTGGGACAAACCCTGGCCACGGAGGTTCGCCATGAATCCCCACGCATTCACGCTTTTGGAAGCTCTCAAGGCCGGCGCGCAGGCCGGCGATGAGATTCGCCTCTACGCTCGCGGCAAGCTGCCGGGCCTCTTCGCCAAACGCACGCGGCACAATGCCGAGGTCGCTAACCAAGCCATCGAGGACGGGCTGCTGGAAGTGACGCGCGTCGAGCCGATCGGCAAGGCAACCGTCGAATGGGTGCGCGTGACGCCGCACGGGGTGAATTTCTTGCTCGAGAGTGAATCGCCGGCCCGCGCCTTGGCCGAGCTGCGCGATGTGCTCGCGATCAACGAGCAGGGCATGCCGCACTGGCTCGCTCAGATGCATGCTCGGCTCGACGATCTTTCGCGCCGCTTCAACGACGAGATTGGTCAGGTTCGCTATTGGCTCAAGCAGATTGCCGATCGCACGCATCAGGCGCTGGATCGCATCGAGTCACGACAGACCACGCCACCGACCGAGGAAGTGCCGTGGGCGCAGCAAACATTGCAGTTCCTTGATCGCCGCAAGAAAGTCGGCCTCGGCGAACGCTGTCCGCTGGGCGACTTGTTCCTGGCACTAAAGGACCAGCATCGCGAGCTGGCGCTTCGAGATTTTCATTTCGGCCTGAAACGGCTCAGCGAACGGGAGTGCATCACGCTACTTCCGGGCATCAACCCCGCCGACGCGCCGGCCCCCGAGTACGCGCTCCTCGACGGCGCGTTCGTTTACTACTATGTCCGCCTTGGGGCATAATGTCAGAGCCCGAAGCGTTAGCGAGCGATGCGCCCTCCTTCGCTTACGCTTCAGGCTCTGAACGCCGCCTGCTGCTAAAATAGACTTCGATGACGCTTGATTCCACAGCGCCGGTGCTTGCGCAGAGCGTCCAGTACGTAAAGGGCGTCGGGCCGGCGCGCGCCGACTTGCTGGCCAAACTCGACATTCGCACCATCGGCGACCTCATCTTTCATTTCCCGCGCTCGTACGACGACTTGACCAATGTGCGTCCGATCGAAAACCTGGAGGCCGGCGTCCTGCAAACGGTGCAAGGCGAAGTCGTCGAGATCGACGGCAAGGAACTCCCCGACGGGCGACGCGTCACGAGCGTCGTCATCGCCGACGGTCGGGGCAAATGCGTTGCCGGCGTCTGGTTCAGCTCCCTGCTGATCGTCGGCAAGGTCCGTTATGGTCAACAGGTCGCGTTCAGCGGCAAGCCCAAGTGGTATCGCGATCATTGGCAGATGAACCACCCGCGCGTGCAGGTTCTTGACGATGAAGAGGCCCGGCTCGAAGTCGTGCCGGTTTATCCCTTGACTGAAGGCTTGCGGCCCGAGGCGCTGCGGGAGGCGATCCGTGGCGCCCTTACCAAGGGGGCTGAGGCTGTCGTCGAGACATTGCCTGAAACGACACGGATCAAACGCGAATATCCGTCCGTGGTCCAGGCACTTTGGCAAGTTCACTTTCCCGAGGTGCTGGCTCAGGGCGTTCACGCTCGGTGCCGATTCATCTACGAAGAATTCCTGATCTTGCAGGTTGCCTTAGCAGTCCGGCGACGCAACGTGCGTGACCGCATGCAGGCGCCGAAGCTTGTCACCACGCCGGCGATCGACGCACATATTCGAGCGCTCTATCCATTTCGCCTGACCGCCGATCAGGATCGCGCCATCGCCTCGATCGTCAAGGATCTCGCCAGTGATCGACCGATGCAACGGCTCTTGCAGGCCGATGTCGGCGCGGGCAAGACCGCGGTCGCCGTCTACGCCTTGCTCGTCGCTGTCGCCAACAAACATCAAGCCATCATCATGGCGCCGACGGAAGTGCTGGCTCAACAGCATTGGCAGACGCTCGATCGCTACCTGGCGAAAAGCCGCGTGCGGCGAACGCTCTTGACGGGTAGCTTGTCGGCGAAGGAGCGAGGCCAGACACTAAGTGCGATCAAGACGGGCGACATCGATCTCGTCGTCGGCACACAGGCGCTCATCCAGGACGACGTCGAGTTCGCCAAGCTCGGCCTGGTCGTGATCGACGAGCAGCACAAGTTCGGCGTGCATCAACGCGCCCGCGTCAAGAAGCTGGGCGTCGATCCGCATTATCTCGTGATGACCGCGACGCCGATCCCGCGCACAATCGCCTTGGCGGTGTTCGGCGATCTCGACACGTCGATCATCAAGCAGATGCCTCCGGGCAGGCAGCGCGTGCTAACACGTTGGCACGACGAATCGCAGCGCGAGCGCATCTACCAGCGATTTCGCGAGGAAATCAAGAAGGGCCGGCAGGGCTTCATCGTCTGCCCGCTCGTGGAGGAATCGGAATCCCTCGACCTGACTGCCGCCACCGAGTTGTACGAGATTCTTCGCGCCGGTTCGTTCAAGGATTGTCGCGTTGGTCTGCTTCATGGCCGCCTGGCGGACAACGAGAAACAGCGCGTCATGGATGACTTCCGCGCACAGAAGCTGGACCTGCTGATCACCACGCTCGTGATCGAAGTGGGAGTCGATGTGCCCAACGCGACGCTGATGATCGTCGAGCATGCCGACCGTTTTGGGCTGTCGCAACTGCATCAGTTGCGTGGCCGAGTGACGCGCGGCACGGTGGCGGGCGAGTGCTATCTCTTCTCCGGCGTGACGACCGAGGAAGCCCGGCTCCGCCTCCGTGCAATCAGCCGAACGAGCGACGGATTCGCGCTGGCCGAGGAGGACGCTCGCCTGCGCGGCCTGGGCGAGTTCTTCGGCGCCCGCCAGCACGGCTTGGGCGACTTGCGCTTCGGCGATTTACTGCACGACATCGACTTGTTGGAGATGGCCCGCAGCGACGCGATCGAACTGGTCGCCGACGACGCGGGTTTGCGAAATCCGGAGCATGCAGCGTTACGCCGGGCTGTACTGGCGCGGTACGGGCAATCGCTCGATCTGGCGGCGATCGGGTGATTGCGGCTTCGCGCTCACGTCGCGTCTTGCGAGCGCAAAGCCGCAAGCGGCAGACATTCGCCTAAACTTCAGGCTCGGGCGAGCGCGGCTGGACACGCTGCGACTTGGCGCGCTCAATTTCTTCGGCAGCCTGGTCGAACTCCAACCGAGGCTCGTCGCTCACCTGCAACGGCAAGCGAACCGTGAACGTGCTGCCTCTGCCCAGTTCGCTTTGCAGCGTCACTTCGCCGCCCAGAAGCTTGCACAGCTCGCGCACGATGGACAGGCCGAGCCCGGTTCCTTCGTGCTCGCGCGTGAGCGGATTGCCCGATTGGCGGAATTTCTGGAACACCAGGTCTTGCTCCTCCGGCGCAATGCCGACCCCCGTGTCGGTGATCGAGATCGTCACATAGCGCGTGTCGGCCTCCGCCTTCAGGAGCACGCGACCCCCCTCCGGCGTGAATTTGATCGCGTTGGAGAGCAGGTTCTGCAGTATCTGCTGGAACTTCGTGAGATCCTGGCGCATCTGCGGAATGTCCGGCTCGATTTGCGTACGCACGTCGATGTTCTTCTTCTCGGCGAGCGGACGAAACAGGTTGATCATCGCTTCGCAAACTTCGTGCAGGTTGAATGAATCGACGCGCACTTGCATCTTGCCCGACTCGATCTTGGCTAGATCGAGAATGTCGTTGATCAGCGCCAGCAGCTTTTGGCCGCTGGTCTGGATGTTGGTCACCCAGCGGCGTTGTTTCTCCGTCAGCGTATCGCTGGAGAGCAGCACGTCGCTGAAGCCCAGGATGCTGTTGAGCGGTGTGCGCAACTCATGGCTGATGGTGGCGAGGAAATCGCCTTTGAGCTTGTTCGACTCGAAGAGGGCCATGTTCATTTGGGCCAGTTCGTCGACTTTGCGATCGAGGTCGGCGTTGACCTTGCGCCATTGATCCTGCATCGCCACGAGGTGGCGGAGCATGCGATTGAAGGCGTGACTGAGGTCCTCGAACTCGTCGCCGGTCTGGATTTCGCTGCGGACGTTGAGTTCGCCGGCGGAGATAGCGTCGGAGACTTCTTTGAGGTGCGTCACCGGCTTGACGATGATGTAGCGCACGATCATCCAACTCCCGACCATGATGAGGATGGCCGTGGCGATGGCCGTCGTCGCCAGGATGGCGCGGTTCCAGTTGACGCCTTCCTCGATCGATTTGGTCGGCATGCGGATACGGACCATGCCCATGAGCTCGCCTTCGGCGGGCAAATCCTGCTTCTTCTGCTGGGCGATCTCGCGATGGCAGTTCATGCAGCTCGCCGTCGCCCGGATCGGCGCGTAGTAGAGAAGCACCTGCTCGTTGGGTATCTGCCGGCTATCTTCGGTTTTGTCTGCGTCGCGCTGGAATTCCTTGAACAGATCGCGCTCATAGCTGTCTTCGAACTTGTCGGTGATGAAATGAAACTCCCAGTCGCGTGCCTTACTGTCTTTGCCAGGAGCGTTCTGAACGAACTGCTGCAAGTCGCCGGCATGCCGCACGGGGGAGACAATGTCCCACTTGATTTTCGTCAGATGGCGCTGCACCAGGCTCGGGCCGACCAGGACGCGGCAATCCGTGAGGGCCTGCTTGTAGGCCAAATGCTCGGTTTGATACGCGTAGAGCGAGAAGCTGAGCGAAATGAGGATGACGATGCCCGAGCCGAATAGGAATCGGCACTTGCGTTCAAGGCTGGTTTCGCCGATAAGGCGTTTGAAAGCGCGGTAGGACATGGGGAAATTGTATCCGAAACGTCGTTTGCCGCTTTCGGCTTCGCGCCCGCATGGCGCCGTGCGAACGCGAAGCCGAAAGCGGCTAAACCGGTTGGCAGCGCGGGCAGAAGTGCGTCGATCGTCCCGCCAGCCGAATCCGCACGATGGGAGTGCGGCAGCGGACGCAGGGTTCGCCGGTTCGGCCATAGACGCGAAACTCGTCCTGCATCTGGCCTTTCCGTCCCGAGCCGCCGACGTAATCACGAATGCTGGACCCGCGGCGCTCGATGGCTCGCGTCAGCACCGTCACGATTGCGTGCCGAAGCGTCTCCGCGTGCTTGCTCTTGACCGACGCGCCGACGATTGCCGGATGCAGCCGAGCTTCGAAGAGCGATTCGTCGGCATAAATGTTTCCCACGCCGGCGACGACAGTTTGATCGAGCAAGGTCGCTTTCAGATTGCGCCGCGTTGCCAGTAGTGATTCACGCCAATACTGCGCATCCAGTTCGAACGGCTCCGGACCGAGGCGATTAGCCCGGAAAACGGCGTCGAGTGCCGATCGATTCGAATAAAGGGCGACGCTGCCGAAGCGTCGGACATCACGATATCTCAGTTCATTGCCGTCGTCGAGAGTGAAGACCAAATGGGTGTGCGGTAGCCGCGAATCGCTCGCCGGGCGGACAGTGAACTGCCCCGTCATGCCGAGATGGACGAGCATCCATGGTTCATCCAGGCCGACGAGAATCCATTTGCCGCGCCGCTGAACGACGTTGACGCATTGTCCGACAATCTGCGGCTCCCAAGCACGCGACCACTTTGTCCGCAGCGGCTTTCGGCTCACCACGATCTTCGCGAACGCTCGGCCGATCAAGAGAGGCCGCAGATCGCGCACCACGGTTTCGACTTCGGGCAATTCCGGCACGCTAGCGCCTCCGTATCAAAAGCTGGTTGTTACAATAATTGTAAAGATTTCGGTTTACGTTTTAGCGTTCGCAGGACGCCTTCCGAGCGTTAAACGTAAACAACAACAAGAATATGGACGACATGATTACGCCACCCACCGTTCCCGACGCTCAAGGCCGATTCGGTCCCTACGGCGGCCGCTACGTGCCCGAAACGCTCATGCACGCGCTGCGGCAACTCGCCGAGCAGTACGACGCCGCACGAAGCGATCCGGAGTTTCAGAAACAGCTTGATTACTACTTCGAACATTACGTCGGCCGGCCCTCGCCGCTCTACTTCGCGGAACGGTTGACGAAGGAAGCCGGCGGCGCGCGCATTTTTCTGAAGCGCGAAGATCTCAACCACACGGGGGCGCACAAGATCAATAACTGCATCGGCCAGGCGTTGTTGACGAAGCGCATGGGCAAGCCAAGGATCATCGCGGAGACCGGGGCCGGGCAGCACGGCGTCGCCACCGCCACCGCCGCGGCGCTGTTCGGCTTCAAGTGCCAAGTCTACATGGGCGCCGAGGACGTGCGCCGACAGAAGCTGAACGTATTCAAAATGCGGGCGATGGGCACCGACGTCATCCCGGTCGAGAGCGGCAGCCGCACTTTGCGCGACGCCATCAACGAAGCCATGCGCGACTGGATGGCGACCGTCGAGAACACACATTACATCATCGGCAGCGTCGTCGGGCCCCACCCCTTTCCCATGATGGTCCGCGATTTTCAGTCCGTGATCGGCAAAGAAACCAAAAAACAATGCCACGATCAGATCGGCCGACTGCCCGACGTCGTGGTGGCCTGCGTCGGCGGAGGGTCGAACTCGGCCGGCATCTTCTATCCGTTCGTCGGCGATGCGTCGGTGGAACTCGTCGGCGTCGAAGCCGGCGGACGCGGATCGGCCGAAGGAGAGCACGCGTCGACACTGACATTTGGCAAGCCCGGCGTCCTGCACGGCTCAATGAGCTATGTGCTGCAAACCGCAGACGGCCAAACCGCCGACGTGCACAGCGTCTCGGCCGGGCTCGATTACCCCGGCGTCGGCCCAGAACACGCTCACTGGAAAGACACCAAACGCGTCCACTACACGCACGTCAACGACGCCGACGCTCTGGACGGATTCTCCCTGTGCAGCAAGCTCGAAGGCATCCTCCCCGCCCTGGAGACGGCCCACGCCATCGTCGAAGGCATGCGCATCGCCAGCCAGCGCAGCCACAACGACGTCGTCGTCATCTGCTTCTCCGGCCGCGGCGACAAGGACTGCTTCGAGGTGGCGCGGTTGCTGGGGCAGGAGATTGACGATTAACCGTCAGAGCCGCGAGCGTAAGCGAGCGGTTTTGGTCGTTCAACCGGTCGTTTACGCTCGCGGCTCTGAAAATCCGTGAACTGTTGCAAAATCGTTACACTCGATTGCTTTTGGCCAAAACGTATGCCAGATTTCCTTGAGAGATTGCGATTTTTTAGCGCCTTGGGAAATAGAGGCAGGCATGCGTGTTGGCATCATCGGCGCCGGGCCGGCGGGGATCACCGCGGGCCATCTGCTCAGCAAGGCCGGCGTGCAGGTCGAGGTGTTTGAGGCCGGCGACGCCGTCGGCGGCTTATCGCGCACCATCGAAATGTGGGGTCAAAAGGTCGATCTGGGGCCGCACCGCTTCTTCAGCCAGGACCCGCGCGTCAACAGCGTTTGGCTCGATGTCGTCGGCAACGACTACCGCATGATCGATCGCCTCACCCGCGTCTACTACCAAGACCGCTTCTTCCACTATCCGCTCAAGCCCGCCAATGCCCTTTGGAACATGGGCATCGCGAACGCCTTTTGCTGCCTGACCAGCTACTTGAAAGAACGTATTCGTCCGTCGTTCTCCGCGGACGAACCGGAAACGTTCGAAACGTGGGTCGTGTCGCGCTTCGGGCGCCGGCTGTTCGACATGTTTTTCAAGTCGTACAGCGAAAAGCTCTGGGGCATTCCGTGCGATCAGCTCGACGCCGACTTCGCCGCTCAGCGCATCAAGAAATTCTCGCTTGGCGAGGCGCTCAAAGCGGCGCTGGGCCTGGGCGGCTCGGAGCATAAGACGCTCGTCGATCAATTCGCCTATCCGATCGGCGGCACCGGCATGGTCTATGAGCGCATGGCCGAGCGCATTGAAAAAGCCGGCGGCGCCGTCCACCTCAACGCTCCGATACGGCGAGTGCTTCATCACGACAAGGAAGTGCACGCCCTGGAACTCGCCGACGGCCGCATTGAGCCATTCGATCACGTGATCTCGACGATGCCGCTCACCCTCTTGGTTCGCGGGCTGGGCGATCTGCCGGCCGAGGTCGAGCACGGCGTCAATCAGCTTCGGTTTCGCAACACGATTCTCGTCTATCTCAACGTCGATCATACCGACCTCTTCGGCGATCAATGGCTCTACGTCCATTCGCCCGAGTTGGGCATGGGCCGGGTGACCAATTTCCGCAACTGGGTTCCCGAGCTTTACGGAGGCGAAGAGACGAGCATCCTGGCCCTCGAATACTGGTGCTACGATGAGGATCCCCTGTGGCGGGACGATGACGAGCATCTGATCGATCTGGCGGAACGCGAGATTCGCTCGACGGGGCTGGTCGGCGCTGCGCAGATCGTGGCCGGGCATGTCCATCGCATTCGCCGGTGTTACCCCGTCTATTCGCGCGGATACAAGCAGCATCTGACGCCCGTAATCGAGCATCTGCGGCAGTATCGCAATCTACAAGCGATCGGGCGCTACGGCGCGTTCAAGTACAACAACCAGGACCACAGCATCCTCATGGGCATCCTGGCGAGCGAGAACATCCTGGATGGCCGCGATCACGACTTGTGGGCGGTCAATACCGATAGCGAATATCAAGAGTCGGCGACGATTACGAAGGCCGGCCTGGAGCGCCAGCCGGCGCCCGTTTACGTTTAGTGCGCGCATGTCGCCATGCGAGCGCTAAACGCAAGCAGAGAATATATGGACTCCCCGTCCCCACCATTCTTTTTGTGGCGATTGTTCGCCCTCGACCCGGATCATGTATCGCCGGTCGAGCGCATGCTGATGCGCGTGGCGCTCGGTGTGGCCTGCTTCGTGGCACTCCGTACTTACGACGACAATCGCGTCTTCTCCGGCGACGATCTGCGCAATCGCGTCGTCGGAGCTCGCGTCATGCTGGCTGGTTACGACCCGTATACCTTCGAATGGGAGCCGGGCATGCCAGAGCAATGGCTCGATCCCGTCTACGAGCCGAAGGCGCATCGATTGACGATCTCGCCGCCGACGCTGCTTCTGTACGCGCCGATCGCGCCCTTGCCGTACAAAGCGCAGCGGTTCGTTTCGTTTCTGGCCGAATGGCTGGCGATGATCGCGAGCCTGGCCCTCCTGGCCCACAGCCTGCCCGCGCCACGGCATCGTGTCATCTTCCTCGCCGGCGCGGCGGTGCTTTTCCTGGCGACCGATATCTGGCGCATGCATCTGGAACGCGGGCAGATGTATGTGTTTCCGCTGCTTGTCCTGAGCATCGCGATCGCGGCGAGCAATCGCGGGCAGGACGATTCGCTCCTGGCCGGCGTCGCGCTCGGCGCTCTGGGTTTGATGCGGCCCAACTTGCTCATCATCGCGGGCGGCCTGTTAATCTTGAAGCGATGGAAAACACTCGGCGCGATGTTGGCCACCATCGCGATCGTTGGCACAATCACGTACAGCATGCTTCCAACGACGGCGTGGCAAAGCTACCTTGATGTCGGCGAGCAGTACTACCGCGCGGTCGATGATCCCGAGCCGGGGCCGAACGATCGCCGGCTTCCGGAGCACGTCGGGCCAGTCGAGGGGGTGCAGTTCCATCATTCACTGGTCAACGTATCCTGCAGCTCGTTCGCCCACCTCTACTATGTGTTGCGAATGCGATTCGATTTGCCTCGGCTGGAGATCGCGCTGGTCAGCAAGGCGATCCTGGCTGGATTCGCGGCGCTCATGATGATCATGGTCTGGCTGCGGCGTGGCGAGGCGACGAGCGCGTTCGCGTTGATGGTGCTCTTGGCGCTGGATACCGAGTTCTTTTTGCCGCACCGCTGGGGTTACGCAGATGTGATGCAGCTGGCGCCGGTAGCGCTGATGTTGCCGCTCCTGGCGCGAAACGAATCGGAAAGTCTTTTGGCGTCGGCGTGCGTGCTGATCGGCCTGATCGGTGGTACGCTTGGGCAGCACTACGTTGACGTGCACACGGCGACGGTATTGCGCTCGTGGCTCGTCATGGCATCGTTGACAGCGCTGGCGTGGCGAACCGATACCAATGTTTAGCCGGCGTTGGAAGAACGCCGCGAGCAGGTGGCTCGCGGCGTTCTTCCAACGCCGGCCAAACGTGCGTGGCTCTTTTTGCCGCGCACGGCAACTCTAATTCCCCCCACCGGGGATGCCGGCGAGAGGCGTACGGTTAGCGCGGGCGGCGGCGTCGAAGAATGGCCGAATGACCATGTCGTAGCCGCGCTCGCTGTTCATCCGGACTTGAGCCGTCATGGGCACGCCGCTCCCTCCGGTGTTGAACACGTTCTGCATGATCGGCGTGTCGGCCGGCCTGTTCTTGCTGTCCTTGGCGGCCAGCGAGGCGACGCTCGGAATGCCAAGGGCGCTAGCCCCGCGCTGTGTCGTGGCGCCGTAGAAGTTCGGATTGGCGACCGCGCGAAGATCATAAAACGGATTGCTGTCGGCGATCTTCACTTGCTCCTTGCGCTGCAATGCCGCGGGCGATACGGACGCCAACTCGGTGCGCCGGCCATCCTTGACCGTGACCTTGAAGCGCAGGTTCTTGTCGAGCTGAACGATCTCGACTCGGCGAGCTTCTTGTTTGGTTCCCGCGTTGGTGGTGACGATCAAGCGAGCGCGATTGCCGAGCGGTTGGCCGTACAGGCGCGACACCGCAATTTCATATTCACCATTGAACGCCTGGGCGGCGACATATTGGCTGCCCGGCTCCTTGCTCATCAGATCGTAGCCGATCATGACGCCGCCGCCGGGCGATTGCTTTTGATCGATGCTGCAAAGCGAACCGGTCGGCTCCTTGACCTTGAGGTCGAGTTCGCAGACGCCGCCGGAATTCTCCCAAAGCAACTGGACGATGAGATCACGCTGGTTGAGCCGGGCGAGGGCGGCTTCGAGCTGGGCGGCTTCATCGCCACGCTTCTCGGTGCGAAGCGTCGTCGCCAGCGAAGTCAAACGCTTCTGGGCGTTGGCCTGGATGGCGAGGTTGTCGACGGGCCAATCCTGGGCGACGAGGTTGCTGACCGCCCACTCCATGGCCTTGGCGTCCTTGGCGCTGCCTGCGTAGGCCAGAGCCGTTTCGTACGGATGATAATCGGTCGGCGATAGTTCAGCCGCCTGCCTGCAAAACGCCAGGGCGCGATCGTACTGCCCGCGGTCGGCCATGGCGCGGGCGGCGCTCATGAAGCCTTGCGCGTCGGTCGGATCGAGGGCGATGCCGGAGAGGCGGGCGCGACTGACTTCACCGGGATCGCCGCCCGACGCTTCCAAGGCGACCGCCAGTGCTTCGAAGACCCACGGACGGGTCACGATGCCGTGGCGCAGGTTCGCCTTGAGGAACTCGGCCGCGTGCTTGAACTGGCCGGCCTCGAACAGAAAGTCGGCGGTGGCGATCACGTGGCCGGCTTCGATGCCACCTTTTGCGAAGGCTTCATTCCAGATTTTGGTGGGATCGAGTTCCTTCTGTTTCTTCTTGGCGAGGATCACTTCGTCGCCGCCGGCGCCGACCTTGATCTTCGGATCTTTATTATCGTTCTTGGCGAGGCCGCGTTTTTCGACATCCAGCCAGGCGGCTGCCTCGAGCCGTTTGGCTTTGCCGCCGACGATGCCTCCGGTGATGGAGGTATGCATGCGCGAGGGACCACGGATGATGATCGCCAGCGCGGGCGGGAAGAAGTCGATGGAATTGGAGGTAGTTGGATCGACGTTGGCGTTCGGGTCGGGGAGCGCGCCCATGGCGCCGCCCATCGGGAACATGCCACCCATCATGCCGCCGCCGCCCATCATGAAGCCGCCGCCCATCATGAAGCCGCCGCCCATCGGGAAACCGCCCATCATGAAGCCCATCGGGAAGACAGGGGGCTGATTCCAGTTACCTGGGTCGACGATGCGGGTGATGATCGAGATGAGCCCGGAAGCCTGCGTGGCGCCGACGGCGCCCAACGATCCGTTGAAGGATCCTTGGAAGCTGCCCATGCCGCCCATCATCATGCCGCCGCCCATGCCCATCATTCCGCCCATGCCCGGCATACCACCCATGCCCATCATGC
>VGZI01000186.1 GCA_016872605.1 Planctomycetota bacterium
CCGGAGACGAACGCCGGCCGGGCACGCTGGGGAGCTAATCTCGACCCGAAGAAGAACCTCCAGCCCGGCATTGATTTCGCGGTCGTCCAGGACGTGACGTGGGAAGACCGCGTCGCCTTCGCGCTCTGGACCGACCTTGGCGTTCCGGACGGATTTGCCAATGAACTTTCGTCGTACTTGCAGCCCAATCGCGCGGGCGGCGAAGGCCGATATTCGGGGGCGCTGCAAGAAAAGCAGAATCCCACCGGCCCTGTGATTGAATTTAACTGTGTCACTACCGATGGCAGAAACGGCAAGGTCAAAGTCGGCGCCGAATCGTTCGAACTCGCCAACGGATATCTTTTTCTCGTTTCCACCATCGGCGCCAAGATTCGCACGAAGCAATTCCAGCGCGACACAATCAACGTTCCGCCCGCGAGCCGACCGGTCGACGTGGTCAACGGCATGGATCAGCTAAAGATGGATGCAGATATCGTTGCTTTTTTTGCGCGATAGTAGAGGATTCGTTCCGCCGCAGCGGCAAGCCGCGTGGTTTTTCGATGCTTGGTCCGCATTTCTACTACGATCTGATCCGCCTGGCGCGCAAGAACAGCACGCTGTTTCTGCGCTGTGGTTACTTGCTTGCACTCTTGTTCGGCTGGTGGTTCGTCTACGAGGATCGCATCGGCACGCGCTACCATTTCCTTGAATTCGAACGACTGGCCACGAAATACACCAACGCGCTTCTGATCTTGCAATACACCCTGATCGTGCTCTTGACGCCGATGTATCTGGCCGGCACGGTCATGGAGGAAAAGGAGAACCGCACGCTCGAATTGCTCTACCAGACCGATTTGAGTGATCAGGAGATCTTGCTCGGCAAGTTCTCGGCGCGCATGGTGCAGCTCATGCTGCTCGTGCAATCGAGCCTACCGATGTTGGCGCTCATCAGCCTTTGGGGCGGTATTCGGCTCGAGATGGTCATCTTTCACGTCGCGTTCAGCCTGCTCTTCATTCTCTTCGTCGGCTCGGTCAGCTTGTGGGCATCAGTGCAGGGCAATAGCTTCACCGAAGCGCTCGTGATCGCCTATCTGACCATGGCAATTTTCTGCATCATCGCGGTGGCGACGTTCTTGGCCATCGTGGACGAGGTCGTGGTCGCCCATCTGCGCTACGAGGGGTTGACATCGTGGACCGAGTTGGCGATCGCGCTCGGCCTCTGCGCCGGCGTCTTGCTTGTCGGCATCGCTCTTTTTTACGGGCTGGCGCGCTGGCAGTTCCACAGGCTGCGCGATCTCAAATGGGTTGAGCAACGCACGCCGATTGCCGATCCGACGCTCGACACCAGCGAGGAGGATGACGGCACGATCATCGTCACGTCACCGGATCGAGAGATTCCGGACAACGCCATCGCCTGGAAGGAGACTTTTACCACGACGAAGATGCGTGATCTGGAGATCATTTTCGGCGTGCTGGTAATGTTCTCGATGGGCTTCGGCATTGCGTTTGCGTATCTCGCACAGAATCCGCCTTCGGGCTTGCGATTCCAGGGAACGGCCGACTCGCTCCGCGTCATCTTCAACCTTGGCTGCATCGCGCTGTACGTCGGCGTGTTGTTGACGCAAGGATTTCTCGCCGCGTCCTCGATCGCCAAGGAACGCGAGGACAATACGCTTGATTTTCTCTTGCTGCTGCCGATCGAGCGATCCGACGTCTTCGTGTGGAAATGGCTCGGCCCGTGGTTTCGCAACCGGGCGATGCTCCTGGGCGTCATCATCCTGCCGATCGTCGGGCTGGCCAGCGGCATGTTCTCAACGAGCCTTGGCATGTGGCTCTTGATCGCGCCGTGGCCGACGCTCTTGCTCGTTCATAGCCTCGGCATTCTCGCGTCGACGATGAGCAATCGCGTGGCGACGGCGAACTTCGCGCTGATCATGATGCTGCTGTTGATCGTCTTGGCACACCTGGTTCGCTGGGACGAAGTGACGACGATTCTTGAGGGACTTCCCGATTTCGCATTTTCGTTTCGAATTCCCAAGCAGTTTTCGCCCGACACCTGGGAACGCATCATTTGGGTGCTCATCGTGCAGCAAACGTTGTTCATCGTTATTGCCGTCGGAAGCGTCGCGATAGCGTATTGGTTATTCAATCAACGATCGAGCGAATCGCGAACGCATATCGGGTGAGCGCTGCTACGCCGCAAGCGGTTTGCGTGCGGCGATCAGGTAGCCGTAGGCGCGCAGACGGCCGAACCACCAGGGGCAGGATAGGCGGGCGTCGGAGTTTACGCTCACGGGCCGAACTTCGATGATCTCAAACCCGGCCGCCTGAAAGAGGCTCGTGATCTCGCTCTGCGTAAACAAGTGCATGGTGAGCGCGCCGATACCTTGCCGCGCCGGCATCTCATAGTCGCCCGGTTCTCCGCCGCCAAACCACGAACACCAAAGATCGTTGACGAGCAAGCGCTGGCCGTGCCAGGTCCACAGGTTGAACCAGCGATTGTGGACGTGGAGGACGAACACACCTCCGGGGCGAAGCAAGCGGTAGGCGTGCCCGACGACGCGCCGCCGTGCCTCGGCGCCGACGACCAGGCCGAGCGTGCTGAACAGGCAAGCCGCGTGATCGAAGGAAGCGTCGGCGAGCATTTCCAGTGCGGCGATATTGGCACAGACACGCGGCACGGTGAGCCCTAGCGCGGCCGCCTTCTCACCGAGCACCTTGAGCATTTCCGGCGACAAATCAACACCGACCGGCTCGTAGCCGCGCTGGGCGAGCGCAAGCGACAAGCGCCCGGTGCCGCAACCGAGGTCAATGATGCGTCCCGACGGCTGGCAGTGTTCGAAAACGAATTGCCGATCGACCTGCAAGAGCGGTGTGTCGGCAAGCTCGGAGTCATAGCTGCGAGCCGTGTCCGGATCGTGAAAGTAATCCCATAACGAACGCGAAACGCCAATCGGAAGCTGCCAGTCGGCGGGCATGAGCACTTCTCTATTTCGCAGAATTACTGTGGGACACGTTTTCAACGTGCCCCGAATCGGGCACGTTGAAAACGTGCCCCACGGGCATGGAGCACCATCGTGCAGGGTCATTCAGACGCCGTATCGCTTCAGCGCGTCGCGGTTGAGCTCGATGCCCAATCCCGGTTTTTCGGGAATCCGCAAGTAGCCCTCCGCGTCGGGCTTGAACGGGACCGTGATCAACTCGTCGATGTACGGCGTCGGCGTCAGGTATTCGACGTAGTGCGCGACGGGAACGGCGGCGACCAGGTGCAAATCCGCGGCGAGGCCGATCGCGGTGTTCCAGCCGTGCGGGACGTACCAAATATTGTGTTCATACGCCATCCAGGCGATACGAATCGCTTCGCTGATGCCGCCGCACTTGGTGCAGTCCGGCTGAATGACGTCGACGGCGTGTCGTTCTAACCAAGGACGAAATGTCTGGCGACGCGTCAAGCACTCGCCGGTCGCGATCGGCAAGGGCGCGTGGCGGCGCAGCTCGATGAAGCCTTCGATATCGTCGGGCGGGAGCGCTTCCTCGAACCAGACGATGTCGTAGTTTGCCAGCATTTTCGCGGTTTGCAGAGCCCACTTGTAGCCATGAGGCCAAAACTGCTCGCTGCCGCCGGCGTCGACCATGATCTCGACGTTGGGCCCAACCGTGTCGCGCGCCGTCTGGATGAGCAATTCGTCCGTCTTGGCGTCGCGCCGGCCGAACGGTCGCCAGCCGAGCTTGATCGCCCTGAAGCCTCGGCTCACGGTGGCTTGCAGCTTTTCACGCAGCCGGGCCGGCTCGTCGAAGAGTATCGAGCCGTATGGCTTGATCTTGTCGCGATAGCAGCCGCCCAAGAGCCGAGAAACCGGCTGGTTGCAGATTTTGCCGAACAGGTCCCAGAGCGCGATATCGATGCCGCTGATGGCATGCTCAACCGATCCACCGCGTCCTTGCCAAAAAGTGGTTTGCCTGAGGCGTTCGGTGACGCGCATCGGCTCATCGGGCCGTTCGCCGATGAGGAAGGGGGAGAGCAGCTTGACGGCGCCCTGGACAAGCGATTTCGACGTGAAAACGCTGCCGACGCCGCTCAGGCCTTCGTCGGTGTTGATCTCGACGATGGTGTGGACATCGTCTTCGGGCTTGAGTTCGTCAGCCCACCCGCCTTCGACGGTGCCGCCTGCGAGCCCGGTGATTTGGATGGAAGTGATTTTCATGGCGACCCTTGGACGCGCGATGTCGATTCTGTCATCTTTCGTTTACGATATTGCGGTCGGTGGGCAAGCTTGCAATCATCCCGTAGGGTGCGTGAAACGCACCGCTCCACAAGCACGGTGCGTTTCACGAACTCTATTTTTTCACGAGACACAAAGCGACGACCGGCAACTCGCCTTGACCGTTCGCGATGACGTGGTATCACCTGCCGCTCAAATACGGAATATTTCGGTGCGGGCCCGGACCTCTGGGGGAAATGGGCAAGCATTCTACGAGGAGAGGGGTTTCCTCATGGTGATCCATCGTATTCGGCAATGGGGTCGCAAGCTGCTCTTGGGCGGCGGGACAGTGGCCGGGCTTCTGCTCGGCTGGACAGGGACAGATTCACTGCTCGCTCAGACGGTGGAACCTGGAGCGCCAGCCGCGGCGCCGAGCGGGCCGTCGTCCCCGAGAAACTACCTGAACAAGAGCACGATTCAGTTGCCGATCCAGATCAACGATCAATCGCGTTCGCTCATCTCCGAAATTCAACTGCACGTGAAGGAGCATCCAAGCGCGACATGGACACTGCGCGACCGCGTCGGGCCGTCGGCGAAGGCGTTCACGTTCCAGGCGCCTCGCGACGGCGAGTACTGGTTCGCGATGGTAGCAGTCGACAAGCAAGGCCGAGCGTTTCCGAACGATTTGCGCAACGAGCCGCCGGGATTGGTCGTCATCATCGACACGCAACCGCCGCAGATTGAACTGACAAACCTCGGCTCGTCGCCGGAGGGACAACTGATTCAGTGCGACGTGCGTGACGCCCACGTTGACCCACTGTTGACGCGTTTCTTCTATCAGGGTGGCGACAAGGTCTTTCGCCCCGTCGATCCGATTCCGGGACGCCCCGGCGTTTTCTGCATCCCGGCCCAGGCTGTCTTCACGGGAATGGTTCGTGTCACAGCCGAGGACCTCGCGCGCAACCCCGCGCAGCAGGAAATGCACGTCAACCAGATGCAAGCGTTCAAAGCACAAACGAACAGCGGCCCGACCGTCATGCAGTTCCCAAACATGGAGGGGAAGCCGAAGCCGCTTCCGGCAAATATTCAGGATACCTTGCCTGTTCCTCATCGCGAGTTCCGGCCGCAGAATTCATCCGAAGGCGTCCGCCCGGATCCCAATGATGGGCCTCGGATCATGGGGCACACGACGGAGATGCCAGCGCCGACCAAGCAGACTGTAGAAACGCTGAAGCGCCAGTTCGTCAATAGCTCCAAAGTGTTCCTTGATTTCCAGATCGAGAATGGCGGACAGGGAGGTGTCGGCAGAGTGGAAGTTTGGATGACGCGGGACCGTGCAAAAACTTGGCAGAAGGCAAGTGAAGACACGCCGCGCAAGAACAACATCGAAGTGCATTTTCCCGGCGAAGGAATCTTCGGCGTGACGTTGGTCGCGACCGATGCTCGCGGCGTCGCTGGCAAGGCGCCCGCCCCTGGGGATGCGCCCGATTGGTGGATCGAGGTCGACACGACCAAGCCTACGGCTCGATTGACGAAGGTTCATGCAACGACCGACGGCGGAAAGGCGGTTGTGCACATTCAATGGAGCGTGCATGACATGAACCTGAGCGATACACCGGTGGATTTGTTCTACAGCACAGGGCCGAATGGGCCGTGGCTTCTGATTGCCAAAGGGCTGAAGGCGGAAGGGGAATATCGCTGGACGCCGCCGATTGAAGCGGGAGCGCAAGCCTACGTTCAGTTGGTGGGGCGCGATAGTGCGGGCAATGTGTCCGTCGCCAACACGCTGGATCCCGTGGTATTGGCGGAGCCGATTCGGCCGCGGGCGGTGATTCGAGGAATCAGTACTGGAACGACCGCTGCTCCGGAGTTGCCGGCGCCGCCCCCTCAGCCGATGCCGCCATCTCTGCCGATGCCGCCATCTCTGCCGATGCCGCGGTTTTAGCGCTACTTCTTTTCGATTACCGCATGGACTGCGACGACGTCGAGATCGACGACGCGCCAATCGACCGACGAATTCGCAGCGACTTTCGCCGGATCGACTTGGTGCACGGTCTCGAGCGTCGCCACGATTGAGAACATGAAGAGCGGCAGGGCTTGAGGCGCCTTGCTGATTGTTGCCTTGAACACAAAAGCAACGCGAACTTTTCCATCGACCTGCTCCCAGCGACCCGGCAGATCCGGAGGCGCTTCCAGACTCGGCTCGGAGTGCATTTTCAATTCTCCGCGTGCCGCAAGCATGTCCTCGAACTGAGCTTGACGCTCGTCGCGTTTGCTGGGCGGATCAATGGCAAGTTGGGTCCAGTCCTGCTTCTTGGCGAGCGATTCCCAGTTGGGAAACGGCTTGCCTTCGCGCACGCCGACGAGGTGCTGTTGCAGCGCGCTCAGCGCTTTGCCACGAAGCAACTCGAGCCCTTCCCCAAATCGGGTAAGAGTCTTGGAACCCTCGATCTGGTGCGATTCCATGAGGTTAATGAACCACTTGCGCGACTGCCCCGGTCCTTCCGCCTCGACGCTCACGGCCGTTGCTTTGTAATCGAACTCGATTTCCTTGGTCTTGACGTGATACACCCGCTCGACCCGATAGCTGCGCTTTTCGTAGAGCCATTTGCGTACGGTCCCTGGCGTAATCGTCACGTCCTCGGAGCGTTGCTTGTACAACACGCGAGGCAACGATTCCCGTTCCCGAAAGGCCGTAAGGATCCCATAGGATCCATCACGTGTGCTTGGCTTGTCGTAGCGTTCCCGCAGGTCGCGCTCGTTCTCCGGGCGGATGCCGCGGGAGTTCGGCGACTGGGTCAGGAGGAACGCGGCGTTATGGCGAGTGCGGTTGTTGGCGCCGGCAAGCAAGTGGTGGAAGAAACCTGTATCGTCGTCCTTCATTTCCATGACGAAGTCGTTGGCTTGCCCCTGAATGGCGAGGCCGGTGAAGTAGAAGTACGCAAAATAGACGATGGCGCTGACGAGATTAAGGCGCAGACCCCAGCTGGCAAGCGTCGACCCCGCCAGCGTTCCCTCGGAGTTATCGACGTGCACGCGCCCGTAGTACGACACCGCCATGCCCGCCAGCGGCAAGCCGAGCACCCATTCCGGAAAAAAAAACGGCGCGCCTTGGAAAAACGCGATCGCGGCGCTCGCCACGACGACGAAAGCAAACACGATCCCGGACCCAAGCCCGGCAACGGCCCAGCCGGAAATCGGCTGATACGTGGAAGATTCGCCCGCCGACGGCGGCGGGAGGGTTGGTTCGCTCATGGATAGACACGTCGATGTGCGACGCTTCCCGGTAACCTCATACGATTAGTGTTCTTCGAACGATCCGAACTTCTTGCTAGTCGTCGGCGCCGCCGACGTCGGAGATATCGGTCAACATGGCGCGACGGACGGCGTCCCCCGCGGTGGAGCCGCGCGTGATCAAGTTGCCCGACGCATCGAGGAATATCTTGTCCTGCAGTATCTCCTGCACCACGATCGTCAGGCGATCGTTGGTCTTTATGTCGACCAATGGACGAGCGCCCGTGTTCAAGGCGACCATGCGCTTCTGGATCAGCGTCGACAACTTGAATCGGCCGCCGACCTTGTTCACAATCTCTTCTTCTTTCAACTCGTCAAGCATCGCAACTCCTTGGTTATCGAACGATTCATTGTTTCTCACCCGCTGCTTCCGTCGCGGCGAACAGCGTCCCGATAATCCCTCGCAGATTGGCCAGGGCCGCATCGAGATCGTCGTTGATCACTTGATAATTGTATTCACCGGCCCGGGCCAATTCCGCTCTGGCATTGCGCAGCCGCCGCTGGATGACCTCTTCTGCTTCGGTGTGCCGTTCTCGCAGCCGCTGCTCCAACGTCTCAAATCGCGACGTGCGAATGAAGATCGACACGGCATCCGTGCATTTCGCACGAACTTTCTCCGCCCCCTGCACGTCGATATCAAGCAGGACACCCATTCCCTTTTCGCGATAAGGTGTCACTTCGTCCACGAGCGTGCCGTAGTAGTTTCCATGCACATGTGCCCACTCGAGGAACCGGCCGCGGTCACGATGCTTCTCGAAGTCCGCCATGCTCCAAAAATGATAATCGATGCCGTCTTGTTCGCCGGGTCGGGGTGGTCGCGTGGTCACGGAGACCGACAACCGCAACGGCCAGGCGGGGGCGTCGAGAAGCCGGCGAATCAGCGTCGATTTCCCAGAGCCACTCGGTCCGGACACGATGATCAACGGCCCCGTTCCCATGAGATTGCCGACTTCGGATCGCACCTCGCCGACGGAACGCTGGCAGAACTCTGCTGCGTCCGATCGGCAATGTGCAACCGGAAATCACTCCACGTTCTGAATCAATTCACGAATCTTCTCGAGCGTTCCCTTGATCTCGACGACGCGTTTGGAGATATCCACATCGCTTGCTTTGGAGCCGATCGTGTTGGTCTCGCGCGTCATTTCCTGCGTCAAGAATTCGAGCTTTCGTCCGGAGCTCTCATCCTCCTTTACGATCTCCTCGAAATGCACGAGATGCGTCGCCAGGCGAACGACCTCCTCGGCGATGTCGCTGCGTTCTGCAAAGATCGACACCTCGCGAATAAGGTCATTACGGTCGATCTGCACGTCGTGTTCGCTCAGCAGCGTTTTTACTCGGTCGTACAAGCGATCGCGAAAGCTGGTGGCCACTTGCGGCGCAAGACTGCGAATCGCGTCGAGGTGCTTGGCGATGGTGTCGCGATGGCAAAGCAACTCCTGGGCCATCGCTTTGCCCTCGTCGCGACGCATCGCTTGCAACCGGTCGAGCGCGTCCTGAAGCACCTTTTCGATGATCGGCCAGTGGTCGTGTAATTGGTACACCTTGCTGCCGGCCTCCGGCACAACGCCGGGAAGCATCGCGACCTGGCTCAAAAGCGACTGCCCGCCGTCCGGAAGGCCAAGTTGCTTGGCGATTTCGCGAATCTGCTGAACGTAACTTGCCAGCGCGACCGGGTTGATGCGAAAATCCTCGGCGACAGCGTATTGATCGCATCGCAGGTGAACCTGAATGGTTCCGCGCTTGACCGATTTACGGATGACCTTCTCAAACTCGGCTTCCAAGAGATGGTAAGGATCCGGAGCGCGCAACGTGACTTTGAGGTAGCGATTGTTCAGGGCACGCAGCTCGACGGAAAACGAGAGCATCTCCGTCTGGCAGCGGGCTTCCCCGAATCCGGTCATACTCAAGAGCACGCCGATCTCCCGATAGAAGCGCCGACGCGTGACGGTCCCTGCCTGGGTCTAAAAGTCCGGGAACGCCGTCACCACGCCTCGCCCGGTCGCTTCGAAGAAAATCGCCTTGACCTGGATCATGGTGAGCAGAAGCCAAATGATCGCGACATAGATCGTCAGGCGGGTGAATTGGTCGCCGGCGCGGGAGCCGAACGGACTCGATCCGCCGGCGCCGCCCAGGGCGCCGATCAAGCCGCCGCCTTTGCCACGCTGGATAAGAATGAGCAAGATCATGAACGCGGCGACGAAGAAGTTGACCACGTTCAGGAGGTATGCGAGAATCAGGGCCATAACAGCCACCTCGGGGGAAGACCGGTCATCCGCGGCGAGAACATATTATAGAAATCAATCCGGAAACTGGAAAGCCGATTCTGTGAAATGGATAGGACGCCGAAGGCAGTGAACATCGCGGCAAGCCAGCGTGAGTTCCCGAGCGGATCAGCGGATCGCCGGTAGGCCGCTGTCCGTTCGGGGCGGCGCTTGCAACTTGCGCAACGTTTCGTCGGCCCAGCGCAGCCATTCGCTCCGGGGTGGTACCCCGTGCATGCGGAAAATCTCCTGATCGTCCGCCAGCGATTGCAAATCCGTGACCAGCAAGCGAACCGACGCCAGGGCGATTTCGCGCACCTCGGCAATGCGCTGCTTGGGAAATTGCTGCGCCTGCATCTTGTCCAGCGCAAAGCAGACGAAAGGACAAGCGTAGAAGCCTTCCAGCGTGCGACGGTGCTTGGCTTGGAGTTTAGTAAACATCGTCAAGGCGTCGCTGTATTCCTCGTTGTCGAGGTGGCATTCGCCGACGCCCAGCCACGCGCGCCGCACCAGCGTCTGTTCGGTCTTGGTCAGTTCTCGTTTGCTGGCGAGCAGAGCCAACTCATCCGCAAGACCTTGGTACGCCGCGACGGCTTTCTGAAGCGTCTCGATGCGCGTTTTGCGCTGGTGCCGCACACTCTCTTCAAGAGCGATGCGACGATCCGTCGGCATGTCGGGCGTGATTTGGCTTTCGATCTGCTTCTCCTTGACTCGTTCCGTTTCCGCCATGTGCCGATAGCATTGGCCCAGTTGTTCGCGAACCAAAAGAATGTTGGGATTCTCCGGGAAGAGCTCGAGGCATGCCTTGAGATGGACGTGGGCTTCGGGGTGCTGCTTCATCTCCATCAGAATGGCGGCCATGCGAAACAGCGTTTTTTCGTGCCAGACACGATCGATGTCGAAGGATGCGCTTGCGCGGTTTTGCTTGAGGATTTCATAGGCTTGAGCGAAGTTCTTTCGGTCGGCTTCCTCGACGGCCAAGTGGTACCGAGCCTGATAAGCGAAAACCGTCTCGGGATACTGCAAGCACTTGAAGTACGCCTCACGAGCGAAGTCCCGTTTGCCGTCGGCGCGATACAGATCGCCTAACGTTTGCCAGGCTTCGGCAAGACGAACTTCCTTGACCTCGAGCTTTACGAAGAGATTTAGCACGCGCAACGCATTGGCAGAATCCTTGGCCAGGCGAAAACACTGAACGCTGTGCCACAAGGGATCGGACCGTTCGGCTTCGGGGCGAGCTTGGGCGGTGCGCTCGAATGCCTCGGCCGCCCGGCGGAACTGTGCTTCGACCTCGCCGGGCTTAACGCTGTCTGGCTGGATTTTTTTCAACTCAACGAGTTGTTGCGCCACGGCCTGAGCCGCCTGGGCGATCAAGAGTTCCGCGACGCCCGGCGGCGCGATGCGGCGAAACAATTCAGCAACGGCCTCGGTCTTTTGCGGGTCTTGAGTCTTCTGAAACTGCTCCAGTGCCTGCTTTAGCCAATTGCGAACCTGTTCGATTTCAACATGCGGATTGCGATAGTCCTTGGCTTCGTTGACCCGATCGAGGGCGGCATGCCAATCCAGCAGGGCTTGCGCGATCTCCGTGCCGAGCGTGAACCGCAACTGGCCCAGGCGCAATCCCGCCGCTTGTCCCTCGACGCCGCCGAGCCGAAGCGCTTCCGACCAGGCGCGGATGGCCTCGGCGTGATTCGGCGGCTTCGTTTTCTCGTAACAGACTCCCAGGGCATACAGAATGCGCGGCCGTTTGCCTTCGACATAGGCCGCCTCGCTCAAAAGCTCTTTCCAAATGGGAATCGCTTGCGCCCACATGAGGTCGGCTTCGTGACATTCGGCTTGCAGTAGCCGAGCGCGAACGCGAAGGGCGCGCGGCGCCTTTTGTCCGATGCGTTCCAGTTCCCGGACCGCGTCAGCGCGCGATCCCTTGGCGATCCATAATTCGCCCTGCTGCATGCGCGCCTGGGCCGCTGCCTCGACCTCGCGCTCCGGCGTCAAATCCAACACGCGACGATTGGCGGACAGCGCGGCCTGAAGATCGGGCGGCTGCCGTTTGAGATTCGCCTGCACCAGCAGACGGTAGGCTTGCAGCGGATTGTCGGCCCCTTTCTCGACACCCAACGCCATCAACTCGATCGCCTTGGGTAGATCCTTCGATTGCTGATACATGCAATAGCCGAGCCGATAGTGCAGCGGCGCTTGGTCGGCCTCCGCGACGTCGCGAAGTCCTTTCTCAAGGTGGTTGGCAGCCAGGCGCCAAAGCTCCTTGGCAAAGCTAGGCGGTTTTTGCTGGGCCTGGCGGTAGTAAGCGGAGCCGATGAGGTAATGTGCCTCGGCGGCACGCGAGGGAAAGCGATCGACCCAAATGCGGGCGGAGTCGGCGTAGCCCGCGAGCATGTCGGCGGATTCTTCCTGCTCCAACCCTTGTCTCAAGGACGTCATCAGCTTGACGAATTCGCGTTCCTGTGAAGAAAGCCGCCACGGGGCGCTCGCCGCCACGCCGATGAACGCCAAGAGTCCAATGAGAAACAGGGGAACCTGCCAAAGCTGGCCAAACGTCTGGCGAGCCCGGCCGACATTGGTCGCCGTGATGGATGTCGCATTTGTCATAACATTTTGCCAACGGACGGGTTGTATCCTGCCATCCCGCACACCGCCCGCTTGTGGCAGAATCGCCGAAAACTTTCAAGGGCAAGTCGCTCGTTGGCATAACTAAGGGTGCACGACATGGTTTGCAAACGGCACGGGAGGGCGAGGCTCCTGCCGAGCCGCGAGCCCGCGAAATACTCGATTTCGGACGAGTATCCTGTCGCTTCCGGCTCGGCAGGAGCCTCGCCCTCCCG
>VGZI01000187.1 GCA_016872605.1 Planctomycetota bacterium
TGTGGCCGTTCTCGAAGAGCTCCTTCTGCCAGCGGTAGAAGACCGTGGGCGCGATGCCGAGCTCATCGCAGATGGTGGAGACGGGGACGCCTTCGAGCAGATGCCGCTTGAGGGCGGCGATCTTCTCCTGAGGGTTCCCGAAGTTGACGGCAGAGGCACTTCTTGATTTGCGAAGCCGCGGCGCCAGCATACGGACGACCAATTTCTACCTCACCGCGGCCAAGGCGTTTTGCAACTGGCTCGTGAAGGACCGGCGCATGCTTACAAATCCGCTTGCGCATTTGTCGGGCGGCAATGTCGAACTTGACCGTCGCCGCAATCGCCGGATCCTCGACGAGGCCGAATTACGAATGATCATGGCATCGGCAGCGTCAAGCAAAGTAGTCTTCCATGGGTTGACAGGGTACGATCGCGAATTGCTGTACCTGGTGGCGTGCGTGACCGGTTTCAGGGCTGGCGAACTGGCGGTGTTGTGCCCGAAGGACTTCAATCTCGATTGCAATACCCCCGAGGTAGCGCTCTCGGCGACATTTGCGAAAAACAAGAAAGCCGCCGTTCAACCACTGCCTCTCGATGTTGCCGATACACTTCGCCCATACCTGTTAGGCAAGGCGAGCGATGTCCCTGTCTGGGGCGGAACCTGGTACGAGTGCGGGGCAGACATGCTGCGAATCGATCTCGACGCGGCGGGGATCCCCTACGTTGTCCAGGGACCAGACGGTCCGATTTTTACCGATTTTCACGCCCTTCGGCACAGTTTTGTATTCCTGTGCGACAAGGCAGGCCTCTCGCTTAAGACCGCCATGTCACTCGCCCGGCACAGCGACCCGAAGCTGACGATGAAGGTGTATGGTCGCCCACGTCCATCTGATCTTTCCAACGCGATCGAGCGATTGCCATCCCTCACAAGGGATCCGGTGCCAAAAGGGACACCGATCGAACTGGCTGCCACGGGCACGGACGGAGCGGTTGAAAAGCGCTTGCCCTTTTCTTGCCTCCCTGATGAGACGATAGGGGATCCAGAGGGACAATCAGGGATGAAGAGCACTCCCAGGATAGGTGGCGAAGCCGTACTGGAAGAGATTGACCAGAAACAACTTGCGACGCGGAAAGACGGCCAGGGACTGGATGGGACAAGTGCCTCCTGTAGGGCTCGAACCTACGACCCGCTGATTAAGAGGCGAGCCTGAGGAACGGAGGAGCCGCTCCGAAGCACTTTGGCAAATAAAACGTTATGTCGATTTCGACGCCTTCCCAGGTCGCCAAAATCTTCCATGATTTACATGTTTTCGGACAGAATACAACACTTTCTCGGACATTCTCGGACAGTCAAGCATGCTCGTCCAACACCGACGCATACTCCAAGGCACGTCAGCGATTCGCCGATTTTCCGGGACACACGGACAGGCAATTGATAACCCAAGCCGTTACCGATACCCGCCGCCAAGTCCGCCGCCCGGCATGGTAATGCCGCCCCCGGTCGTACCACTCGATCCAGACGAACCGCCACGATTGCCTGAGAAATGTTGGAGGTAGATGCGAACGGCTTCCTCGCCATAGAGCCCTTCCGCTCTTGGGTAGGCGACTACGACGCGTGTTTGGGCATCCATGATTCCAGTGGCGAGCAACTCGTTGACGACGAGAAGCTTGCGTGCTTGGTTTACTTTGTCGTTGTGCAAATCAGGCTCGATGATTACCTGGAATGGAACATGGGGCAATCGCTTTGTGATGCGCTGTAGGTGGTAGCTGCCGTAGGGGCCTAACTTGGCGCCGTCCAGGTACCACTCCTGGCGATAGATGACGAACTGATCCGCCTCAGCGGCGGCTGCCTGTGCGTCATTCCAGCCGTTGAGGTAGGTTCCGAGCGGAGCCGGCATCGGTACGGGCCGGCGCTGAAAAAAGCGGCATGGCGGGTCGGCCCATGCTGCGGAGACCATCAGGCAATTGGAGAACAATACGGCAACAACAAATCGCTTCATGGAAGACAACCTCTGGAGACGGTGGGCTAATTGATCGGTTGGGAGGGCCGCGGTCCTTTATTACCTTGGGCGGTTTTCCTGATGATACTGCTGCATTCGATTCAGGTCGGTCCGGATCGGCGACTGGTAATCGACCGGACGCCCACTTTCCAATCGGCCGCGGAGATAGAATTCAAGGTCGCTGGGCTCGAAGATATCGGACCCAGGCACGGGACGCGTGTGATGCGGATCGAGCGGCGCCGCAAGTACGGGCGTGACCAGGACGACCAACTCCTGCTGCTGGGCGGACGTGTTGTCGGAACCACCGACCAATCGGCCGACGCCTGGAAGGTCTCCGAGAAACGGGATGCGCGAGCTTTTCGCACCGTAACTATTCTGGATCAAGCCCGCGACCGCCATCGTTTGGCCGCCGCGGAGGTCAAGGACGGTCTGAAACTTTCGTGAGTCGAGGCCCTGGACGTTGGTCCCGCCAACATTCGCACTCAAGGAAGGCTGAAGCGTGCTCACGTCGCCATTTACCGTCAAGCGAATTCGGTCTTTGTCGGTAACGGTCGGAGTGAATGTCAACTGAACGCCAAACTGCACGAACTGCACGCCCTGGAGGCCGGCTGCCGTGTAGCCCGTGACGACGGGGACCGGGAATTGGCCGCCAGCGCTGAAACTCGCCGTTTGGCCGTTGAGGGCGACCAAGGTCGGTTCGGCGATGGTGCGTGCAAGGTTGCGCTGCTTGAGCGCGTCGATGGCCAGCGTGATCTTGCCGGCGTCCAGGATTGCGAGCAAGTTGCCGCCGGCATTTGTCGGCGTGTTGCCTGCGGCGCCGCCGGGTATGAGTCCGCCCGTCTTGTTCGCAAACACCAGGCCTTGTCCGTTGGCAATACTGAAATTGATTCCCATGTTGCGCAGTGCGGTGCGATTAACCTCGGCGACCACGACCCGCAGCAGCACCTGTTGCTCGCCCGGAACGCGCAATAGATTGATGACCTGCAGTCCGCCCCGGAAATACGGATTGGTTCCGTCTTCACCGCCATCCTTCATGTCTTCCGGATCGTCAGGCATCTTGATGATTTTGCTTTGGGCCAGGCCGTGCTCAACGACCGTTGTAAGTCCTTTGGGTTGCGTCGCTCCTTGGCCGGCGGCGCGCGGGGTGACGATGCGCATGATGTGGGATGCTTCCGCAACGTCGTGCGCCTGTCCGCACACCACGAGCTTGTTACCAACGATGGTAAGTTGCACCCGGCTGTTCGGGAACGTCCGATTAATCTCAAGCTCTAGCTGTTTGTAATATTTCTCAAGCTGTTCGCGCACGCGCACTTGCGTGAGCGGATCAGCAGAAACCCGGACCATGTAGCTGTACAAATTTGTTTTGGCGGCGTCTTTCGGGTCGGTGAACCACAGGTTGAGTACGGTCTGACCAGCCTTCTTGCCGACGAGGGATATTTCCTTCTCGGTGATGACCGTAAACGTTGCAATCGCGTTTTTTTCATCCGCGTCCAACTGTACGCGCTTGGGTGCATCCTTGAACACCAGGATTTTCGACAGACCCACGACAAGGTCAAACGTCGCGACCGGCTCGACCGTTTTCAAAATGTGCGGGTTCGGGTCTTTGATTCCCTCAGGCAACGGCTTCGGTTGGGGCAGTTCGGCCTGGACGATCGAGAATTGGTGCTCCACCGTCACAACGTTAGGCGTTGGGGCATCAGGCGACTCTACCACGGGTGCCGCTAGAAATGCCGGGCGATGGCGAGGCGCCGTATCATGGGCGAACCGGTCTGCGTCTCGCGCATTACTTGAGCTCGGGTCATTCCGGACGACGGCGCTGGGAACAATTGCGGAGCAGCCGGCGATGATACCGAGGATCAGCATCAGGCATGGCAAGCGTAACGCGTGGCCTAAAAATGCAGGTCGGGGTCCCATGTCGCAACCTCTCGAATCAACGCGCAAAGCGCTCACGAGTGCCGAGTGAGTTTGCCAAAGAAGCGCAAGCTATCAAAGGTATCGGAATGCGCACCGGTTATACTTCGTCTAATCCGCGTAGTGATCTGTTCCGATGGATTCGTTTAGGCAAGAGATTACGGCAAACCGCGCGTCCGCGCGATGTTGTCGAGAAATTGGAAAATCTGGTAAAAAGTCGGGCCTAAGGTGGCAGTCAAGATTCCTGGCAGAAAGCAAATCACGAGCGGAAACAGCAACTTCACCGGCAAACTTGCTGCTTTGGTCAGAGCTTCCTCGCGACGGCGGCCCCGCAGGTCGTCCGCCTGCCGGCGCAGCACATCCGACACACCGGCGCCAACTTGCTCCGTCTGCACCAACGCCGATACGAAAATCGACAGCGACATGACATCGAGCCGCCAGCTCAACCGGCGCAAGCATTGAATGCGTGGCCGGCCTGCCAAAATCTCCATTTGCAGGATGCGAAACTCTTGCACGAGCACCCGGGTCGCATCCTGTGATTGCAAAACCCGTTCGAGGGCCGCGTCGAAGCCCAGGCCAGCTTCGCTCAGCGTGGCGAGCAATTCCAGCGTGATCGGCAAATCCTGTTCGACCTCGGTGACGCGATTTCGGCGTGCGGCACGGACAACCATCGTCGGCACACTCGCAAGCAATAGCAGCACCGCCCATGGCGCCAGGTAGACAAGCGGGATCAAGATATCGCTCAGCCCACCTGGCACCTGGCCAACCGCGCTCCGAGCGAGCTGCATCCAGCCGGCGAGGATTACTGTCAAGGCAATGAGCAAACCCAAACCGGCACACAGGATGGTTGCGAATACATAGATCGTCACCGCGGACGGCGTCCGAAAGCCGGCGCGGAAGAGCCAGCGACGCAGGAAGCCGTAGCTGTCTTCCGCCGGCGCGAGATCCTCCAGTGCATCCGCATCCGCGTCCTCGAACATGCGCTCTAGGCTGCGGTGGCGAATGAGCCAGTGCCGGCCCGCCAAATACAGACCGCCGATGCCGACGATCCACGCCAGAAGGAGGACGGTAATAGTCACGATTCTTTCAATACCTCAAACGACTCAAGGCGGATGCCCAAACCAGGCCAACCGCTTGCAGCACGATCGCGCCGGCAACCAAATATTGCCCGATGACCGTGGCCAGGAATTGACTCATGCGCTCTGGATCGTTACGCCAGATTATCAACGCAATGAAGTAAGTCACCAGCAAGACCGAAATGGTTGATACGCGCGCCTGCGTTGATAGCGCTCGTATCCGACGCTGTACCTCGACACGGTCGCGAATGCCGCGGCCCACGATTGCCAGAGTTGCCGCCAAACTGCCACCCGTTTCCCAGTGCACGGAGAGCGCCGAACAGAAGAGACGAAAGGTTTCCAAGGGAACGCGTGCCTCCAGGTCTCGCAGCACCGACTGCGCATCATCGCCAAGCCGGATACGACCCAGGACCTCCTCCAGTTGTGCCCGCAGCGGCGCTTTCGTCTCCCGTGCGGCAATCTCCAGGGCGCTCGTTGCCCCGGCGCCCACGCGCAAGGCGGCAACCATCAAATCGATCGCATCGGCCAATTGCTCCTCGATTTGCAAGGTTGCGTACGTGAGCCGATAAGTCTCCAGTTGGGTCAGGACCAGGCCGACAACCAACCCGAAAGAGGCGGCAAAAATCGCGGGAAACCTGGCAAAGGCATACAACCCGATCCCAACGACGAGCGCGACCATCCACGGCAGAAAGTGATAACGCTGAAAAAGCGGCGTTGCGCGCGGCGGTTTGTCCTCCGTCGCTTCCAGCGGTTCACCAAGCCTTGCACGACTCTGCTCCAGCAGGTGAATGCGTCGCCACAAGAAATAGATTGCCGGCAGCGCTATCACCAAGCCCACAACAAGGGCGATGCGAACGATGTCGTTCATGCCATCGGCCCTTTCGACTTTTGAAAAAGACTCATGGGCACCTGGATGTCGCGCTCACGTAACTCTTCGACCAAGCGAGGCACAATGCCGGTGGCGACATACTCGCCGACGATGCTGCGTCCCTTGCGTCCGCGCCGGTCAAACTTGAAGATCTCCTGCGTGACCGGAGTCAAACCTTCCAGCCCGATCATCTCCACGATCGATGCGACCCGGCGCACGCCATCTTCAAACCGGCGTACGTGGACGATGAGGTAAATCGCCGACACCAGCTGTTCGCGGATGGCGCGGGAAGGAAGATCGACGCCGGCCATGAGCACCATTGTTTCCAGACGGGCGAGAGCATCGCGTGGGGAATTTGCGTGGACGGTCGTCAAGCTCCCATCGTGGCCGGTGTTCATCGCTTGCAGCATGTCCAGCGCTTCGGGGCCGCGCACTTCGCCGACGATAATCCGGTCGGGCCGCATGCGCAGCGAATTGACGACGATTTCACGCGTTGTGATTTGGCCGCGCCCTTCAACGTTTGCCGGCCGCGTCTCCATACGCACGACATGCCGTTGATCGAGCATGAGTTCGGCCGCGTCTTCGATCGTGATGATTCGTTCGTTGGCGGGAATACTCTCGGCGACGGCGCCGAGAAACGTCGTCTTGCCTGCGCCGGTTCCGCCGGAGATCAGCACATTCTTGCGTCCTTGAACTGCGAATTCCAGGAAGCTCGCCATGTCCTCCGACAGCATGCCCAGGCGTAATAGGTCGCTGCGCCGCAGACGTTGTCGCCCGAAACGACGAATCGACAACGTAGGACCATCCAGAGCAACGGGCGGGATCGTGGCGTTGACGCGGCTGCCATCGGGCAAACGCGCATCGACCATCGGCGACGATTCATCGACGCGCCGGCCGACCCGCGTGGCGATACGCTGGATGATGCGCAGCAAATGATCGTTGTCGCGAAAACGCACGTCGGTCGTTTCGATTCGGCCAAAGCGCTCGACGTAGACCTGGTCCGGGCCGTTGACGAGGATATCGGTCACTGCCGGATCAGCCATCAAGGGCGCCAGCGGTCCGACGCCGACCGTCTCCTCGATCAGGTCGGCCGCGAGCTGCTTGCGCTCCGCCTCGTTAAGCGGCAGGTCCTCGATCTCCAGGACGCGGCGGACGAATTCGCGGACCGCCTCGGCCAGTGCTTCCTCGCCAATCGCCAGCATCTTGCGGCTGTTCAGCTCGTTGAGCAGGCGTTCGTGAAGCTCCCCCTTGACCGTAAGATAATCGGCCTTGCTCAAGATGGGCGTGGCATCGTCGGTCCGGGCGCGTTCAGCGCCGGCCCCTCCGCTGGACGCCGGGCGTTCTTTGACGCGCGTCAACGGAACCGACAAGCGCGACTTGCCGAGGCGCTGTCGGCTATCCAAATCAGAAGAGGGTTGGAAATCGTCGGTGCTCATGACGGAGGTGCCTCCTTTTCGAGCGCGCTGTCCGACTTTGGCTTGACCATCCCGTTCCGTGCAGGATCGTTCTGCGCTTGAATGTCCGGCAGGTCGGCGACCATGTTGTAAAACACTTTGCCGATGCCCCACCAGGTGGTGGCGTCGAGTACATAGGGCCTGCCGATGTTGCTCGCGATCAAGAGCTGCTTCTCGTACGGGACCACATGATCCACGTCGCGATCGAGGCGGTCGGCAACGTCCTCAGGGTTTAGATTTCCGGCGAAACTGGAATAACGGTTGAGGATGATTCGCTGCCGATCCTTGGGGAACCCGAGGCTATCGAGCACGCGGATCAGGCTGACCATGCCCAGGAGCGTCGGCACGACGCTCTCCGTGACGAGAAACACACGGTCGCTCAGGTCCATGACGGCCATCATCACGCTATCGATCATCGGGAACGTATCGACGAACACATAGTCATAGCAGCGGCGGGCGAGCGTCAAAACGCGCGCCATGGCTTCCTCATCGACCTCAGCCGCTTCCAGGGCGTCCTTCGGGGCTGCCAGCAAGTGCAAGCCGGACTCATGCGGCACGGCGAGCTGGCGCAACAAGGTTTCATCGAGCCGATTACGATCGCGCACGGCGTCGGTCAAGGTCATGGCTGGCTTGAGGTCGAGCATCGAAGCGCAGACGCCCATTTGGAGCGATCCATCGATGAGGAGCACTCGCTGGGGAAAACGCACGGCGAGGCCGGTAGCCAGGTTCACCGCCAAGGTTGATTTCCCGACGCCTCCCTTGTTGCTGATAAAGGAGATAGTTTTGCCGGTCGCCACTGCTGCAGGCAGAACGGCCTTGCGATGGAGCCGTTCCATGAGTTGTTCGAGATCGGCCCGCGACACCGGCCGCCGCAAGAAGTCCTGCATGCCCGCCCGGATTGCTTCGATCAGAATGGCGCTCTCGGAAATGTCGTGACCGAAGAGATCGGCGCTGAAGACGGCCGCCAGATTCGTTTCCGGCGATGCCAGGGATGCTTCATCCGCGAAACTCTTGAGCGCCCGCAAATCCGTGTTCATCTCCACCAGGGCGAACGTGGGACGCCAGCTGCGAATTCCTTCGATCGCCTGCCGAAAATCGGTCGCGTAGTGCAACACCGCGTTCGTGTCGGCGATTCCTTTGAGCGCGGCCGCGACTTCGGCTTGCAGGCGAGCGTCCGGACTGACGATCAAGATTTTCGGCGTTCGTTGCATGGGATTTTGCCTAACGGACCAGCGCGGGAGCTAACAAGGGTTCAGGAAGATTTTTGAACGCAATGAACAGGTTTGCAGTCTCGGCGGCGTCCAGCGAATCCAGCGGCCTCGTCAACACGACCGTAGCGTTCTCCGGACCGATCTGGCTGGCCGATTTTGTCAGCATCAAAATAGTGTCATTTTTCGAAACGGTGACGCGCCCAAACCCGATTACGCGGGGCAAGCCAGGTTTGCCATTCGCATCGTTTACGGCTTCCACGATCGGCACGAATCCGGTGCGCTCGTCGAACGCCGAGTCAAACGGACCGGGCACGGCCTGTCCGAAACTCGTTGGTGCGCCAGCGACAAACCAGCCGCTACCCGGCAAGCCCGGTACCGTAATCGTTCCGGCGGCGACCGACGGCGTTACGGGTGTCAGCGGCAAAGCACTCCACAGCGCGGAATCGATCACGAATGGTGTTGCCCCTTGAAGATTCAATTCGGGTCTGGGCAAGCCCACGGACATGGCACGCCGGGCCTGGACGATCGAGGTTGACCTTACCTTGGTGCCATCGTGTCGCGGCGAACTTCCCGTCACAGGATCTTTCCCAACGATCAACGAAGCCTGCCCAAAAATCAAAGGAAGGGCCTTACCCGTTGTGCTTACTCCGTCCTGATTGTCGGCGGCGATTTGATTCTTCCCCAGCGGACTCTGGGTGCGCCGCAAGCGCACCAGGGTTGAATCTCCGCTCGATGCCGGGACAAAATCCGGACGCGTGTAATCGGCGGTTTCACCTCCCTGCACATCGGTGAAAGTCCCGGCAACGATATCGCCGTTCTTTTCGTTGCCGAGATTCAATTGAACCTTCGGCTTGTAGACGACGACGTCGCCTTGCTTCGGAATGTGAATCGTCTGAAAGGCGTTGGCATCGCCTTGGCCTGGATCAATCGTGAATTCGGGTCCGGCGCCAAACTGGGCCACGATATCGTTGTTCTGATCCTTGAGGTCTGCGTACGTTGCATTGATCTGCGCCCGTGTCATCCAGCGCCGGACTTGATCCTTGTCGGACGTATCAATACCGTCCTGCGCCATGCCTTTTGCGATATCGGACGTTGGATCATCGATTTGGGCTTTGAGCCAGTCTGGAATCTCATCCCGATAGCGCAGCCCCTCGCGGGCGGACGAATCGGTTGCTGTCTGCATCTGCCGACGCGCCGTCATCGCCAAACCGATGTCGATCGTCAGCGCGGCGACGCCGAAGATCACGAACAGCAGCAACGCGCATAGCGCCATAACATTGCCGCCGCGACGTTGCCGGTTGGGTGGAAAACGCATCGTGAGTGTCCGAACTGAGTCGAGCTACTTCTTGGGGTCTGTTTCAGCGGATGGCGAGAGGATGCCGGATTCCACCGTCGTGGCATCGCGCGGGCCCGTGCCAGGAGTCGGAAAACTGTAGATCTGCCGCTTGTTTCCCATGATGACTTCCATCGTGTGAATTTTTGGACCGGGCGGCGATCCGGGAGTGACGCTCTTCGTCTTCGCTTCATCTTTTTGGCCGGAGCGCCCGACACAGATGAGCGTGGCCTGGATTGCCAGGGCTTCGTGCAACGGTGCAACTTCTTCGGGTTCGACGGCAATCGTCACTTCTTGCACCGGTTTGCTCGGCAGCACTCCCCCCTTGCCGTGCGCCGCCGAGCCGGTTGGAACCTCGCGAACCATCACGGGAACGACGACGACTCCGTTTTGTACCAGCACGCGGACATTGGCGTGCTTGCCGGAGTTCTGGGCCAACACACTATCGGGCAGGGGCGCTTTCAGCTTGGCCATGGCTTTTTCAAGATTGATGGGTGTGCTGCCGAGCAGGTCAAAATGATCCCCGCTCTTCAAAGCGTGAATGCCTTGCACCTTGTCGGCCGGCAAAACGAAAGCGCGTTTGCCAGGGGGCACCCCAGCAACGACTCCAGGTCGTGTTCCTTTGGGGAACAGGTCCTCGTCGCGAAACGCGTAGTTGGCAGGAAGGTCATGAATCAAAACACGCCCCAGGATGTCGCTGAGTTTCGTCAGAATCTTGGCCTTTTTGACCGCCTCTTCGGAGCGATAGGTGATGACTTCCTCGCCCGTTTTCGGGTCCAGAAAATGCTCGCGCGTGATCTGTGTGTACGCGGGGATCGCCCGGCCGGTCAATGGAATCGGCATTCCTTCAGGTTTTTTCTTGGCCGGCGCCTCCGCCTGGGGATTCTCTTTGGGTCCGATGATTCCCAATGCCCACAGCGACCCCAGGGTCAAGCCTGCTACGACGACGACCGCCACGACGATCATTGTCATGGCGGCAATCATCGATGGGCCTCGACGAACTTCGGGTGATCTCATGTTGGCCTCTCCTGTGGTCTTACTGAAAGATTTCCCGGCGATAGACACCCTGTCCGGACACAATTCGCCGAAACGGCCGAACCGTTTTCGTGAAGGCGGCTTGCTGGCCGAGTCCGTCCTTGCCGCTGTAGGGACCGCCGAGCTGGCCGTGCTGCAACGGGTCGTCGGTCACTTCGATGTAGGCATCCTGCGGAGTCTTTGGCGGCGCGTCCGGGTCCGGATTGCTTGGATCACGGTACCGTCCGCTGATCGCCGCAGCTTGAAACGGATAGTTAACCTGGACTACCACTTGCCCACGCGCCGACGAACTTAATTTGAATTTGTCGGGGTCTACGAAGACGACAGGCAGCCACTTTGATTCATCCTCGATGGTTTCCGCTCCTGGCGAGTACTTCACGAGGGGGATCTTTATTCGAAAGCCGGTCTCCGACGTGCCCGTGTTACTCTTCACAATGGCGCCTGGATAAACCAGCCATTTCGAGCCCGCCGGCACGTTCGGATTTTGCGTGCTATCCATCACAAGCATGAGCGGGACGAGCAAAAGGTTGCCGCTGGGAACCTTCTTGTCTTCGCGAAGGTAGGTCAGCAGATCCTTGTCGTTGTCTTGCTTGGTGATGTCGATGATGAGGAAGTCCTCCGAATAGACACCCCGATCGCTGAGAATCTTGTTGAGGTCCTTGTCCTCGAAGTCGAACTGCTGATCCGGCGGCAGCGGCGTGACGGCAAGTTCGCGCGCAATGGTATCGGCTGCCTGCTCCACAACCTGTGCCCCATACACGCACCGGCCGAAATCGAGGATCAGCGCGAGCAACAGGAACAAGATCACTGCAACAAGTGCGAACTCAAGCAACACTTGGCCTTTTCTCGTTGATTTCATTGTCGGACCTCGGAATGGAAGAAAACCCCGCGCCGCCAGCGAAGCGGTGGAGCGGGGTTTCATCCTTGTTTGAAGTTTCGTTTGTGGTCTCAGCACTGCCAGGATCAATCCTTGACGAGCGTCTCGCCGCTGCCGGCGCCCAAGATATTTTCCATGCGATCTAGGGTGCCGTCCGTCTTGGTCAGCGCGGCCGTATCGAGTACGAGTTTGCCGCCGTCGTTCTTGAACGGTAGCGCGTTCGCCGCGGCCACCGGGACGTTGTCCTCGGGATGCGCGCCCGGCATGATGCCAGCCATCACACCGTACTGATCGGCAACCTTGTGACCGAGGACGGCGATGGCCACCACGGCAACGAGTACGATGCCCGCGATGAGCAGGCCATACTCCACCAGAACCGAACCTTTGCGTTTCTTTTGCGGCTGCTGAATCATCATGCTCGAGACTCCTGAAAAGGGAAAAAGGAAGGAACTGGTATTACAATGTTAGACATTGTCTGATGGTAATACGAAATTAGACGAAGTCAATAGTCAAGTTAAAAAAAAATATTATTCCAATGGATTTGCGATCTTGTTCAGCGAGCGCTGTGCCTTTTTTTATCTCAGCAGAGGTAGTTGCGTTGCTGAGTGATCGCGCGGGCGGCGCGCCGGCACCGGCGAGCACGGATCGGGGTCGCCGGCGGCAACTTTGGCAGCGCGCATGGACTGCCGGACGGATGGGGAGTCCGCCGGCGA
>VGZI01000188.1 GCA_016872605.1 Planctomycetota bacterium
ACGGCTGACTCAGAGGCTTTGCCGATGCCGCCCAGCGACAAGGCGGCGTGCATGCGGACTTCGCTGTCAGCGTCGTCGCGCAGGAGCCGAGTCAATTCCGGAACGGCCGGAGCCGCATGCGGACCGAGGTTGCGGAAGGCGAGAACGGCCTGGCGGCGCAGGTCGAGGTTGTTGCTCTTGGCCGCTTCGAGCAGAACGTCCAGAGCCGCGACCGCGCCCTCGCCGCCGATGTTGCTCAACGCAAGTGCCGCGTTCTGGCGATTTTCGATGTCGCCGTCGCGCATCGCCTTTGTCAACGGAGCGATCGCTTGCTTGTCCTTGCCGTCGACTATGCGAACGAGCACGTTCAGAGCCGCCCGCCGAACTTCCGAGTTGTTGTTCTCGCACAAGGGGAGCAAATCATCAAGGAGCTCGTGAACCTTGTCGCCGTCCTCGATGAACAGCAACGCGCTGGCGGCGTCGCGCTGGACCAGCGAATCGCTGTCGCGCAATGCCTTGCTGAACGACGGCAATGCCGCCTCGCGAAACTGCGCCAGGCTCCAGGCCGCGTTTTGGCGGACCATCGGCTCCGGATCGCCGAGCGCCTTGTCGAGGGCCTGGCGCGTGGCGGCCGATTTGTTCGCCAGGCAACCGAGCCCGAAGGCGCCGCTGCGCCGCACCAGCTTGTCGCCATCGCCGATCGCCGCGATCAACACGCGCTCAACGCCTTGCGGGCGGTCGATGCCGAGGCATACCTCTTCGAAGTGCGTGATGAGCGACTGCTTCGTCGCCGGCGAATTGGAGGTGTTGTAGACGCCTTTGACATCGCGGCAGATTTCGCCGAGTGCATAGACAATCGCGTCCTTTACCCGCGGATCCTGTTCCTTCGCATAGGCGGCCTTGAGGTCGGCAAAACTCGCTTCGACCTTGCGGCCCAGCTTGCCGAGAGCGTACGCCGCCGCTCGCCGCTGCTTGGCGTCCTTGCCGCCGGCAAGTTGCTTCACCCACTCGGCGGCGGTTTTGCTCAGGAAACGGTCTTGCGCCGGCAACGACGACGCAGCAAGACCAAAGAAGATCAACACGGCGACAATGCGCATGGGTTTCATGATCGCCTCGAAAAAGCAAATGGGCGAGCTTCGACGCGGTAGCCCGGGGCAGAATCGTGTGCACACACGCCGGGCTGACGCCTCGACGCGCGCCGCGGACACCAACACGACGTCACGGCGTCTTCTTTTTTTCGTTCTGCTCCTTGAGCATTCGCTTGAGATTCAAAACCGTTTCCTGGGCCGATTCGCGGATGGTGGCGTTGAGCTGCTTGTTGTTCATCATTCCTTCGAGAATCGAAATCGTCTCAAAAGCCTGGATCGATTCGAGTGTCCCGATCGCGGCATCGACGACGTCCACGTCCTTGTCCTTGAGCAAGTTGACTACCGGCGTCATCACGTGCGGCTTGGCCGGCGGGCCAGCTGCTGAGATGAGATGGAGAGCCTGAATCTTAATCCCGGCTTCTTTATCGGAAAGTTTCGCGAGAATCGGATCCCAGTGGTGCATCTGAGCCAGGACAATGTACGCCTGGGAAGCGATTGAGGGCTCCTTGTCTGCTGTTGCCTTGAGCACCGCACTGAGGGCAAACTTCTTGGACTTCTCGCCGCCCATGCCAATGACCGTCAAGGCTTGTTGTCGAACCGGCACATCCTTGTGTTCGACATACTTGACGATTGGCAGCATATGGGTTTCGCTGATGTTTCCCGTGATCGTCATCGATGCGGCATGGGCCCAGATTTTCAGGATCGGATCCTGTTCGGCGTCCAGGTATTTCTTAAGCTCCAGGACCCACGACGGAAGAGTCTTCGTGTCCATTTCATTCTTGAGCTGACCGATGGCTTGCAAGGTGAGGAGACGGACCGGCAACGACGGATCCTTGAGCGCCTTGTTCATGCGAAATTCGGCCGGGACGGTGCCGGTGCCATGGCTGAGCATCGTCAGCGCCTGGACGGCCGTTTCACGGACGTAGTGGCAGTTCTCGCGCAATTCGCCGTCGGTGAATCGGTCGAGGGCGACCTTGAACGCTTTCATGGCGTCGGCGTTCGGGCCGGTGCCCTTGCCGTCGGGTGCAGCCAGAATCATGAGAATCTGCATCGCTTCTTTGCGCGCCTCCCAGGTCGCGGGATCACGCGTCATCGTGATCACTTCGGGAATGGCGCTGCGAGCGATGGGGCCGAGATAGACGATTCCCTGAACGGTACGCACTTTCATGATTACCTGGCTGTCGCTCAGGAATCGCTTGTAAATGCTGAAGGCCGCTTCGACGTGTTTCGGATCGCGATCCTTCGGATCGGTGTACTTGAAAATGGTGCTCAACATGGTGATGGCATTGACACGGTAGGCGAGATCGATCGGTGTCTTTTTGCTCAACTGGGTAATCAGGTCAGGCACGGCCTCATAGGCTTTTTTCGGCCCAAAGTTGAGCACCGCCTTGAGGGCGGCTTCGCGTCGGCCAGGGTCGCTGACGTGCATTTCCTTCTGCCAATCCTTGAAGCTCTTGCCGCCGACTTCGGCGGGTTCCTTGAACTCCGGGGACTTCGGATCTTTGGTGGGATCTTTGGCCGGCTCCTTCATCGGGTCTTTGCCCTTGTCTTTTTTCTTGACGTCAACCGGCGTCGCGGGCGTTTCGGTCACGGTCGTAGGCGGAGGTGATTCCGGCGGAGGCGTTTCCTCCATGGCTTTGGCCTTCTCGATGAACTCGCGGGCTTGCAATTCTTTTGCTAAGTCGCCCCGTTCGTCGACCGGCGGCTTGGCATCGCGATCGTCTTTGGCCACGTCAATGCCGGCCTTCGGCTTGTCTTCGTTCGACCCTTTGACATTGAATGGGGCGATCTTTTCTGGCTTCGCCTTCGTATCAACTTTGGCCTGCGGCGCGGCAGGTTTGGGGTCCGGCTCCGGACTCGGCGCTTCCCGCTTGCAACCGGCGTTGCCCATGATCAGGACACAAACGGCAAGGTACGTTGCAATGGGTATGGCCCAGTGGCGCATAGGTAACCTCATGAAAAACGGTCCTTCCCCACCTCCTAGCCTATCACGAAGCGGATACCGGGGGCAACAAGGATTTTCAGATTTGTAGCCGCGGTGATCCATCTGCCACGCCGCCAGCGGCAACGCTATAACACTAACGTAATGGAAATCATCATTCGTCGAGTGACTATCTAACATGGCAACCGAACCGACCCCGTCCGAGCAAGGGCCTCCTCCGGAGCAAACATCCGCCGTGCCGCCGGCGTCCGTGGTGAAGGCCGAGGCGCCGCCTTCCGCCGTCGCGCCGACGAATGCTCCGGTGGCGGCCCAGCCGCCCACACCGGTCGCAGACGCCGCGCCAGAGGAAGATGACGCGCCCCCCACCTGGCCGATCAAGGCCGACATCGCCATCCTCGTAATGCTTCTGATCCTAAGCTTCTTTCTTGCCTCGTTTACCGCCACTAACTCCGACGTGTGGAGTCATCTGGCGATGGGCAAGCGTTACAGCGAAGGCAAGTTCGAATTCGGCGTCGATCCGTTCGCCTGGTCCACCGAGGCCCACGCCGGCAAGCCCGCCGTCTACTGGGTCAATCATTCGTGGCTGTACTCCTGGCTCGTTTACGGGATTTTTTCCCTCTTCGGAGGCCCGGGGCTGATTCTGTTCAAGGCAATTCTCTTCACCGCCGCGGTCGCCTTGCTGTCGCGCATCGGCTGGAACGAGGCGAACCGATGGTTCTTGCTTCTGTGCCTGGTCATGGGCGTGTTGGCGGCCAGCACTCGGCTTCTGATGCAGCCGATCGTCGTGTCGATGTTGTTTGTGTCGATCACGCTGTTCGTGCTGGATCGCGTCGGCGTGTTCGCGTTCAAGCGGGAGGAAGGGGAGCCGGATCGCACGCACTGGCTGTGGTACCTGCCGCCGCTCTTTGCGCTGTGGGCGAATCTCGATCAGTACTTCTTGCTTGGGCCGCTCCTGGTCGGCCTCTGTTGGGGTGCGACGTGTCTCGGCCAATGGTTCCCGAGTGCCGAGGGCGTGCCGACGACGACGCTGGGGCAGGTCTTCGGCGTGGCGCTCGCGGCGTGCGTGCTGAATCCGCATCATGTCCACGTGTTCCAGCTGCCGGTGGAGTTAGCATACCTGTTGCTGTCGATCACGGATTCGGTCGGCGTGCCGCTGCCGAACGCACTGGTTGGGGCCGGACGGACGCTGAAGGAACTCAGCCAAACCGAAACAGGAATGAGTTGGGCGATGTCGGCGTTGTCGCCGGGCTACTGGGATCCGCTGGTCGGGATGCATGTGGCGGGAATGGCAGTCTTTCCGCTTTTGGCGTTTGGGCTTGTCTCGTTCACGCTGGTTGCGCTGGTCAAACAGCAGGAAGGCGCGCCGACTTTGCATGCCGGGCGTTTCATTCTCTGGCTGGTTTTCGCCATCTTGGCGTTGGCGATGCATCGGCTCATTCCGTTCTTCGCCTTGGTTGCCGCGCCGCTGACGGCAATGACGTTGGGGGAATTCGTGAATTGGCAGCACGTTTGCAATGAGGATGCCGCCGAGCGCCGCGATCGCGGTCTCTACCTTGCACGCATCGCCAGTTTGCCCTTCATGCTGCTCTTGCTCGGCTTCGCCTGGCCGGGCTGGCTGAATGTTACCGCCGGCGCGAACGAGTGGAATGCGCCGCGCCGCGTGCGCTGGGAACTTCGCCCCGATCCGTCGCTAAAGAAAACGGCCGAATCGTTGCAAGCGCTCAAGGCTCAGGGCAAAGCAGAGAACGTGTTCAACAACAGCTTGGAGCTGGGCAACCTCATGCAGTGGTTCGCTCCGGAGGTCAAATACTGCCTCGACTCGCGGCTGGCTTTGTACGCGGGGCAAACGGCGGCCTTCGACCGGGCCCGCATCGCCTTGGGGGATCCCGATCAGCCGCAGACCGACTGGCAGGACCTGTTCCGCGAGCGCAAAGTCAATCAGGTTGCTCTCTCGCTGATGCGCAGCTTTGCCAATCATCACAAGCAGGCGATCCTCTGGTGGACCGACGCCGACCACTGGCAGGAGCGGTATGTTGACAACCGAATTCTCTTGTTTTCTTGGTCGGGCCCGGGCCGGACCTGGCCGGCGAATGAATCGCTGCAGGACCTAAACCGCCGGGCGTTCGGCGAGGTGGCCGAGGCGGATCGCCCTCCCGTGCGCGGCGCGCCGGCGCCAGTGCCGCCCAGTTCGTGGTCGCTTTTCTTCGATGGCCTGGGCCCTACGCCCGCGCACGTCGGCGAAGGGATGATGCTGCAAGAACGGTTCGGCGCTCACAGCTTTTGGCGCGGCCAGGCGGACGACGTAGTCACTTTGGTCACCTGCGCGGCAACGTCTGGTAGCACGATCGGCTACGGCGCCCGGTTCAGTTCAATCCTTAAGCGAGTCGCCCGGCCGCCGGCCGGAGACGCTGCTCCGCCGGCACTGCTCATCCTCCCCATGCGCGCCGCTCGCCGCGCTGTCGCCGAGAACCCCCTCGATCCAGATGCATACAAGCTACTTCTCACCGCCAGCAGCATGCTACGCGACGCCCAGGAGGATTTCTGGATCGGCATCATCCGCACGCCGCGCATGAAGCATCCCTCGGGACTTCGTGACCGCATGAGGCAAACGCAGCGAGTCGCGTCCGTCTATCACGCCGTCCAACTCCAGCCCGATAGTCCCGAACTGCACGAGGAACTCGCCAAAATCTACATGCAACAGAGCTTCCTCGATCTGGCACTGGAACACGCTCAACTCGCTTTCGAGGCCCACAAGTCGCGTTTGCTTGCAGGCAAGTATGGACAGAAAAATCCCAAGGATCAGGAAGCCGCCCTCAAGAAGTACTCGAGCGAGATGGTCGAGCCGATTGACAAGTCCGTGCGGCGGCGCTTGGCCGCGTTCAAGACGGGCGCCGCCATGTTGACGCCGCTGCAACGCGTGCCGTTCGCCCTGTTCGAAACGCATGAGGAGTTCGACGCCCGAGGCGGCATCGAAAAAACCCCTCTGGGACTGGCCAAGAAAGCTCGCGAGCTTCTCGATGAAATCGATGAGAAATCCCTCGGCAAGGACGAGATCCCCCTCTACTTGCGCTTGCGATTCGATCTGCTTCTGTCCATCGGCGAAGTCAAGCACGTGAAGGCAGATATCGAACAACCCGATGTCCGCAAGGTGGTTTCCCCCGTCGAGCTGGCCGAATTCGGCGTCTATGTCTACGGCGCCCTGGGCGACTACGCCTCCATGGATCAAGCCCTGCTCACGATCGAGAAGGCTCTTCAAGATCCCGTGCGCCAAGCGGCGGAGAACTTGAAAGCCGCTCGATCGGTCAGTATCGTGGCGACGTTCATCAGCCCTTCCCTGGAATCGAGCAACGTCCTGGCCGGCAGAGTCATGATGCGGACAGCGCCTTTCGGCGTGACCGACGACAACAAACCCGCGTATCTCGAGTTCGGACGCCTTCGCATGGCCATCGACATCGATGAGAAACTTGCAAACGACTATTACAACGCCAAGACACTGCGCGGCATCCTGGCATTGGAGGCGGGCGACACCAAACGTGCCCGTGCCGTGTTTGACGAAACGCTCAAGGAAGCCGGCGACCGCTTCTTTTCCGATCGCCGCATCGCCAAGCGTTACTTGGAACTGCTCAACGAGCAAGCAAGGTAAGTCAGGCGTTCAGGATGGCGCAATGTTCCGCGCGGAACATACCTGGCGAGTATCGATTTGAAATTGTCAAGGCCGTTGTCGCCACGTTATTGGGGCGCCAGGCGATCTCACTTCCCACTTGTTGTGGAGCGTGCCCTTCTCACCCACGGCGACTGCGTGCCGGCGTGGTGTCAAACATTGTAGGTGGTCGACGCCGTGGTGCCGCCGCGGCCGGTCCAGTTGGTGTGGAAGAATTGTCCGCGTGGCTTATCCACCCGCTCGTAGGTGTGCGCCCCGAAATAGTCGCGTTGGGCCTGGAGCAAGTTGGCGGGCAGTCGGCCGTTGCGATAGCCGTCGAAGTAGGCCAGAGCGGCGCTCATTGCTGGCAGCGGGATCCCGTTGGCCACGCCGGCGCCGATGGCGCGCCGCCAACCCGCCTGGGCACGCTCGATCTCCGCGGCGAAGTACGAATCCACCAGCAAGTTCGTCAGCTTCGCGTTGCGGTCGAACGCCTCCTTGATCTTGCCCAAGAAGACGCTGCGAATGATGCAGCCGCCGCGCCACATCAGCGCCACGCCGCCGTTGTTGATCGTCCAGCCCGACTCCTTCGCCATCGCGTTCAAGAGGGCGAAGCCCTGGGCGTAAGAGATGATCTTGCTGGCGTAAAGGGCCGACTCCACGTCCTTGATGAAAGATTCCCGATCCCCGGCGAGCTTCGGCTCCGGCCCTTTCAGCACCTTGGCGGCGGTGCCGCGCTCGTCTTTTTGCGCCGACAGGCAGCGCGAGAAGACCGCTTCCGTGATCAGGGTCAGTGGTACGCCTAAGTCCAGCGCTGAGCCGACCGTCCATTTGCCGGTGCCTTTCTGGCCGGCCGTGTCGAGAATCAGGTCGACCAGCGGCTTGCCCGTGTCGGGGTCCTTGTAGCCGAAAATATCGCGCGTGATCTCGACCAGATAGCTGTCGAGCGGGCCCTTGTTCCAGCGTGCGAAGACCCCGTGCAACTCGTCCGCGCCGAGTCCGCCCAGACCACTCAGGAGGTGATACGACTCGCAGATGAGCTGCATGTCGCCGTACTCGATGCCGTTGTGCACCATCTTGACGTAATGGCCGGCCCCTTCGTCGCCGACCCAGTCGCAGCAGGGGGCGCCGTCGGCCACCTTGGCGGCGATGGCCTGGAAGATCGGCTTGACGTGCGGCCACGCGGCGGGATCGCCCCCCGGCATGATCGACGGTCCCTTCAGGGCCCCCTCTTCGCCGCCGCTCACGCCCGTGCCGATGAAGTGGAGTCCGCGCGCTTTCATCGCCTTGGTGCGGCGCGTGGTGTCTGGGTAGTGGGTATTGCCGCCGTCAATGAGGATGTCGCCGGCCTCCAGGAGCGGGGCAATTTCTTCGATGACCTGGTCCACGGCGGGCCCGGCCTTGACCATGATCATCGCCTTGCGCGGCCGTTTCAGCGCGGCGACCAGGTCCTTGACGGAGTGGCAGCCGACGATTTTCTTGCCCTTCGCACGGTCGGCCAGAAAAGCATCGACGCGCGCGGTGGTGCGATTGAAGACGGCGACGGTGTAGCCGTGGCTCTCCATGTTGAGCACAAGGTTTTCGCCCATGACGGCCAGTCCGATGAGGCCGATGTCGGCGGTGGGAGTTGCCATTAGGAATGTCTCCAGGGTGGAAAGATGCCGATATTGTAGAGAGCCTCACGCAAAGGCGCAGGGTCACCTTCCGTAGGGTGAGTCGAGCGTACTCGCGAGGCCCACCGGGACGCGGGATCACAGTCGTCCAATCGATGTAGACGCTGGCGCCGCCGGTGGGCCTCGCGAGTACGCTCGACCCACCCTACAGTTTTGCTATAACGGGCGGCATGCCTGAATTGCCGCTCGTTCTGGTTACCGAAGGCTCGGATGCGACGCCGCTGGCGTGGCTGAAGGAGCGTGCCCGCGTCATCGAAGCGGGCCCGGATACGCACGCCTACGCTGCCGCGTTGCCGGACGTGGTCGGGATGGTGGTGCGCACCTACACCAAGGTGAACGCCGCTCTCCTGGCCCGCTGTCCGAAGCTCAAAGTCGTGGGCCGAGGCGGTGTGGGCATCGAGAACATCGACGTGAAGGCCTGCCGCGCTCGCGGCGTTGAAGTCGTCTACACACCCGATGCAAACACGATCGCGGTCGGTGATTTTGTCATCGGCTATGCGCTACAGTTGCTGCGGCCGTGGGCGTTTTTCAGGGATCGCGCCTACGATCCGAAGGAGTTCAAACGCCTGCGCAACACGCTCCGCGGCGTCCAGCTCAACGAGCTGACGATCGGCATCCTGGGCATGGGCCGCGTCGGCCGGCGCGTCGGGAAAATCGCCGCGCTCGGCTTTGACATGCGCGTGATCTACAACGACCTGCTTGACGTGCAAGGGCAACTGACGTTCCCCGCAACCGCAGTGGACAAGCCGACGATCTTCCGCGAAGCCGACATCGTGTCGCTGCACGTTGATATGAAGTCGGGCAACGAGCACCTGGTCAGCACGCCGCTCCTTTCGCTGATGAAACCGACGGCCATCCTGATCAACACCAGCCGCGGCGAGGTGCTGGACGATGCCGCGCTCGCCGCCGCGCTCAAGGGGAAGAAGATTGCCGGCGCTGCGATTGACGTGTTCGATCCGGAACCGCCCAGGGATGACTATCCATTGCTTGGCTTGGACAATGTCCTGCTCACTCCACACATGGCCGCCCGCACCTTTACGGCGATCGAGAACATGAGCTGGGTAGTCCGCGACGTGATGGAGGTCCTGAATGGGCGCACGCCGAAATACCCGGCGCCATGACGCCCAGGGGTGAGGTACTCCGAACCCCTGGGCTTCTCATATGATCGATTCGAATTCCGTCAGAAACGCCTTCAAGCCGCGCTGCACCGCCCACACGTCCAAGCCGGCCGACAGCATCTTGCAGCCAAGATCGACGCAGCGCCTTGCATATGCGGCACTGCGCGGCAGGATCGCCCAGTGAATCCTGTTGGTGGCGGCGGCCTTGGCGACGCGTTCGATCGCTTGCCAGATATTCGGATGGTCCCAGTCACCGACGAGGCCCATGGACTGGCCGAGATCCGCGGGGCCTATGAATAGCACGTCAACATCTTTCAGGGCCGCGATCTTCTCGACGTCGTTGACGGCGCCGATGTGCTCGATCTGGATGGCGACGAAGGTCTCGTCGTTTGCTTTCTTCAGGTACTCCGGCATCGGCATGGTGGCATATCGGCCATCGACACCGCTGCCGTTGACGCCGCGCAGCCCGCGCGGATAAAACTTGGCCCATTGCATCACGTCCTCGGCCTGGGCGGCGCTGCGGACCTGAGCGGCCATGATGCCGCCGGCGCCGGCTTCGAGCGGTCGCATTACCGTGGCGTAGTCGGTCGGGGCCAGGCGAACGAAGGAGTCGAGACCGACCGCACGGGCGGCCAGACACGCGTGTTCGATCTGCCCGATCGACAACCCCGCGTGCTCCTGATCGAGCCAGACCGCGTCGTACCCGCCGTGCTGGCCGATAATATCGACGAATTTCGGATGGCAGAGTTGCCCCAAGCCGAAGACGCGCACGAGCTTGTTCTGCGCGAGAAGTTCTTTGAGTCGCCGGCCCATGATTGTCCCCACGTGCATTTACATGGGGTTATCTTGCGGAGGCGCGCTGAGATGACAAGCCGTCTACGTTTAGCGCTCGCGCGTTGCCGGCGGAATATGCCACGTATCTGCCATTCAGGTCAGGCCGGCCGACGATGCATCGAACTGAACGAGCGCAGCACGTCGTAGAGGTCTGAGGTGACCGTCACTTCATCATCGAGAAAGTCCTGCAGCCACAGATAGTTGTTCTTCTTCGCTAACGCCAAAATGGGCAGCAAGTCAGCCAGGCGAATGCGCACCGTCGGCTCCTGGATGTCATCGTCGCCCATCGCGGTGGAGTACAAGCGGAGTTGTGCCGGCATTCGAGAACCTCCCTGTAGATCGCATCGACCGGCTCAGCCGATCGCAGATTTTCGATATGGCCAGGACCATTACGTCCCGCGTCTCTAGCATCGACCGCCGATGGATCGAACTTGGGAGTTTTTGATATTTCGGCTTGTCAAGGCCCAATTGGGCGCCCGCTTTGGAATCGTGGTCAAGAGGCGCGAACGCTAAACGAGAACGGATATGAATATAATGCTTAGGGAACCTGGGAAACTCTGAGGAACAAGGATGACAACGCGATTTGCGATACTCGGCGCCGGCGCCTGGGGCACGGCTGTTGCCTTGGTTCTTGCCAAGAATTCGCAGCATCGCGTGACATTGTGGAGTGCCCGGCCCGAGCACGCGGACTGGCATGCGCGCCGCGAGAACGCTCGCCTCTTGCCCAGAGTGATCGTCCCGGTCAGCATCACGTTGACAACGAACATTGCGACGGCGCTCGATGGCGCGGACGTGATCATCGCTGGCGTGCCGACGGCATTTCTGCGAACGACGCTGCAACGAATCGCATCGGCGATTCCGAAGGGGACGCCGTTTCTGAGTTTGGCGAAAGGCATTGAGATTCATTCGTTTCGCAGGCCGACCGAGATCGCGGTCGAAGTCCTCGGTCCGCGACCGGTGGCGGTGTTGAGCGGGCCGAGCCATGCCGAGGAAGTCGCACGTGGCTTGCCGACCACGCTTGTCGCTGCCAGCGAGAATGTCGCATTGGCGCAGTGGCTGCAAGATCGGCTTTCGACCGAGCGATTTCGCGTCTACACCAATCGCGACCTCGTCGGCGTCGAGTTGGCCGGCGCGTTAAAGAACGTCATCGGCATTGCGGCTGGCATCAGCGATGGACTCGAACTCGGCGACAACTGCAAGTCGGCTCTGCTCACGCGCGGTCTCGCCGAGATGGCGCGGTTCGGCGTCGCTCTGGGCGCTGAGGCGCAGACGTTCTGGGGCCTGGCCGGCATGGGCGATCTCATCACGACCTGCGTCAGCCGCCATGGCCGAAATCGCGCCGTCGGCGAACGGCTCGGCAAAGGCGAAAGGCTGGCCGACATTCAAGCCAGCACGTCCACCGTCGCAGAGGGCGTGTTCACCGCTCGTAGCGTTTTCGAGAAGTCCCAGTACATGGGCATTCCGATGCCGATCGGCACCGAGGTCTATCGCGTGCTCTATGAAAACAAGAGCGCCAAGGATGCCGTCACCGACTTGATGCTGCGCGAGTTGCGTAGCGAACATTGGTAGCCGCTTGCGGCCTTGCGCTCACATGGCCTGGCGAGAGCGCTAAGCCGCTAACGGCGATGGTCGGAGTCGCTTCGTGATGCAACACGCATTCAAAGAATGGGCCGTCATCTGCGAAGCGCTCGGGCGCGGCATGCAGTCGCTCATCTTGCGCAAGGGCGGCATCGACGAGCAGACCGGCGAGTTCCTCGTCGATCAAGCGCGATTCTGGCTCTATCCGACCTACGTGCACCAACAAGCAGAAGGAATCAACGACGATGCGCGTCCGCTGCTGGACCACGTCGAGGCGAATCGGCCTCCGCAGGGAATCGTGCGCCTGCAGCTTTGGGCTGAAGTCACGACCGTCTACCGAATTCGCGAGGAACTGCCTGCGCTGTTGTTGTCGCATTTGCACTGCTGGTCAGAGGAAACGGTTCGCAAGCGATTTCACTATCGCGAGCCGGGACTGTACCTTTTGGTGGTGCGCGTTCACCGAATGCCCCGGGCTCACGAGATTGCCGAGACGGCGGCGTATGCAGGGTGTCGAAGCTGGGTCGAGCTGGAGACGCCATTGACGACAGAGGGATCG